>NZ_JALEIK010000034.1 GCF_022770205.1 Helicobacter sp. | reverse complement strand
TAGCTGCTTGATTGTAATTTCTAAACATTCTTGCGCGCCTTGTTGTCTTTTAACAAAAAGCTCTGTAACTTGAGAATCATCATAATACGCAATTCCGTTTAATGCGTCTAAGATGGGTTTTAAAATATTGTCTATGTCTCTACGCCGCTTATCTTTCTTGTGCCAAATAATGCTTAAGCGCACTTGTTTTTTTGTGATGATAACCTTGCTTGCCTTAGCACTTAATGCTAACGCGCGCTTAAATTCAATCCCGCTTTTACTGATATAGCGATGATAGCCGCTGCCTAACCAATAATGATTAACGCTAGGCGGGCTAATGTTTAAGAGCTTTATGACCATCGGTTAATCCTAAAATCCAAAACTTAATGGAAATGTAACGCATATTATCCCTTACGCGTTCATATTCTCTGTATTGCACTAAGTCTTTATAAGTTTTATGCGCCATTCTTAACACCGCCAGCTCTTTTTTTGTAAAAGCAGGTTTGTTATTAATCAATATCTTTTCTAAAGGGTAACGCCCTTGTATAAAATTGTTAATTTTCCGCTCCCAGCTTATTTTTTCTACAATTTTGTGCAGCTTTTCTAAAAGGGTGTTTGCTTCTACTTCGTGTTGTAGTATCGCCTGCCCCTTAACTTCTCTACAAGCCTTAGAAAAAGTGTTTAAATTTATGTGTTGTGCATTCACAACCTTTTTATAAACTTCTTTTGCTTCGCCCTCTGTAAGCTCCCTTAGCAAACTCCCCATATATTCACAATCAATGGGTGTAATGCCCCACATCTTTTTACCCAAAGAGATAATGATTTGCTCTTTTATGTCCATTTTTTACCCCTCATTGCAAGGCTAGATTGATTCCTCAACAACAGCCACTTCTTTTGTGCTATGCTCGCTTTTAAAATCCTCAACTAATGTTTTTAAATCCTCTCGCCCTAAAATCGCTTCAATAGATTCAGGATTAACACTTGTGATTTTGTGTTTTTCACAAAACTTTTTAATCTCTAAGACTTCTAAACCTAAGCTCTTTAATGTATCCATTAACGCTTTAGCATTTGAGGAGGTATCATTTTGCGGTATTTTTACTTCTTTGTCTTTTGTTATAGAGTCTTGTGCTTCTAACTCCTCTCTTGTGTAAGGGATTCCACCTAACTCGCAAGGAAAGCACATCCTAAAGCCTTGCGCGATTGCCACTTTTTTTATCATTGTCTCAGGCTTAGTTAGCCACAAGTTTTTACCGCTTGTGTATTCTTTAAAAGAGACTTCGTGATAAAAAGGGCAAGTCCAATCCTTGCGCAAAATTTCAACACATCCTTTAAGCTCCCCGCCTTTATTCTCACACCAAGCTTTCCATCCCGCTAAACGCCCGCTTGATTCTGCGCGCTTTAAATACACTTCATATCCCACAATAATATTAAAATTATTGTTATAAGGAATGGCGTAAATTTCCCTTAAAAACGGATTTAAACCAAAGCTGCTACAAATGTTTAAGAATTGATGTTTGTGGGCTTCGCTTAAATTGCATCCTAGCCCATTTAAATATTTCATCGCCTCTTGCATAATCTCACTTTTATTTTCAACTTTTATAACTTCCATTTTTTATCCTTTCAAAACTGATACAATATCTTGTAATTCTAATAACCCTTTTTCTAGAGTTTCATTTACCTTTTTCTCTGATTCTAGCTCCACTTCTAGCTTGGCTATTTTTTCTAATAGCGCGTATTTTTCTGCGTATAATGCGTCTAAAACAATTTTTATATCCATTTATATCCTTTAAAACGGGATTTCATCCTCAACAAATTCAACCAGAATTTCTTGTGGGGGCTTGTGTGGCAATTCTTGTGCTGCATTGCTTTGTTGCGCTCTTGCATTGCTATTGCTTTTTGTGCTTAAAAATTCTATTTTCTCTGCGAAAATAAATAGCTTGCTGCGATTGTTGCCGTTTTTATCCTGCCAACTTTCCTGCTTTAAAAATCCGCTTACTGCTACTTTTGAGCCCCTCTTTAAAAATGTGCTTGCTGTTTCTGCTGTGCGCCCCCAGCATTCTGCTTCAATAAAGCAAGTCTCATTTTCTGTGCGCCCGCTTGCGCCCTTGCGGTATCTATTAATTGCAAGGGAAAGTTTTGCTACTTTTGCACCGCTGCTTAGCGTCTTTGCCTCAACATCTCTTGTTAAATTCCCAATTAAATGCACACTATTCATTGACCCTTACCTCAAAAAACTTTGTATCCTCGCGGATATAATCCAATGGAATTGAAAAGGCGTTATCTTTACAAAATCTTGCAAAATCAATTCCGCCGCGTCTTGTTTTTTCAATCACCTTTACAAAACTATTTTCAAAAGTGCCTTTAGAAATAAGCTTTTCTTTTATACCGCTTAGCTTCTCTTGAATTGCTTTTGCCTGCGCATTTAGTGCAACATATTCGCGGCTTAAGCTCTCTAACTCTAAATCAAAATAATTGTTTTTTGCTCTTTCATAATCCTCCATAAAAGTCCTTAAAGACTCTATGTTTTTTTCTATAAACTCTCTATCGCGCTCTACTAAGCTTTTAAAGACTTTTAATTCCTCATTGATTAAAATGCCTTGCACAAATAGCCCAACATCTGCGTCTAACACTTCCATCTGTAATTGCATTTGTGCGTTATAGCTTGGTGTAATTTCCTTAAAATTACGCGGTGCCTTTACTTCTACACACACTTTTTTGCCTACATCATCTATAAAAAACGCATCTGGAGTTGCGCCTAAAAAATCATATTTTTTATGTTTTATAAACCCCGGAGTTTCATATTCTTTTATCGCCTTTTTTAAAATTAGCGGCTCTAATTCTATTCCCCTTTGTAAATCAGGGCTAGTCTCCTCTTTTGCCTCACCATAATATTCCCTAACCATTTCTAAAAGAATCGCATTTTTGCTTTTAAACGCGCCCTCTAGTCCTAAAATCGCTCCGATTCTACTTCCAGTGATTCTACCAACTCTTTCTTTGCTTAGTCTATTTTGCATTTTTGCTCCTTTTTTTTATATATCCGCCATTTTTTAAAACTAAAAATACTTCTTTAGCCTTAGAATCTGGGCGAATCTCTTCTGCGCTCTTAAAGCCTTTTTTCAAAACATAATGGATTAGCCCACGTTCAATTTTTAAACTTATGCACATATTACTTATCGTAAAAAAGTCTTTTTTTATTTTTTCTTTATTTAACTCCATCGTTTGCATTGGTACGCTCCTAAAAATGTATCTACTGGGTAAGATTCTACCCCCTTTTTATAAAAAATTAATCCGTTATATTCATAGTATCTACTAACGGAATAATAACCTTTAAGCCCGATTAACATTTTTTCTTGAAACTCTGCTTTATTTTTTGAAGTCCTTGCAATACGCTTAATTGCACTTATCCATTTGTTTAGCAGATTCATTTTTCAACCTCCTTGCATAGTGATCTATAATCTTATTCCACTCTCTAAGTAGAAACTCCCGCCCTGCCTGTGTCCATCGGCTAGTATAGGTTTCTATCACTTCGCCATCGGCTTTTTTGATTAGCTCGCTTTTGCTCTCAATGAGTTTGTATTTCTCATATTTCACATAAGGTAGCCACGCTCTATCGCGCTTGTAAATCACACCCACGCGGTTTAAAATCTCGTGAAGCTCCTTTGCGCTATTTAACCCTAGCTCTTTTGCAATCGTTGTGCTAAGGTAGGTGCGCTCTGAGTGCATTAGGCGATTTAAGTTTGCCTTGCTTTCTAGCAATTTTAAATTTTCCTCTTGAAGCTTCTCGTTTTTTTCCACTTGCACAATTAAGTGCTGCAATGCTTCTTTATAATTTTGAGGCAATGCGGGGGTAGTATTCTTTATGGTATAACTTCCAGTCTTTCTAATGCTAGGCAAAACTTCAGAGGTTATCCACTTTCTAAAAAGCTTCGCCTTTGGTTTATCACTTCGTATAAGCACAAAATAGAGTTGCGGCTCTGTGATAAAGGTTGCCTTTTGCTCCCGTCCTAGCTTATCTATGATGGGATAAGTTTGGCTTACCCCACTTCCAAACTCCGCATTTAAGGCTGTTAGCACCATTGAAGCCTTAGAAAGCTCTAGCACCTCACAAACATCCCTAAGGCAAAAAAGTGGATTCTCATTATCGCCTATGACTCGAATTTGTCCTAAGTCTGATTTTTCAAAAACCTGTAATTGCATTTTTACTCCTTTATATCCATTGTGAAGCCACTTGTGTTATAATTATTTTTGCAAAACAAAATTACACACTAAGGAGCTTCATTATAGATACTTCTAAAATTCATTCGTAAGGTGTGTGTTGCTTAAAAAGAAGCCTGAACCTGTAGAAAATCTGCTTGTAGAATGCCCTTTTGTAAAAGATAATTATTTTTACCAAAAGAGAATCAACGGGATAACGCTTGTTGATATAACCTGCAATAAACGCGTAAAAGGCGTTTGTATCGCGACCAATAAACCCTGCTGCTACAATGATGAAATCAAAGAGATACCACAAGACTATAATAGCCTTGTATGGGTTATCAATATCGCAATCCTAATCCTAGCGATTATCGGTATTGTCAGTATTTTTAAATATTTCTTACCTTAAAATGAATGGGGTTGTTATGTGAGATTGTAAAGAGGTGGGGCAAAACCCCTTGAAGTTATTGTTTGTTGCTTGTAGGTTTTAGTGTTTGTGGGCTTTTTCTTTTTTGAAAAATGCTAAATAACTCGCAAGAATCAAGCAGAATGTCAAAGCTCCAGCCATCACATATTCGTAACTCATTGTTTATCCTTTCTTTGTTTAAAAACACAAACAGGGCAATACTTCCTAAGACAATATACGCATTCGCTAAAGTGATATTACTAACGCATAATTGCCGTAAAATCCTAAGCCAATATTTTTTAATAATTCCAGCATTTAGAATCCTTTACAAAATTATAACAACACAAGTTTTCAAAGAACATAAAAGTAAGCAGCCTTTGGGATAATTTTTGCTATTCTCTACAAAAATTTATTAAAGACTTTACAAACTTTTGATGAGGGAATTATAGTAAAATAATTTTACATTGTCAATAACTAAGTAAAATTTTTTTACAAAAAATATAAAAGGAGACTAATTGGAAGCTTCTGAATTTAAAGAAATACGCCTAAAACTAGGGCTTTCACAGGAAAAAATTGGGGCTTTAATCGGCATTAAAACAAGGCAACAAATTAACAATTTTGAAAGAGGAAAAATCAAAATTAATCCATTAATTGCTGACAAAATGCTATCTTTATGTAAAAAAAATTTACATAAAAACGATGAATCGGATAAATCAAACAAATTGGGGGAGTTAAACGCATACAATCCGCAAAACAGCGATACCTCCGATAATCAAATCACAATCCCATTTTATAAAGATTTTGCAGTAAGCGCGGGGTTTGGTGCTACAAATTTTGAAGGCGAAGTAGAGTTAATCCCTTTTAATAAAAATGAATTGCGCGCAATGTTTGGGGTAGTAAGCTTTAACAAAATGGGGATTGTTAGCGTTGTGGGGGATTCTATGTATCCTACGCTTAAAGAAGGGCAAATGCTAATCTTTCAAGACGATGGCTCTAGCATTGAGGGGGGAATCTATATTATAGAGTATCAAAACGAAGTGTTTGTAAAAAGGCTCAAAAAGCGTCCTTTGTCGCTTGTATCGGATAATAAAGAGTATTCTAATATAGAAGTGAAAGATTTAGAGGAATTACGCATTATAGGGCGCGTGATTGGCGCGTATGAAATTATATATAAGAGGATGTAAGAATGGGAGAATTTTTTGAAAAATTGTGGAAATTGAGTGCATTTTTTCAGGGTGATATGGGTGTTTTTGCTTTTTTAGCATTTTTGGTTTTGCCTACTACGTTTTTTGTGAAAGCATTAAATCACGGTGGTATTTTTCTATTGGCTATTGCAATAGCTTTTATTATCGCGTATCTTGCAACTAAAATAAAAGAAAAGTTTTT
>NZ_JALEIK010000006.1 GCF_022770205.1 Helicobacter sp. | reverse complement strand
GCCTTAAACTCCTTGGATTCCAACCATTCTAAAATCATCTCTTTATGCTGTAAGATTAACCCCAAACGCTCTAGTGGAAAACCATCGCCTAATATCTCTAAAAGTTTCTTTGTTTGCTCTGCTAAATTCATACCCTTCCTTGTAAAACTATAAATATTCCCGCTCTAGCGCGATTAAATCCTCAAAACTCTCTCTTTTGCGCACCAAGCGGATTTTTCCATTTTCAACCACCACTTCTGCGCATCTAGGGCGCGTGTTATAATTACTCGCCATACTAAAGCCATACGCCCCAGCACTTAAAACTGCTAAAATATCCCCCCGCTTACAATGTGGTAGCACAATGTTTTTACCCAAATAATCCCCACTCTCACAAATTGGACCTACCACATCAGCTTCACTCATTTTAGATTCCGTATTTTTAAGGGCTAGGATTTGATGATAGGCAGCATAAAGACTAGGGCGGATTAAATCATTCATCGCCCCATCTACCACAACAAACCGCTTGCCTTGATTTTCCTTTTGATACAGCACCTGCGTTAAAAACACCCCACTATTCCCCACAATAAACCTTCCAGGCTCACAAATAATTGTTACATCAAGCCCACGCAACTCCGCTAAAATCGCCTGCGCATAATCATGAGGTGGAATTGTATTTTCATCATTATAAGCAATCCCAATCCCCCCGCCAATATCAAAAAACTTAATATCAATCTTTAATGCTAGCAAACTCCGTGTAAGCTGTGCGATTTTTTGCGCCGCCTCAGCGATAGGCTTTAGCTTTGTTAGCTGACTGCCGATATGAAAATGGATTCCAACAGGCTCTAAAAACTCCGCATTGTGCGCGTGTAGATACATTCCCTTCGCCTCTTCAATGCTGACACCAAATTTATTTTCCTTTAATCCTGTCGCGATATAAGGATGCGTTTGCGGATCAATGTTAGGATTCACGCGGATTGAAATCCTAGCAGGGCTTCCAAGCTCCCTAGCACAAGCCTCCACGCGTAGCATCTCCTCCTTGCTTTCCACATTAACAAACAAGATTCCAAGCCCAATTGCCTCTTTAATCTCAAAATCCTGCTTCCCCACGCCACTATAAATAATCTTATACTTTGGAATCCCAGCCATCACCGCGCGTTTAATCTCCCCTAAAGACACGCAATCAGCCCCACTCTCCAAGCTTGATAGCTTCTTAATCACGCTTAAATTAGAATTTGCCTTGAGTGCGTAGCAAATGAGCACCTTCCTACCACTAAAAGCCTGTTTTAATGCGTTAAAACGCGCTTCAATCCTCCCTAAATCATACACATACAAAGGCGTGCCAAACTTATCTACTGCCTCTTTTAGCAATTCTTTGCTCAAGTTTCCACTAAGCTGTGAGACATTCAAAGCATTTTCCATTCACTCACTCTTTTAGAAAAATTCCGCTATTGTAATAAAAAATGCCTTAAACCTTATCCTTTACAAAGTTTTTTAAAGTTTTGATAATATTTCCACGATTTTATAATATCTGGACGCGCCTTTTTTAAATGCCTTAATGACGGCTCTAAGACTGCTTCTAAGTTTTTTGCCGCTTCTTTATCCGCCTTAAGGGCTTCTAAGACTTGCTCTGTGGTAATGCGCTCATTTTGCGCCTTTTTGGATTCCACCTTTAAATATTCTAAAAACTCATTCACATATTCCTTTGTTGCCTCCCACAGCATAGCATCTTTACGCAAGGCTTTAAATTCACCTTCTTGCATATACACTCCAATTTCTTTTGTCATTGCTTCTTTTGTTATTTCTTCTTGTGTTGCTTCATCTTCAAAATGCTCCGCAATATCTACCACGCCTAAATGCCCTTCAGGTGCTGTAAAGTAAATCCTAAAACTACCATCTTTGATAATTTCAAAATTTTTATTAGGATTTGCTAACACATTTTTTGGATTCTTTTTAGAATATTTGTTTGATAAATCCTTAGAATTTACCCATAAAACTAGCGGTGCATTGCTCCATAAAAAGAATAAATTCCCGCTAAAATGCTTCGCTTCATAAACTTTTCTATCTTTTTCTTGTGGTAGATTAAAGTTAAAATGCTTCGCAAGCTTTGTCAGCGTATCAAACGCCCTATCTTTTGAAATCTCTTGCATATCCATATAGACTAAATCTTGTGGATTTAGCGCATTAACTAAAGAAGTCCAAATCCCAGGACCTTGTTTATTAAGATAAGAAAAATCCTTTGGCGGCTCATATGTAGCTTTTCTAATGCGTAAGATTTTATCAAAATAATGGTAATCAAAGGCTAGGCTAAAATCCCTTTGCAAATCCCCAAGGTTTGCAAGTAACAAATCCCAATTCAACGCCCCGTGCTTTAAGCTCTCAATAGGATCACGCACTTGCATAAGTGCTGGCACACTCTTACTAACTAGTGCAAAATATTTCTCCCTTTCTCTATCACTCCCAAATTTTTCCACACCATAGCATTCAAAGGCTAGGACATTAAACTTATCTCTATTGCTAATAAGATGCGTGTAATGGGAAACATAATGCTCTATTGCTTTTGTTGGAGCTTCATTATAAGAGACACTAAATCCCCCCCCCCCCCGCAGTCCTTAAAAAAGTTAGCATTGCCCCAGTCCCAACGCTGTGGGGACAAAGATAGAGCATAGAATAAAAAGGTGGCAAAGGCAGATTAAAATCCCACGCAATCCTAGCATCAGTTTGCTCCCACACAACCTTACTAGGATCCATTAATGGTGGATAAGGATGCTTTGCGTATTTTGCCTTAAACTCCTTGGATTCC
>NZ_JALEIK010000029.1 GCF_022770205.1 Helicobacter sp. | reverse complement strand
CCTAGAGAATAATCCTAGCTTTGAAGATGATATTATTAGCATTGTGCAAGATATTACTAAAAGTGTAGATGCAAAGTATTCTAATGCATCAGGTTATACGGATTCTGCAATAAAAACAAGTTTAGAGATTAGTGTGTAGGGGGCATCACTTAAATATCAAATAAATCTTGATCTTGCTTGCTTGCTTCTAAAAGCGAGCTAAGATGCAAAATCTTACAAGAATTTTCTAAAAGTGCCAGCATTTTAGATAGCACCTGCAAATCCCTATGATACACATAAACGCCATATCCACGAATCACCATAATCTTTTTATCACTCTCTTTAAAATAACGATTTATCTCAATATCCGCCCTTTCATACCAATTATAAAAATCCTTTGGATCATACACATCTAAAGTGCCAAGCATTTTATAGCCAAAATAGTCTTTAGGTATGATTTTTCTATGCGTTAGCGTATAAGAAGCAGTAAAGGGGGGCATACCATAGGCAATATATTTTGCATTAGGAATATTTTGGTAAATGAGTGAATGGATAAAAGCATCAATGCTTGCCTCTTTCCAACGATAATCCTGCTTATGATAAAGCACAATTAAAGAATCCTGATTTAAATCATCAAAAATCGCATCTTTTTTGTTGATGAGAAAATGCCCCTCTTCAAGCTTTGTTGAAAGAGAGCCGTGAAAGATTCCAAAGAAATTTTTACGAAACATTGATAGCGAAATGGTTTTTAGATTCTTCAAAATCTCTCCATCAATACTATAATCCATACTTCCCCCCTAAAATAACCTATTAACTTGCGCGATAAAATCTAGCGGATCTACCTGCACGCCACGCACTAAAATCCCAAAATGCAAATGCGGACCACTCACACGCCCTGTTGCTCCACTAAGCGCAATCAAAGCCCCTTTTTCAACAATATCACCAACTTTAACCTTAATTGCACTGCAATGGTAATACATACTAAACACACCTTCCCCGTGGTCTAACACCACAGAACCCCCAGCTAAAAAACGCTCCTTTGCAATCACAACCCTCCCACGATTGCTAGCAAAAATCTCTGTCCCAACAGCCGCTCTAAAATCTGTGCCACTATGATAGCTCTTAATCTCCCCATTAAACACACGCGCATTGCCATATGAGCTTGTAATTTTACTTTGCATTGGAAGCATAAAGGCAGAATCCCAAAGGCGTTTTTGGCTGTAATTGCTATAAATTGCATTTGCCTCCTGTCGCTCTTTATGAATGCGCTCTTGGTTTTTAGGGCTTGGCTTTGCTTTATCGTTGCTTACTTGAATGCTCTCTTTTTTATAATCTCCCTGCACAATCTGAACTTCCACACCATTTTCTAATGCCACAACACTAGGCTTTGAATGATAAGGAATCGCTAAAATTGCGATTTTTCGCTCTAAATTGCTAGGATGTGGAATCCAAGGATAAGTTTTTTTGTCAATCACAATGGGTTTGGGATTCTGCATTGTTGTGCTTAAAATTATAGTTTTTCCATTTTCAACAATAAATTCTGCACTCTTTTCTATCACTTGTTTTGCGCTTTTAAGTGTTTCTACACTTTTTATTTGCGCAAAAGTTGGCGAACACACAATCACAAGTGCGATTCCGATTCCAACTAAATGTCTTCCAAGCATTTTAAGCACTCCTTAAACTTAAATTTTAAAGTTTTGTAGCATAACGCAGTTTTACTTACAAAACAAAAAATCACAGCAAACACCACAAAAAAACCCTGTATTTTTCAAAATTGAATCTTAATTTTTAAGAAAGTTTAGCTTATTTTATTAATTAAACTTGACAATATAAGACTAAAGTTATATAATTTTGCTTGAAATTTGAAAGAATAATTGCTAAAATTTACTTTTAAGTTGTCAATTCACTAAAAAAGGAGCAGCATTGCAAGACAATCAACACAATGAACAATCGCAACAACAAGACAATGCACAAGAAAATTTGCAAGACACCAAAAACCCTAAACAAACTGCACAAGATTGCAACAACACAGCAGAAGATTCCACAACTGAAGCCTTGCAAGCACAAATTGCGGAATTAAAAGAACAATATGTGCGTGCTTATGCGGATTTTGAAAACACAAAGAAGCGTTTAGAGCGCGATAAAGACCAAGCCTTAGAATACGCTTATGAAAAAATTGCAAAGGATTTATTGCCTAGCATTGACACGCTAGAGATTGCGCTAAAGAGCATTCAAGATTCTAAAACTGATAATGCTACACAAGGCACAATCTTTAGCAAGATTGAAGAAGGAATCGCATTAACGCTAGAAAATCTACTAAAATCTCTTGCAAAACACGGGATTGAACCAATCTCAACTGATGGTGCATTTGACCCAAATTTTCACGATGCCATTATGCAAGTTGAAAGTGAAAAGCATAATGCAGGGGATATTGTTGCAGTGATGCAAAAAGGCTATCAATATAAAGAAAGAGTTTTGCGACCCTCAATGGTTAGCATTGCAAAATAATTAAATTTTAAAAGGACACACAATGGGAAAAGTATTAGGAATTGACTTAGGAACAACAAACTCAGCAATGGCGGTATTTGAAGGTAATGAAGCAAAAATCATTGCCAATAAAGAAGGCAAAAACACCACACCTTCTATCGTAGCTTTTACAGATAAGGGCGAAATTCTAGTAGGCGATCCGGCTAAAAGACAGGCTATCACAAACCCAGAAAAAACGATTTATTCCATTAAAAGAATTATGGGACTAATGTTTAATGAAGACAAAGCCCAAGAAGCCAAAAAAAGACTGCCTTATAAAGTAGTAGATAGAAACGGGGCGTGTGCGATTGAAATTGCAGGGAAAATTTATACTCCACAAGAAATTTCAGCAAAAATCTTAATGAAGCTAAAAGCTGATGCAGAAAGCTATCTAGGCGAAGAAGTTACAGAAGCAGTTATCACAGTGCCAGCATATTTTAACGATGCGCAAAGAAAAGCAACAAAAGAAGCAGGCACAATCGCAGGACTTAATGTGCTTAGAATCATTAACGAACCAACTTCTGCCGCCCTTGCGTATGGATTGGATAAAAAACAATCTGAAAATATCGTAGTTTATGATTTAGGGGGTGGAACATTTGATATTACTGTACTAGAAACTGGCGATAATGTTGTAGAAGTTAAGGCAACAGGCGGTGATGCGTTTTTAGGGGGAGATGATTTTGATAATGCGATTATTGATTGGTTAGTTAGTGAGTTTGAAAGCGAACAAGGCATAAATCTTAAAAACGATGTGATGGCACTCCAAAGACTAAAAGAAGCAGCAGAAAATGCGAAAAAAGAGCTAAGTAGCGCGCAAGAAACTGAAATCAACTTGCCCTTTATCACAATGACACAAGCAGGACCACAGCACTTGGTTAAAAAGCTCACAAGAGCGAAGTTTGAAGGTTTGATTGAGCAATACATCAACCAAACCATTGATAAAATTGGAAGCGTGATTAAAGATGCAGATTTAAACAAAGATGAAATCAATGAAGTTGTGATGGTAGGTGGCTCTACAAGAATCCCAAAGGTGCAAGAGCGCGTTAAGGAATTTATCGGCAAAGAGCTGAATAAATCCGTAAATCCTGATGAAGTTGTAGCCGTTGGTGCAGCAATCCAAGGGGGCGTGTTAAAGGGTGATGTCAAAGATGTGCTTTTGCTTGATGTTACACCACTCTCACTAGGGATTGAAACGCTAGGCGGCGTGATGACTAGGATTATTGAGCGTGGAACTACGATTCCAACAAAGAAAAATCAAGTTTTCTCCACAGCTGAAGATAATCAACCTGCAGTTACCATCCAAGTTTTACAAGGTGAAAGAGAGCTAGCAAGGGATAATAAAGTGCTAGGAAACTTTGAATTAAGCGGAATCCCAGCAGCTCCAAGGGGCGTGCCACAAATTGAAGTAACCTTTGATATTGACGCAAATGGAATCCTAACTGTTAGCGCAAAAGACAAAGCAACAGGCAAAGCCCAAGAGATTAAAATCACAGGCTCTAGCGGGCTTTCTGATTCTGAAATTGAAAAAATGGTTAAAGATGCGGAGCTAAATAAGGAAGAAGATAAAAAGAAAAAAGAAGTCATAGAAATGCGCAACCAAGCAGAGAGCCTAGTGAATCAAACCCAAAAAAGCTTAAATGAAATGAAAGATAAAATTGATGCAAGTGAATCTGAAAAAATCCAAAATGCAATCAATGCGTTGCAAGAAACTTTGAAAAATGAAAACGCAAGCAAAGAAGAAATTGACGCAAAGGTAAAAGAGCTCACAGAAGCAAGCCATAAGCTTGCTGAAGCAATGTATAAGAAAGAGGACAAACAAAACCCAAACACACAAGCCAATAACAAAAAAGACGATGATGTCATTGACGCAGAAGTGGAATAGCAGCTTTTTAGAATCCTTTAGGATTCTAAAAGAGGCTTTGCTCCATAATTCTTCTCCAAACATAAATGCTACAATAAAAAGTGCTCAAGCCCCTATATATAGGCTCTTTCACAGAATAGGCACAATAAACTTTTCTACATTAATGTAACTTTTTGTAATCCCTAAATAATTTTTCATAAACCCTCAATTTGTTTTATTGCTAAAACAATATTTTTTGATATAGAATTTATCAAGTCCTTAATTGGACTTATAACTATCGTGAAAGCGAGGTAGAAAAATGAGTAAATATGAGACCATAAGCAATGTGTTTAAATCGCAGTATGAAAACTTTATCGGCGGCAAATGGGTTGCTCCTGTAAAGGGTGCATATAGCGATAACAAAAGCCCCATAAATGGGAATACACTTTGTAAAGTGCCATTATCTAGCGAAGAAGACATTGAGCTAGCGTTAGATGCGGCGCATAAAGCTAGGCAAAAATGGGGTGAGACAAGTCCGGCGGAGCGATCTAATATTTTGCTAAAAATCGCTGATAGGATTGAGGCAAATTTAGAGAAAATCGCCTATGCAGAGACTTGGGATAATGGCAAGGCTATTAGAGAAACGCTAAACGCCGATATTCCCTTAGCAGTGGATCACTTCCGCTATTTTGCAGGGTGTATTAGAGCGCAAGAGGGAAGCATTTGTGAGATTGATAATGACACAGTTGCTTACCATTTTCACGAGCCTTTGGGTGTTGTAGGGCAGATTATCCCTTGGAATTTCCCTATTTTGATGGCAGCGTGGAAGCTAGCTCCAGCCTTAGCAGCAGGAAATTGTGTCGTGCTAAAGCCAGCAAGCCCTACACCAGCGAGCATTTTAGTGCTTTTTGATGTGATTGCAGACTTACTACCTGAAGGGGTTGTAAATATCGTCAATGGAAGCGGCGGTAAGATTGGAAAAGCCTTAGCCACTAATCCACGCATCGCAAAAGTTGCATTTACAGGCTCCACAGGTGTTGGGCGACAGATTATGCAGTTTGCCACAGAAAACATTATCCCTTGCACATTGGAGCTTGGTGGTAAATCGCCAAATATTTTCTTTGAAGATGTGTTTGAGTATGAAGATGAATATTTGGATAAAGCGGTTGAAGGCTTGGTGCTATTTGCCTTTAATCAAGGAGAAGTTTGCACTTGCCCAAGTAGAGCCTTAATCCACGAAAAGATTTATGACAAATTTATGGAAAAGGTCTTAAAACGCGTGGAAGCCATAAAAATAGGCAATCCTTTGCACGCTGATACGATGATGGGTGCGCAAGTTGATGAAAATCAAGTCAAAACAATCCTTAGCTATATTGAAGCAGGGAAGCAAGAAGGTGCGCAGTGTCTTATCGGAGGTGAACGGAATAACCTAGGAGGCGAGCTAGCAAATGGCTGCTACATTAAGCCTACAATCTTTAAAGGACACAACAAGATGAAAATCTTCCAAGAAGAGATTTTTGGTCCTGTGCTTGCGGTAACAAGCTTTAAAGATGATCGCGAAGCCTTAGAAATTGCTAATGACACGATTTATGGCTTAGGCAGTGCGGTTTGGACAAGGGATATTAACAGAGCATATCGCTTTGGCAGAGGCATACAAGCAGGGAGAGTATGGACAAATTGCTACCACGCATACCCCGCACACGCAGCCTTTGGTGGATATAAGCAGTCTGGAATCGGTAGAGAGACACATAAGATGATGCTAGAGCATTATCAGCAAACAAAAAATGTGTTAGTGAGCTACTCTATCAACAAACTTGGATTTTTTTAATCCATTACACTTATTTTGAAAGGATATATTATGAGCATCCCAAACACAATGAAAGCAGCGGTTTCTCAAGAATTTGGAAAACCTTTGGTTATAGAAGAAGTTGAAGTCCCACGCCCAAAAGCAGGGGAAGTTCTTGTCAAAATTGAAGCGTGCGGTGTTTGCCACACAGACTTACACGCAGTAGATGGAGATTGGCCCATCAAGCCTAAAGCGAATCTTATCCCGGGTCATGAAGGGATTGGAAAGATTGTTGAGCTAGGCAATGGTGTTACACACCTAAAAATTGGTGATATTGTTGGAATCCCTTGGCTTTATAGCGCGTGCGGACATTGTGAGCATTGCTTTGGTGGTTGGGAAACACTTTGTGAGAGCCAAAAAAATGGTGGATACTCTGTAAATGGTGGTTTTGCAGAATATGCAGTTGCAGATGCTAATTATGTAGGCGTTTGCAATCCTAATCTTAGTCATAAAGAACTCATTGATTTAGCCCCCATACTTTGTGCAGGAGTAACTGTTTATAAAGGGCTCAAAATGACAGAAGCAAAGCCTGGTGAATGGGTAACTATCTCTGGTATTGGTGGGCTTGGACACTTAGCGGTGCAGTATGCAAAGGCTATGGGATTAAGAATTGCCGCAGTTGATGTTGCTGATGACAAGCTTGCACTTGCAAAACGCTATGGTGCTGAAGTTGTAGCAAATGCAAAGACAGAAGATGTTGTTGAAAAAATTAGAAAAGAAACTAAAGGTGGGACACACGGCGTTTTAGTTACAGCGGTTTCACCTAAAGCATTTGAACAAGCAGTTAAAATCGCTAGAAGAGGCGGAACTGTCGCAATGAATGGCTTGCCACCAGGAGAATTTCCACTTGAAATTTTTGGAATGATTCTTAATGGCGTAACCGTGCGTGGATCAATTGTTGGGACAAGACTTGATTTGCAAGAAGCAATTGAGTTTGCACAAACAGGGCGCGTCAAGGCTCATGTCAGTGCAGCTGTGAAGCTTGAAGAAGTCAATGAAGTCTTTGATAAAATGCGAAAAGGACAGATTGAAGGGCGTATGGTTCTTGATATGGGAGCATAATAAATTGCAAATGACAAGCATCAGCCAATTAGTGCTATTTCAAGCATTAATGGCTGTGCGTGCCAATGCAAATACATAAATGCATCTTACCAAAAGGCACATAATAAGGATGGCAATGGAACTCATAATTGATGACAAAGCGCAAGATTTAATAGATACATTAAAATCACTATACGGACAAATTCTTTTCTACCAAAGCTTTGGATGCTGCGATGGTTCTATTCCTTTGTGCTATGCTAAAAAAGATTTTACACTAGGCAGCAATGATATCTGTCTAGCTAGTAGCACAAATGGAATAGAGCTATGGACCCATCAAAACCAAGCAGACTTATATAAAGATAAAACATTTCATCTTACGGCAGAAAAAGGCATTGCTAATGAATATTCTTTAGAATATGAACTTGGAATGTGTTTTAAATTTTTATGATACAAACCTTAAGATCTTCTATAACATTGCTTAAGACATCTTTAAAAAGTTTGCGAGATAAAAAATTGTAAAAACAATGTCTTACATAAAGAACATCACACCATAAAAGAATATGCTATAATCATTCCATTTTCAAAAAAGGATTTTTATGTCTAGTGTTCCTGTGATTGATTTATCACTTTTAAAGGGCAGCTCCCAACAAAGAGAACAATTTTTTGAAGATTTACGCTATGCAGCACACACGATAGGTTTTTTCTACTTGGTAGGGCATAATGTAAATTGGAATCTTTGTCAAAAGCTTTTTGCATTAAGTAGGGATTTTTTTACACTTCCCTTAGAAGAAAAATTAAAAATTAGCATTGATAATTCACCACATTTTAGGGGATACACACAAGTTGGCGGAGAATACACGCTAGGCTCAAAAGACTTGCGAGAAGAGCTTGATTTAGGTTTTGAAAGCAAGGCTAGAGATTTAAATTTACCCGCATATATGCGCTTACACGGACCAAACCAATGGTTGCCTTCCCAAAAAGAACTCCAAGCAACCTTTTATGAATGGCAGAAACAAACAACACAAATGGGCTTAACACTTCTAAAGGCTTTTTCTTTAGCTCTTTATAGCAGAGATGATGTCTTTGATGAACTCTTTAAAGAAGACATTTATCAACACATTAAGCTTATCCACTACCCCGGAATCGCAGAAAAGGGAGAGGCATATAGCCAAGCAACACAAGGAGTTGGTGCGCATAAAGACGATGGATTTTTGACGCTTTTAATGATTGATGAAGTGGGAGGACTGCAAGTGCAACTAGATTCTGGAGAATGGATTGATGTCACACATAAAGACAAAGCCTTTGTGATTAATATTGGGGAATTCCTAGAACTTGCCACAAATGGCTACTTAAAAGCAACAATGCACCGTGTAAAATCGCCTATAAAAGGGCAAGATAGAATCTCAATTCCAATGTTTCTAGGGGCGCAATTAGATAAAAAGATTCCAATCTTTAAACTCCCAAAACATCTACAAAAAGAAATGCGCGGTATTGAAAATGACCCCACAAATCCACTTATCCCAGAAATTGGCTGGAATTATCTAAAACATAGACTCCGCTCCCATAAAGAAGTGGCAAAGAAATTTTATAGCGACATCTACAACCCACAAAACCCAGCAAATCCCATTAAATCATCTTGCAAATAAGATTCCAACACCTAAGCGCTCAATTGCGCGGTTATAATCTGTTAAGCTCTCCCCATATCCGTTAAAATACTGCACATATAAATAAAGATTCTTATAAATAGGATAGGAATAATCCAGCATAAATGCCCCTCTATTATTTAATCTTAAGTTGTTACGCAAAACAAGCGTCAAAAGATGCTTATCTATTGCATAGCCTAAATTCAACTCTCCATATCCCATATAATCTAAAATGTCTGGATTATCATCTTTTTTAGCATTTTCTTTTATACGGTACCAAGCTTTAAGCCCCAAAGCAAAATTTTCATACCCATACACTCCTTCTACAAACAAACGCTCCCAACTCCTTGATTTTAGCAAATCCCCTCCATTGCTTTGATGCACATAACCAAAATTCACACGGTCAAAAAACGCATTGTATCCTTCCAAAGGATAACTAAAAAACAAGGCTGGTTCGTAATTGCTCTCCCTAAAAGGGCGTGAATTTTTATGGTCATAGATTTGCCAAAGACTCTGTTGCGTGTAAGCAAAATAAAAATCTAAATCTTTGAAGAATAAATTATTAATAAGCAATTTCTTAATACTAATTTGAAACTTCGCCTCTGTGCGCTTTGCCTGCCCTTGCTCTTTGTTTAAACTCAAGCTTGCAGGCAAAAAATAATTAAACTTATAAGGTTCAAATCCTAAAAAATCGCCAAAAAAACGATTCCGCTCAAAATGTGCTTCATAACGGCTAATATCCCCCTCAAAGCTCGCATTTTCTACCCCTTCCTGCAATGTTGTGGCAGATTCTTTTTGCATCTGCTTAGATTCCACTTCTACAAACTCCTTTAAATACTTGGAATCCTTTGCTAAAGGCGCAGTTTTTGGATTTTCTATAAAAGTTATAAAAAGCGCATCAGAATCCTGTAAATCTAACCTCAACTCCTTTTGCCCTTTTTGCACACTAATAACCCGTAAAATCTCCATTTGCTCATCTAAAATTAAAACCTTAGCACGCTCATCATCGTTAAAATCTAACTTCTCATAAAGCCTTTCTTTAAGCACATCACAATACACAAACAAAGGCAGGCATAACATACCTAAAATTCTAAACCACATTGATTTAATTACCCTTTTTTAATATCTGTTCCCATAAATACGCGCTTTTACAAATCACTTCTAAATCATTGTATTTTGGATTCCAACTTGTGTGCGTTAGAATCCTTTGGTTATCGCTTACAAGCACACTAGGATCGCCCTCCCTTCTTGGTGCGGATTCTACGATAAAATCCTTGCCACTTATCTTTTTTACACAATCAATCACTTCCTTTACGCTAAAGCCCTTGCCATAGCCTACATTATAAGTTTCGCTTTTTTCTGTATCCATCAACGCTTTTAAAGCCCAAAAATGTGCACTTGCTAAATCATCAATGTGGATATAATCCCTAATGCAAGTGCCATCACTTGTTGGATAATCCTCCCCAAAAATCTGCATTTTAGGACGCTTACCACAGGCACACTCACACGCAACCTTAATCAAATGCGTTGCATTTTTTGCCCTTTGCCCCAATACTCCTTCTTTATCCATTAACGCGCCTGCTACATTAAAATAGCGCAAAATCACGCTTTTAAAACTAGGATTTGCCGCTTCTAATGCGCGCAACATCTTTTCAATCATCAATTTAGACTCCCCATAAGGATTAATGGGGGCTTTTAGCGTGGATTCTACAATGTTTTCTTTGCTCTTAGGCTCTCCATAAACCGCCGCAGTTGAACTCAATAAAAAGCGATTAACCTGAAATTCTTGCGCCACTTCTAGCAAATTTATCGTATTTGCAACATTGTTTTTAAAATACATTAGCGGTTTTTGCACAGATTCTTGCACAATCAAGCTCGCTGCAAAATGCAAAATCGCACAAATATTGGAATCCAAAAATGCTTCTCTTAAAGCTTTAGCATCGCTTAAATCTCCTTGTATAAACTCCACACGCCCCTTAAATGTGTGCTGTAAAAACTCTATGTTTTCTAAAAAACCAGTGGATAAATTATCAAAAATCACAATCTTACAATCGCTATTTTTTAAAAAATAATACGCCGTGTGTGCGCCAATATACCCACCCGCCCCTGTAAACAAAAAGGTTTGCATCTCTAAATCCTTCCACGCTTTATGCGCAAATTTTAACATAATTTAGCACATTTACCATTCTTTTACACATTTTATGCAACAATCCCACGATGAATTTGTTAGGAGAAAAGAATGTGCGGAATCGTAGGCTACATCGGTAATAACGAGAAAAAATCCCTTTTGTTAAACGGCTTAAAAGAGCTAGAATATCGCGGCTATGATTCTGCAGGGATTTCTGTTTTAGAAAATGGGGAGCTACACACTTTTAAAGCCGTAGGAAAGCTTAAGAATTTAGAGCATAAATGCGAAGGATTTGAATCTAGTGGCTTTGGTTTAGGCATTGGACACACGCGCTGGGCTACGCACGGGAAACCCACAGAGATTAACGCACATCCACATATTGGGCATTATAGCAATGTTGTGCATAATGGAATCATTGAAAATTACCAAAGCATTAAGGAATCCTTACAAAAGCAAGGCTGTGTGTTTTATTCCCAAACAGACACTGAAGTCATTGTGCATCTTTTTGAATCCTATATGGCACAGACAAATGATTCCTTTAGCGCATTTAAAAAGACCATAGCAGACTTAAAAGGTGCGTATGCGATTCTACTTATCACACAAAAATCCCCCAATACAATTTACTATGCAAAAAACGGCTCTCCTTTAATCATTGGCAAAAGCGCAGATGCAAAAGGAATCTTTTTTGCATCCTCTGATGCACCATTAATTGGACTTGCAAGCGAAGTGTGCTACCTAGAAGATAATGCAATTGGTAAAATGGACTTAGAGAGTTTTAATCAACTAAGCAACATTAAGCCCCTAAAAGGCGATAAACTCTCTGCGCAAAAAGAAGGCTTCACTTTCTTTATGGAAAAAGAAATTTATGAACAACACAAAGTTTTACTAGAAACAATGATGGGAAGAGTTAGTGAAGAAGGATTTACTCTTTGCGAGTTAGAATCGCTAAATTTAGATTCCTTTAATTCCATTACACTTTGTGCTTGTGGGACAAGCTACCACGCAAGCCTTGCTGGAAGCTACTTGTTAGAGCGCATTGCAAAATTAAAAACAAAGGTAGAAATTGCAAGTGAATTCCGCTACAAAGAACCAATTTTACACAACAACGAACTTTTTATTGTGATTTCTCAAAGTGGAGAAACCGCCGATACACTTGAAGCCTTAAAACTTGCAAAACAAAAAGGAATCACCACACTTGGAATCTGTAATGTTGATAATAGCTCTATTGTTAGAGAGAGTGATTATTCCTTGCTTACACGCGCTGGGATTGAAAAAGGTGTCGCAAGCACAAAAGCCTTTGCCACGCAAGTAATGCTACTTTGGATTTTAGCAAACTTTTTAGCGCAAAAACGCGGAATCTTAAATAAAGATTCCATTAAAAGTGAAGCAAACACAATGTTTCAAGCAAGCAAGGCTACACAAGTGGATAAAAAACTCCACGAACGCATTAAACGCTTATCACGCCGCTACTTGCACGGACACGGATTTTTCTTTATTGGGCGCGATATTTTCTATCCTTTAGCACTAGAGGGAGCATTAAAGCTCAAAGAAATTAGCTATTTACACGCAGAAGGCTACCCTGGCGGAGAGATGAAGCACGGACCTATTGCGCTAGCAGATTTAGGACTATTTTGCGTTGCGCTGATGCCACAAAATCTACTCTATGATAAGATTAAAAGCAATGTAGAAGAATTAAGCGCGCGCGATGCAATGATTTGTGCATTAAGTGCAGAATATTACGAAGGCTGTGATGATTGGATTAAGATTCCACATTATTCCCATTATATGATAGAGTTTTTTGCAATGATGGTAGTTTTGCAAATCTTTGCCCTTGAAGTTGCCCTGCATTTAGGCAATGATGTGGATATGCCAAGAAACTTGGCAAAAAGCGTAACGGTGGAATGATAAGGCAAATTATTGAAAGACTCACTCATACTTAAATATCACATAGGAGATTAAGCTACAATGTTTTCTCTCTCATCTCGCCGCTATACAGGAGCTAAAACAAAGCTTTTAGATTCTATTGATACAAGCATTTTAAAAAGCTTTGATTATAGAGAAAAAGACAATATTAGCTTTTTTGATGTGTTTGGTGGCACAGGGGTTGTGAGTGAGTATTTTGCTAAAAAGAAAGAGTTTAATAGTATTATCATCAATGACTTTTTACACTCAAATTTCATCATTTATCAAGGCTTTTTTACACAAGATTCCTTTGACTCTAAAAAGCTAGAATCTTTTAAAAAAGAATTTGCAAAGCTAAAGCCTAAAGATATAAAAGAAAATTACTATTCAAAGCATTTTGGCGATAAGTTTTTCAGTAAAAATGATAGCAAAATAATAGGCTATGTGCGTGATAGACTAGATTATCTTTTAGACCAAAAAGCTATCAATGAAAAAGAGTTTTTTATCCTTTTAAGCTCTTTGCTTTATAGTGTGGATAGGGTGGCAAACACGGTGGGGCATTATGATGCTTACCGCAAAAATGTTATCTTACAAGATAGATTTAGTTATGAGCTAATAAGCCCTTTAAAGCTTGAAAAAAGCATTGAGATTTATAAGGAAGATTCTAATGTGTTAGCAGCAAATCTAGCAAAGCAAAAAAGGCAAATTGACATAGCCTTTATAGATCCACCTTATAATTCTAGGCAATATAGTAGATTCTATCATTTGCTTGAAAATCTAGCATTAAATAAAAAGCCAGAGTTATATGGCGTAGCCCTAAAACCAAAGCCTACAAATCTAAGCAAATATTGCAAGGTAGAGGCTAGAGAAGCTTTTAAAGACTTGATAGAATCTTTAGCAAAGATATGCAAAGTTTTGGTGGTTACTTATAATAATACTTATGGTGCAAATGCTAGAAGTAACGCAAGGCTAAGTGATAGGGAGATTATGGATATTTTAGAATCTAGAGGTAAAACGCAATTATTTGAATATGATTTTAAGCCCTTTACGAGTGGAAAGGGTAAGTTAGTTAATCACAAAGAGAGAATTTTTATATGTCTTACACAACGCTAAAGAAGCGATTTATCGCTAGTCCGCTTAACTATGTCGGCGGTAAATATAGGCTTTTGACGCAACTATTCCTGCTTTTTCCTAAAGATATAAACATTGCTTTAGATTTATTTTGTGGTGGGGCAAATGTGGGCATAAATATGAGTGCTAGAGAAATTATCCTTAATGATTCTTTGAGTGAATTAACAAAACTTTATCAAAATTTACAGCAAAAAAACCCACAAATAATTTTTAATACAATTTACAATATTATTGATGAATTTAAACTCTCAAATACCGCAAAATATGGCTATGGATTCTATCAATGTGATAGTGCTAAAGGTTTATCAAGCTATAATAAAGAGCATTTTTTAGCCCTAAGAAACCGCTATAACAAAACAAAAAATCCCTTTTACCTATTTGTCTTAATCATTTTTGCCTTTAATAATCAAATTAGATTTAATGCTAAAAGAGAATTTAATCTACCTTGTGGAAAAAGAGATTTTAATCACAATATGCAAGATAAACTAAGGCGTTTTATCGCTAAGCTACAAGATGAAAATATTAAAATTTTTAATAAAGATTTTAGAGACTTTCCTTTAGAAATGCTAGATTCTAAAAGTTTTGTGTATATTGATCCACCTTACTTTTTAGCCACCGCTCCTTATAATGAAAACAAGGCTTGGAGTTTGCAAGATGAGCTAGATTTATTGGAATTTTTAAGAATTTTAGATTCTAAAAATATCCGCTTTGCTTTGTCAAATGCTATTTTTCATAAAGATAGAGAACATCACATCTTAAAAGAATGGCTAGAAAAACACCAAAAATTTAAAGTGCATTATTTAAATTTTCACTATAAAAACTGCAATTATCAAACAAAAAAAGCAGAATCTAACGAAGTGCTAGTTACAAATTACTAAGGGGATAATGATGACTTGTGATTATTTTGGCAATACAAGTTTAAGGGTTAAAAATCTGCTTTATAATTTTGAAAGCCAATTACTTTTATTTGAAGAGCTTTTTCATAATGCAGACGAAGCTGAACTTTGGGCTAATGATTCTAATTTGCAACTACAATATTTAGAACTTTTAGAGCAGCATAACCTTTTAGAATCTAAAAATAAAACCACGCATCTTGGCACAAAGGATGCGAGAGTAAAATCCGCCCCACTAGAAGATTATAATCTCATCAAACGCAAAGATAAGATTATCACAACGCAAGGCTATGAATTATTAAGCCTTATTAAAAATCAAAGTTATAAAATAGATAATGAATTTTTGCAAATTGATTTAATTTCTTTATTTTTTCTCAAAGTTACACTTAATTTTTCAAAAAGTCCTTTTTTATTGCAAAAATATTTAGAAGTTTTTA
>NZ_JALEIK010000026.1 GCF_022770205.1 Helicobacter sp. | reverse complement strand
TTATCAAGTTTTTTTCATTCTCTTTAATAAAATCTCTAGCTTCTTTATTTAACACATACACTCCACCATATTGTTTTAAAAACTCTTTTTTACTTAGAGGTTTATCAGAAGATTGGTCTGTATGGCTTTGTAATTCTTCTTTTTGGCTACATCCTGTTAGAAATAACAGCATTACAACTGCAACTACAATCCCTAATGTTATTTTTGTTTCCATAATTTCCTTCCTTGTTTAGATAATACCATTTAAGACAATTTTCAACACTTTGTTTATCTGGCGTAATTGTGTGTTCCATTGTAATATCCTTAGTGTTTTTTGATGCGTTGTTATTTACAACTCCGTTTTTAGCACTGCGCCATTTGCGGCGTTGCTTACAAGCAGGGAGTAGCGTTTAAGCCATTTGCTTGTAATCTCTTTTTTGATTGGCTTCCATTTAGCGCGGCGTGCTTCTAAAGTTTTAGAATCCACTTTCAATTCCAAACTCCCACGCGAGACAGAAATCTCTATTTCATCACCATCTTCAATCAGTGCAATAAGCCCTCCTTCAGCAGCCTCTGGGCTTATATGCCCGATACAAGCCCCCCTTGTCGCTCCGCTAAATCGCCCATCAGTAATGAGTGCCACGCTTTCGCCCAAGCCCATTCCCATAATAAGACTTGTAGGGCTTAGCATTTCTTGCATTCCCGGTCCTCCCTTTGGTCCTTCATAGCGGATAACAACCACACTTCCAGCCTTTACCTTGCCCCCTGCAATGCCCTTAATCGCTTCATCTTGTGAGTTAAAGCAAATTGCCTTGCCGCTAAATTCTTTCATAGATTCTGCCACTGCTGCGACTTTTAGCACCGCCCCTTGCTCGCAGAGATTACCAAAAAGGATTTTTAATCCGCCAACTTGTGAGTAGGCGTTGTCATTATGGCGGATAATGTTAGAATCTGTGATATTTGCGTTTTGGATTCTCTGCCCTAGCGTTTCGCCGGTGATTGTGAGAGCGTCTAAATGTAAAATAGAATCTTTGTGTTGCAATTCAGCTTTTCTAAAGAAACTTCGTTTTGGCGATAAATGCGGGAACTGCGAAAAATCGCTGCGGTCATTACCGCTTAGGTAACTCCCTTGCTCACTCAAAATCTTAGAATTGCTGGGGTCTAGATTTGCAGAATCGGTTTGAGTGCTTTTTGTGACTTTTTTGTCATTGCTAGATTTTGCTTGAGATTCGGCAATGTTAGAATCCACAATTCTAGTATTTGCGGTATTGCTTTGTAAAATCGTTTCGCCTTGCGAATGAGACGCACTATAGCGTGCGTCGCAGTGAAGCGGGGCGGAAGGATTTTGCAAATGATTACCCAAAGACGAATTGCCACGCTTAGAAATTTCATTCATTACAGCTGAAACACCCCCTGCACGATTTATATCCTCCATATGCACGCTACTGAGTGCCGGGGCGATTTTGGCGATATGTGCTACATTTGCAGCGATATTATTGATAGATTCTAGGTTGAAATCCACCTCCGCTTCTTTAGCAATGGCTAACATATGCAAAATCGTATTCGTGCTTCCCCCCATTGCCATATCCACGACAAAGGCGTTATGCACGGCTTTTGCGTTCAAAATATTGCGGAATCTAAATTTTTCACTTAAGCTAGAATCTAGGGCAATCTCTACAATGCGTCTAGCTCCCTGCCTTAGCAGTTCTTCCCTTTCAGGTGTTAGAGCTGGAATCGTGCCATTGCCCGGCAGTGCCACGCCCATAGCTTCACAGAGTGTATTCATAGAGTTTGCCGTAAACATTCCGCTACAACTCCCACCACTAGGACAGGCTTGGCACTCTATCTCGTGCAGTCTTTTTTCATCAATTTTGCCGCTTTCATACGCCCCCACCGCTTCAAATGCGGAGTTTAAATCAAGTATTGTGCCATCTTTCAGTCGCCCTGCTTTCATAGGACCGCCACTTACAAAGATTGTCGGCACATTCACACGCAACGCCCCCATAAGCATTCCGGGTACAATCTTATCGCAGTTTGGCAGACAAATCATCGCATCAAGCGCGTGGGCGTTCATCACAGATTCTATGCAATCAGCAATGAGTTCGCGGCTAGGCAGGGAGTAGAGCATACCGCTATGCCCCATAGCGATGCCATCATCTACGCCAATGGTGTTAAACTCAAAAGGCACGCCCCCAGCCTTGCGGATTTCATCTTTGACAATTTCAGCATATTTGTTTAGGAAAAAATGTCCCGGAATGATGTCAATATAGCTATTTGCCACGCCGATAAAGGGTTTGCTAAAGTCCTCATCTTTTAGCCCTGTTGCCCTTAGCAAACTTCTGTGTGGGGCGCGATTATGTCCTTTTTTCACAATATCACTTCGCATTTTTAACTCCTTAGAATCTGTCTTATGCGATTTTAGCAACTTTTGCTTTAATTAGAGTTTGTGTATAATTGCACAACCTTGAAACAGAAGACACAAAAATATGGATTCCTTAAATCAAGCATTTCAAAATGCCTTTCAACAATACGCAACAAATTGCGCCATAGAAGTGGATAAAGAGAGTATCACTTATGCAGAGCTTGAAATTCAAACTAACGCACTTGCTAGCTTTTTGACACAAAATTGCGCACAAGAAAATAGCATAATACTCTTTGGCGCACGCTCAATAGAAGTGTATGTTAGCGTTGTTGCTTGCGTGCTTGGGAACTTCACTTATGTGCCTTTAAACCCAAAATTCCCAAATGAGCGACTCCAAACAATGATTGCACGCACGGAATCTACTACAATACTTTTATGCAAAGAATGCGTAAAATCCTTTTGTGGGATTGCAAATTCCATAAAAGGGCTAAATATCCTATGCTTTAAAGTGAATTTCACAGAGTTAAAAGAGCAATTCCCACAGCATAATTTTATAGAGATTCCATTGGAGTTTCCGCAAAATGCGCATTTTTCACTCACTTTAAGCAAGCCAAACCCCGCTTATTTGCTCTTTACAAGCGGTAGCACAGGAATCCCAAAGGGCGTGTTAGTCAGTAGAGATAACCTAATCTCTTATGTCAATCGCATTAAAGATTTATACAACTTCACGCCACAAGAGAGAATCTCACAATTTTTTGACTTAACTTTTGATTTAAGTATGCACGATATTTTCTGCACTCTACTCTTAGGTGCAACACTTGTAGTAATCCCACAAATTTGGCTCTTAAACCCACTGAAATTTATTGCGACAAAGCAACTCAGTGTGCTTTTTGCCCCACCTTCTTTAATTGCTTATTTGCAAAACCTAAAAGCCTTAAAAGAAAATGTTTTACCAAAACTAAAAATTGCGTTATTTTGCGGTGAAGCACTGCCTGTAAAATCCGCCATAGCCTTTGCTAAAGCCGCCCCAAATGCCTTGCTTGATAATCTCTATGGTCCCACAGAAGCCACAATTAGCTTTACGCATTATCGCTTCATACAAAAAGGTGGAATCCAAAATGCGATTCCAACTTTACAAGAGGATATTTTACCGCTTGGACTGCCTTTTGATGGGCTTATGCTCTCTTTACGCAACACGCAAAATAAAGAAGTTAAAACAGGCGAGGTAGGAGAGATTCTACTAGGAAGCAAGGTTAAAGAAGCTTCACAAATCGCACTTGGCTACTACAATGATCCTAGCAAAACACAAGAGAAATTCATAGAAGAAAAGGGAATTAGATGGTATAAAACAGGCGATTTAGGTAGATTTGATGTAACACTTAACGCCTATTGCTTCTTAGGGCGTCTTGATGAGCAAGTAAAGATTCAAGGATTCCGCGTAGAGCTTTTAGAAATAGACAATGCACTAAGCCTTGCAAGCAACAAGCAAGGGCGCGCGATTGTGCTAGAAGAAAATGCTTTTAATGTGCTTTATGGAGTGATTGAAGATAAACAAAGAGATTCCACAGAAATCTTAAACACATTGCGCCAAAAACTCCCCCACTATATGCTCCCAAAACAGATTTTTTACCTAGAGAATTTTCCGCTAAATGCTAATGGAAAGGTTGATAGAAACGCCATCAAACAATGGCTAGCTTATCAAATTACGCCCCCCCCCCGCTCTAATGATAGCCTTTTAAACTATGGAAAAGAGATGTATGCCCTAGCACAAACACTCTTTAAAATTCCACGCTCTCTAAGTGGCAAAGGCAATCGCCAAACGCTGCAAATTCTAAAAGATTCCTTAAAAACGGCTGATTTAAACATTTATACGATTCCAACAGGGACGCAAGCCTTTGACTGGGAGATTCCAAAGGAATGGAATGTCAAAGACGCCTATATTTTAACGCCTAGTGGAGAAAAAATCTGTGATTTCCACACCAATAACTTACACCTTGTAGGCTACTCTATCCCAACACGCACAGAATTAACATTTAAAGAGTTAAAAGAACATTTACATTTTTTAGAAAATGAGCCAAAAGCGATTCCTTATATCACTTCCTATTACAAAGAATATTTTGGATTTTGCTTAAGTTTTGAAGCTTTTAAAGCCTTGCAAAAGAGCTATGCAAACTCACAAGAAAAATTCCAAATCATAATTGATAGCACGCTTGAAAATGGCGTAATGAATTATGGAGAGATAAGAATCAAAGGGCAAAGTAAGAAAGAAATTGTGCTTAGCACCTACATTTGCCATCCGCAAATGGCAAACAACGAATTAAGCGGTATTTTGCTATGCCACGCCCTTGCAAAAATCCTAAGCCAAAGAGAGAGCCGCTACTCTTATAGAATCTTACTTTTACCTGAAACACTTGGAAGCATTTATTACTTAAGCCAACACTTAAAAGAGCTAAAAGCATCTTGTATTGCGGGGTTTGTGCTAACTTGCATAGGCGATAGCGGAGAATATTCTGTGCTGCATTCTAAAAGCGCAAATAATCTAGCAGATAGAGCAGCCAAACACATCTTAAAGCATTACTACAAAAACCACAAAGCGTACTCTTATTTAGAGCGCGGAAGTGATGAACGGCAATATTGCGCACCGGGCATAGATTTGCCCTTTTGCACGCTAATGCGAACAAAATTTGGAGCGTATAAAGAGTATCACACAAGCCTAGATGATTTAAGCTTACTAAGTCCTAAAAGCCTAGCAAATAGCTTAGAATATGTCTTGCGTGTGTTAGAAGCAGTGGAGATGAATGGTGTGTATGCAAATACGATTTTATGTGAGCCAAAACTCAGCAAATACGACCTTTACCCAACCCTTAGCACCAAAGAAACCTTTGCTAACATTAAAGATATGCGCAATCTTTTAATGTATTGCGATGGTAAGTTAGACTTGCTTGAAATTGCAGAGATTTGTAACTTTAACCTATTAGAACTCAAAGAGTATTTGCAAAAATTTATCACAAAAGGATTGCTAAAAAATGTTAAAGAATAGAATTTTAGAATTTTTAAAAGTGAAAAATCCCGCATTAAACACAGAAAATTTTGAGGATTTGCCACTTTTTAGTGCTTTAGATTCTATGGGCTTTTTGGAGCTTTTAAGCGCGCTTGAAACAGAGCTTGAAATTGAGCTTGACTTAAGCGAATTTGACCCTGAAGAGTTTAGCACGCTTGGGAAGTTTTGTGCGATTATAGAATCCTTAAAAGAGTCTAAATGATTGATTGGGAAGCGCTTTACAAATTAGAATTTGTGCATTTTAAGGAGTGCTATTTGACTTGCGATTCTTATTGTTGCAAGAATTTTTTAGGCGAAAACTTTAAGATTTTAAACCAAAACGCCGTAACACTCGCACTCTTAGAAGGTGAATACAAATATTACACACAAAAAGGTGGAATCCTAAATCTGACAACACCCGCTAAAAAGGAAGAATTTACCCTACAAAATGGCAAAAAATTTGTGCTTTACTTTCTCTCTTGTGAATGCGCTGGACTTTGCAACCCCCATTGTATGCGCCCACTTTTGTGTCGCATTTATCCCTACTTTCCTATTGTGAATGCTAAAGGAGAGATTTTAGACTTTTATCCTGCTAGCCTTATGGATTTATTTTTTAGTCAAAGAGAAGCGCATAAATGCACGCTTGTAAGAGAACACGATGTGGAGCTTAAGGCTATGCTAAGGACTAGTTTAAAGTCACTTTTAGAGATTCCACTTTTTATTTTTGTTTTTCAAGCAATGGAAATTCTTGCAAAATCCTTACAAAAAACTATGCGCGATAATGTGGGCGATTTAAAAGTGGATTTGCTAGATTCTAGCAACAAGAGCTTGTTTTTTAAAAAGCTTGAATGGAATCTTTTTTCACGCAAGGCTTGGAACACTTCTAATTTTAATGCGCAAATAACGCAAGCTTACACAGAAGTTGCTAAAAACTTTGGGGAATTTCTATAAGGATTTTTATGAAAAACTATTCCACACAAGAGATTTATAATGCTTTTAAAAGCATCAAAAGCGATTCTACTTTGCTTGTGCATAGCTCTCTTGCAAGCCTTGGCAAACACGAGAATGCAAGCTTAAATGCGATTCCAACTTTGTGGATAGAAACACTTTGCAAAATTGTAAAAAACGGCACACTTTTAATGCCAGCTTTTAATTATACCTTTCCAAAAACACGCTTTTTAGACTTAAACACGGCTAGGAGTGAAGTTGGAATTTTAAGTGAAGCCTTTAGACAAACCACTAAAATTAGAAGCAATCACCCTATGTTTAGCTTCTGTGGTAGCGGAAAAAGAGTAAAAGAGATTCTAATGCCAAAAAGCACACTTGAAAATATGGGTGAATGGAATCCTTTTTTAGAAAATAGCGTGTATCACAGGCTGTATTTAGAAAATGCTGTGATGGCGTTTGTAGGGATTGATATTAGAGTTTGCACTTATATGGTGTATGTTGAAGCGATGTGTGGCGTGAAATATCGGTATTTTAAGCCCTTTTTAGGCGAGATTCTGACCACAGAAAACACGCGCATAAAGGGGGAGTTTTATCATTTTTGCTTACCTTTAAGTGAAGCTTTAAAAGTTAATTACTTCCGCGTCCAACAGCAAATGCTAGAAAATGGAATCCTAAAAGTCTTCCCACTTGGCGCATCTAGCATTTATCTCTTTTACGCGCAAGAGTTTTTTCACTTCACCAAGCAAGCTCTAGCAAACTCCCCTTTTATCCTACTAGAAACTCCACCCAAGCATTTTTATACTTTCAAAAACGAAACAGAAACAATTTTACAAAAGGCTGACTAAATTCTTTTCCATACTTTTTATTACTAGTGCTACTTTTAGTGATTTTATGACTTCTTTCAGTTACACCATCATCGCTATTCTCAACAATCTATCACTCTCTCCCAACACACCTAAAAACAATAAAGAATCTTAAATTCCGATTCCAACTTCTACGCTTGATAAAGCGCATAGTATTCTTAAAATGGAACAAAACTTGCTTGATAAATCCTAAAGTTTATCTTTTAGGAGTTACTATGAGTATTTTTAGTTATAGCCCAGCACGCGCATTAGCACAAGAAGCATTAGACCACAGGGCGTTGCGTCGCGATATGATTGCTAGCAATATTGCAAATGTTTCTACTCCTATGTATCGCCCAAAAGATGTGAATTTTGAACAAATGATGGCATTAAAAGCTGATGCAATCTTTAACCGCAACCGCAATTTAGAACTTGATATTGCAATCACAAACAAAAACCACCTACTTCCAGCAAAAGAGAAAAATCCCCATCATCCAACAATGTTTTATCGCGATGGACATTTAGCAAGAAATGATGGCAATAGTGTAGATTTAGACATTGAAACAAGCGAAATGGGCAAAAATGATATTATGTATCAAGCCCTAGTTGGAATCCTTAAAAAGCAAGGCGGAATCTATAATTACGCCATTGACTCCTCAAAAAGCATTTAAGGGGGCATAAATGTTTTTATCTAGTTTTGATATTAGCGGCTATGGACTCTCTGCACAACGCCAAAGAGTGAATTTAATCTCAAGCAATATTGCCAATGCAAACACCACACGCACAGATGAAAGCGGACCTTATAGAAGAAGAGAATTAGTGCTTAAAGCCTTTGATTTTGATAAAGTTTTAAATCAAAAGTATGAAAAAAGCAATAATTTGCTAGAATACGAAGATCCATTAGATGAAATGGATAGTTTTAGTGAAGGGCGTAAGCCTAAGCCTACGCTGATGAGTGTCTATGTTGATAAAATCGTGCGCGATGATACTCAACCTAGAATGAAATACGAACCAAGCCACCCAGATGCAAATTCTGAAGGCTATGTTGCGTATCCAAACATTAATCCTGTTGTAGAAATGGCAGATTTGATTGAAGCAACAAAAGCCTATCAGGCAAATGTTGCAGTCTTTCAAAGTGCTAAAAATATGGCTTCTACAGCAATTTCAATGTTCCAGGCATAAAGGATTATAAATGGAAATCAAAAAATATGGGATAGATTTAGAAAAAATCAATTCTAAACTCCAAGATGTCCCAAATCTCTCGCCAAACCACAACCTAAACCCGCCTACAAAGAGTTTTGGCAGTATGCTTAAAGATGCTGTTGATGAAGTTAATACTTACCAAAAAGCCACTGAACAGGCAATGGCAGATATGGCAACAGGACAAATTAAAGATTTACACCAAGCCGCTGTTGTGATTGGAAAAGCAGAAAATAGTATGAAACTGATGCTTGAAGTGCGCAATAAGGCAATTAGTGCCTACAAAGAATTAATCAAAACACAAATCTAAGTCTTGTGGATAGTGCGCAATCTAAAAAAGCAGGAAAAATCCTGCTACTTTTTATCCTAATCGCCCTAGGATTTTGCATTTTTCTAGGCACAATTTTTTACCGCAATTTTACAGAACGCACACTCCCAAACCTCCAAACAAAACGCGTTGAAAGTGCCATTAGAGGAAACATTTATAGTAGCGATGGATTCTTGCTAGCTTCTAGCAAAAAAGTCTATAAAGCCGTTGTGAATACCTACAATATCAATCCCCAAAAAAAAGAATTATTCATTAATCTCTTTAGCATTTATAGCACAATCCCAAAAGATGTCATCAGAAAAAAATTAGAACAAAAAGGAAATGTAACGCTCTCTTATAACATTGACTCCAAAAGTGCTAGCTATCTCAAACAACTCAATTTAAAACTCAATCAACTCAATGTTTTTCAAAGCTATGAAGACAAAAATGGGAATATTTTCAAATATGGACTCTCTGTTGTGGAAAGTGGAGAATTACGCGATTATCTCTATGAAGACACGATGGAACCCATTTTAGGCTATATCAATAAAGACAATGATTCTAAAATCACGCGCGTAAATGGAGTCAAAGGCATTGAAAAAAGCTTTAATGCAGAATTAGAGCCCAATAGTGATTTATTAATGATAGGTGCGCGTGACATTGGCTTTAATGTGGTGTTAAATAAGGATTCCATTTTTAAAGAACGCACAGATGGCTATGATATTATTAGCTCCATTCCGCTAAAACTCCAAAAGAAAGTAGAAAGGCTAATAGATCGCCACACAAAAGAACTAGGCGCAAAAGAGATTCTAATTGGCATAATGGAAACCAAAAGTGGAAAAATCCTAAGCCTAGCAAGCAATGCACGCTTTAATCCCAATGCAATCACAAAACAAGATTATCCAAAGCTTAATGCAAACGCTATTGAGCTTTCTTATGAACCCGGTAGTATCATCAAACCTATTATTTATGCAATGCTACTAGATAAAAACTTAGTGCAAAAGGATGAAGTGATTGACTTAGAAAATGGGCGTTTTAAACTTGATAAATTCACCATCACAGACACGCACAGATTAAAATCTTCGACCATTGAAGAAGTGCTGCTCTACTCTAGTAATATTGGTATGGCAAAAATTGCTCAACGCTTAAGCCCAGCGGAGTATAATGCAGGCTTGCAGGCTTTTGGTTTTGGAAATTTAAGCGGAATTGATTTGCCCTATGAGCGCGTGGGAGTTATCCCAGACTCTAGGCGATTCCGCAGTGAAGTGTATCGCGCAACAGCGTCTTATGGCTATGGCTTACGCACAACTTTTATCCAAATGCTAAAAGCATACAATACAATCATTAATAATGGAATCGCTTATGAACCTTATCTTGTAGAATATCTCCAAGACTCCAAATCCATCCGCTACAAGCTAAAGCACCAAACTCCAATTAGAATCATCAGCGATAGCACGGCAAATGCGGTGAAAAACACGCTCATTAAAGTCGTAACTGATGGCACAGGTAAAACTGCCCAAGTGCCAGGAATTACCATCGGCGGAAAAACAGGGACAGCGCATATCGCACAGGGCGGGAAGTATGTGAGCAAATATAACAGCTCTTTTTTTGGCTTTGCAAGCGATAAAGCAAATAATGAATACACCTTTGGTATTAGCGTGCTTGAACCCAATGAAACCAATGCCTACTTCGCCGCACGCACAGCAGTGCCAATCTTTAGAGAAGTCGTAGAACTCCTTGTCAAAGAAGGATATTTAAAGCCGATGCTATAATTCTTACAATTTTACCAGCGCTCCAATCAAAATTGTATTCTATTTCGTAACACATTCCATACAATCTACAATTTTTATAGCATTTATCTAACATTTTTAGTAAAAGCTAACATAAATTAGATAGACTGCCTTCAATCATCATTTTACATTTAAAGGAGTCATTATGCTTGGGATTGGTGGTAA
>NZ_JALEIK010000003.1 GCF_022770205.1 Helicobacter sp. | reverse complement strand
GGAATCCAAGGAGTTTAAGGCAAAATACGCAAAGCATCCTTATCCACCATTAATGGATCCTAGTAAGGTTGTGTGGGAGCAAACTGATGCTAGGATTGCGTGGGATTTTAATCTGCCTTTGCCACCTTTTTATTCTATGCTTGTTAGCATTTTGCCAGGGGCTGGTGGGAGTGCGTTTTATAAATTTTTAACGCTTTGTGATGTGGATTGTTATAGTAAGTGGTATGGGCATCATTTAGCGTATTTAGAAAACTATCAAATTTTCTCACAGAGTAAAAATTATAAGGCACTGATTGTTACGGATTTTATTAATCCTTTTACGCAGAAATTTTGGAGTTTGATTGATAAAAAAATGCCGATGTTGTGTTTGGTAGGAGATGTTGTTAAGGTGCTAAAAACTTTAGTTAATCACACACGCCCTATTGAGCAAAAACCACTTGTGAAACGCTTTAATTTAACTTGTGATTATGCGGAGATTATGCCACAGATTGCTTACCATTGCTCCAATGAAAAGCCAAATTTAGAAGCCGTGATTGAAGATTGTATTAGTGGATTGTTTAGAAGTATTTTTTGCTTTAAGGAGAAAAGAGACGCGATTAAGCCTAGTGAGATAATTTATATTGACGCACAAGAGATTAATGCGCAAAATGCTTTTAAGACCTTTAGTGCGTTGAGTGAGAAGTTTGGCTTTAATGCGCCTTTAGAGCAAGATAGAGAAGTTTTTTCTCAGCGTATGAATAAAAACACATCTTTAACCAATGCCTTTCCTGTTGTGCTATATGCGCATCCACAAGATATAGGTAAAAAAAGAGATTTCACAACTTTAGGGCAGAATTATATGGTAGGGGGGGGGGTAAATATTATGATAGATACGCAATTTGACTTTAATAAGAAAAACGCACTTAATTTAACACAAGAACTTCTACCAAAAGGTATTGATAATAAAAATGTTGTTCTCTCAGTAAAACCACAAGAAGCGGGGATTTTAAGAGCGCAACCTAAGCTTAAAAAAGCGGTGCAAAAGTTTTTAGAAGGCTATTTTAAGGAATTTAAAAAAAGAGAAGATGAGATTGCTTCACACTTAAAAAGCCCTTATGAAGTTTTAGAATATTTCAAAATGCATAAAAAACAATACAATGCAATGCGCAAAATTTTTAATGAAGAATTGGCGCATATCAAGCAAGTGCGTCCAGATATTGTGGAATCTTGGGAATATTATCAAGCATTTGAAAAGATTGCAAAGGTAAATTAATAAAGGGCAAATTGATGAATTTAGAGCATTTTAGAGCGGAAATTGATGGGATTGATGATAGTATTTTAGAACTTTTGGAAAAAAGGATGGAGATTGTTAAGCGCATTGGCAAGGCAAAAATGCAGAGCAATGCACCCATTTATCGCCCAGAGCGTGAGAAGGAAATCCTTGATAGGTTAAATTCTAAAAAGCCTTTATTGCTTAATCAATCCGCTATTGAAGCGATTTATTTAGAGATTTTTGCGGTGAGTCGCAACCTTGAACTGCCTGAGAGAGTGGCGTATCTTGGACCGCTTGGAAGTTATACGCATCAAGCCGCTGAGAGTCGCTTTGGGGCGATGTGTGAGTATTTTTCGCACAACACAATCACACAAGCGATTAAAAGCGTGGAAAATTGCCGCGCAAGCTATGCTGTGATTCCTATTGAAAACAATCAAAATGGGGCGGTTGGAGAAACGCTAGATTTGCTTAAAAGTACAGAATTAAAAATCGTTGCAGAGATTTATATGCCCATTCATCATTGTTTTGCAAGCAGGGCTGAGAGTGTTAAAGAGATTGCAGTGATTTATTCTAAAGATATTGCCTTTGGGCAGTGTTCTAGCTTTTTAAGTGAGCATTCTTTGGATCATATTGAAAGGATTCCTGTGGATTCTACCGCGCGTGCGGCGCAACTTGTAGCAGAAAATCCAAAAAGTGCAGCCATTTGCTCACACATTGCAGTAAAGCTTTATAATGTGCCTGTGCTTTTTGAAAACATTGAAGACAATTCGCAGAACAAAACGCGCTTTATTATTGTGAGTAATTTTAAAAATCAACGCTGTGGCAAGGATAAGACTTCTTTGTATGCAAACTTGGCAAACACCGATAAACCCGGGGCGTTGTATCATTTGCTCTATGATATTAAGGATTTAAACATTAATATGACTTCTATCCAATCGCGCCCTGTTTGTGGGAGTGATTTTAGCTATTGCTTTTTTATTGATATTGATGGGCATATTGATGATGCAAATGTTGCAGAACTTTTTGCGCGCTATCCAAATGCTTTAAAATGGCTTGGAAGTTATTTAAAAAACTAAGTATAATACGCATAATTTATAATAAGGAGACTCTATGGCTGAAGAAGAGAAAAAGCCTTCAAAATTAGATGGCTTAAAACAAAATAAAATGATTTTATTTATCATTATTGGTGTTGTTGTGCTATTGCTGATTATTTTAATTCTAGTTGGAATCTTAATTTTTAGCGGTGGAGATGAGCCAGAGCAAACTGGAGTGGTAGCACAGACACAGCAAAGTGCGGCGAATAAGGGCAGTGCAGCAAATCCAAATAGCAGTCTTTTGAGTGTGGGTCCTATGTATCCGTTGGATCAATTCATTGTTAATTTGCTTGCTTCAGGTGGCGGGAAGCGTTACTTAAAAACTTCTATTGCTTTAGAATTAAGCATTGCAGAAATGCAAGCAGAGCTTGACACAAAGCGTGATGTGTTGCGCGATACAATTATCACGATTCTAAGTTCTAAGACATTTGAAGAGGTGCAAACCACTAAGGGAAAGCAAAAACTTAAAGAGGAGATTATGGAACGCTTAAATGAGTTTTTAGTAGATGGCAGAGTGGCAAATCTGTTTTTTACAGAATTTGTTGTGCAGTAGTATGCTTTGTGTAGGGGTTGATATTGTTAGCATAGGGCGTATGGAATCGTTTGTCAAAAAATATCAAACACGGGGGCTTGAGAGGTTTTTAAGTGAGTCTGAGATTGCCCTTGCGAAGACTTTTCAAAGCATTGCTGGGTTTTGGGCAGCAAAAGAGGCTTGCGCTAAAGCTTTAAAATGTGGAATCGGAAAAGAGTTGGGATTCCACGATATTTTGCTATCAAAAAGTCCTAAAGGTGCGCCTTTGTTGCGACTGACACAAGAGAAGTTGGAATACTTTAAGGTGCAGGACTTAAGCCTTTCTATCTCGCACGATGCGGGATTTGCGATTGCTGTTGTGGTTGTAAATCTGCGCAATTAAGATTTTAATAATTTTAAAAAGATATAATAAATTATATTTTTAAAAATTTCTTAAAATAACAATAAGGAATTTTGGTGTTGCGTTTGTGTTCAACTTCTAAAGTGCGTCAAGAGATTTTGAGGAACTTTAGAATCCCTTTTGTTGTCAATGATAATGGATTTGATGAAGAGAGTTTAAAGATTGAATCTCCAAGCAGTTTTGCCTATATGGCAGCTCTTAGTAAATACACAAGTGTGCTGGAGCGTTATGGTTTAGAGATTCCATTATTGGTTGTTGATAGTGTTGTGAGTTGTAAGGGAATTTTGCAGCGTAAAGCTAAGAGCGAAGAGGAAGCACTTATGTTTTTAAAAGCCCAAAGTGGCGGAACTTTAAGTGTTATTAGCTGTGCGATTTTACATTGTGAAGCGTTTTATTATACAGATTTAAGTGCTACACATTATGAACTGAATTATTTTAGACAAAGTGATATGGAATCGTATTTGCAAAGTGAGCTTTGGAAGGGAAAGGCTGGTGCAGTGATGGTGGAGGGATTCCATAAAGATTTTATTAAAAAGCAAGTTGGCTCTACGCATAATGCGATGGGGCTACATATTGAGGCTTTACTGCCATTTTTAAAGGATATAAAATGAATGCAACAATGGTTGCTGTGATGCTTGCAACCTCAATTGTGATTGGACTCATTGGGCTAATCGCATTTTTATGGGGTTTGAAAAACGGACAATTTGACGATGAAAAGAAGATGATGCAAGGCGTTTTATTTGATAGTGAAGAAGATTTGCGCCATACAATTCATCAAAAAATAAAGGAATAATAATGAAAGAATTTTATGATATTGCAATTATAGGTGGCGGTCCTGGTGGAATCGCTTCAGCAGTGGAATCGTTAATACTTGGAATTAAAGATGTAATTTTATTTGAAAAAGGCGAAGGGCATTCTACAACAATCCGTAAGTTTTATAAAGATAAAAAACGCGTGGATAAAGATTATAAAGGACAAAAGATTGAGTTAAATGGAAATATTTATTTCTGTGATGGAACCAAAGAAAGTACATTGGATCTTTTTGACAAGATAATCCAAGAAAATGGTGTGGATGCGCGCTTTAATACAGAGGTAGAATCCATTAATAAAGAAGGCGATTATTTCGTGATTCATACAACAAATAATATTGTGGTTAAGGCAAAGTTTATTATTATCTCCATTGGTAAAATGGGACAGCCTAATAAACCTAGCTATCCGACTCCAAGTAGCATTAGAAAAATGGTAAATTTTAATGCAAATAGCTGTGTGGATGGAGAGAATATTTTAGTTGTTGGGGGAGGAAATTCTGCTGTGGAATATGCTTGTGTGTTAAGTGATAGCAATCCAGTAACCCTAAATTATCGTAAGAGTGAGTTCTCAAGGATTAATGAGACAAATCAAGAGAATCTTACGCAATGCTTTGAGAGTGGTAAAATTACTCCAAAACTTGGCGTGGATATTGAAAGTTTGGAGGATGTGGAAGGCAAAGTTAAGGTGAATTTTACAGATTCCACAAGCTTAGTGTTTGATAGGGTGATTTATGCTATCGGCGGGATGGCTCCTGTGGATTTCCTCCGCAAATGCGGAATCGCACTAAATAGCGATGGCGTGCCAATTGTTGATGAAAATCATCATAGTTCTGTAGAGGGAATCTATATTGCAGGGGATATTTTGTATAAAAATGGTGGCTCTATTGCAGCGGCGTTAAATCACGGATTCCATATTGTGCAAGAGATTAAAGAAAAGCTTAATTGATTTAAACTTTCTATTATTTAGCTTTAGATACAATGGAAAGTTTAAATCATTAGCAATTTTTGAAGGATGAAAAATGGCAAGAAGATGTTTTTTTACAGGCAAAGGTCCGATGGTTGGCAATAATGTAAGCCACGCAAATAACAAGACAAAAAGATGCACTTTGCCTAATTTAAGAATAGTAAGAATTAAGTTAGAAGATGGCAGAACGATGAAAGTTAGAGTTGCCGCTTCTACATTGCGCACAATGAAGAAACGCTCTTAATCCTGTATAGGATTGGGCTGTGGCTTTTAATAGGCTCAAAAAATTTCTCCATTGGGAAGGAACGCAGAAGCCTGATATTGATATGTCTGGCTTGCTCTATGAGCAGTTAAAACCTTTCCGAGCACCTTTTCTACTGCTTTTTGCAGGTTTACTTCTTAGCACATTAGGCTATGTCGTTGTTACAGGATACAGCCTAATTGACGCATTTTTTCAGGCTTCCTATACTTTTACAACAACGGGTTTTGGCGCACTCAAAGAAAATGAGTTTGATGGCTTAGATGTGTTTTATACTGCTGTTGTTATGATGGCAGGTTCGGCAGTTTTAAGTTTTTGTGTGATTAGCGTGATTGATGTGTTAAATAGGGGTAAGCTTATTCCAATTATTAAGGAACGCAATATGATTTATAGAATTGCGCGTTTAAAAAACCATTTTATTATTTGTTATCACAACGAATACACAATTCGGCTATCCCAGCAATTTAGAGAGGCACACATTCCTTTTGTAGTGGTGGATAATAGTGAAGTGTTAGAGGATATTGCGCAAAAATACCGCTATCCCTTTTTTATCAATGAAGATCCACACACAGAAATCGCGATGCTAAAATGTCATTTATCTAGTGCTAGAGGTGTGATTACCTTATCAAGTAGCATTGCAGATAATATTGCGCAAATTGCTTCTGTGCGTTTGTATGAGCGAGAGCTTGGGAGAAAGCCCTATTTTATTATTGCTAATGCAAATACAAACGAAGATGAGGAAAAATTAAAAAAGTTAGGTGCAGATTGTGTAGTATCGCCTGCTAGGCTTTTTGCACAGCGCGTTAATGCAATGGCAACGCGCCCGGATATGGAGAATTTACTAGAGCGTTTTGCATACCAAAAAGACACACCGCTTGATTTAGAAGAAATTTTAGTGCCACGCTATTCTTGGCTGGTATTTAAAAAGCTAAAGGAGGCGCATATGCGTGAGATTGCGCAGACTTCTATTGTTGGAATCACGCAAAAAGATGGTAAGTTTATTCCTATGCCAAATGGCGATACGCTTGTAACAAGTGAGTGTAAATTGCTTGTGATTGGAACTTCAAATGGCGTGCATTTGATTAAACAATTAGTTTCTAAAAAAGATAAACCAGAGGAGTTAAAATATGTTTAGTGTGTTTCCAATTGAAGGGAGTGTTGTCGCTCCAAACGGATTTTATTGCGATGGGGTAAGTGCTGGGCTTAAAAAAGATAGTGGATTAGATGTTGCATTTATTTATGCGGATTCTTTGTGTGAAGTGGAGGGAATTTTTACAAAAAATAAATTTTGTGCCGCTCCTATTTTGCATTTTCAAAGCTATCCAAAGGATTTTAAGACAAATTTTGTATTAGTTAATTCTAAAAATGCAAATGCACTAACAGGTGATGAAGGCGTAAAGAGTGTTAAGGAAGTGCTAGGAGGGCTACAAAGTTGCTTTAATGGAATCCAAAATCCCATTATGAGCTCTACTGGTGTGATTGGTGTGCAATTGCCTAAGGAAAAGATTATAGCAAGTTTTAATAAATTTGATTTGCGTCAAAGAAATCCAAAGAATGCAGAAGAGGCGATTTTAACAACAGATAGGTTTCGCAAAAGTATTGCTTTTGAAGTCGTGTTGGAGGATAAAACAAGCTTTAGAATTGGAGCGATGTGTAAGGGGGCTGGAATGATAAATCCTAGTCTTGCAACAATCCTGTGCTTTATCACAACGGATGCAAAGATTCCAAAAAATGATATGCAGGAGTTGCTTTTAAAAGCGGCAGATTCCACATTTAACGCCATTAGCGTAGATGGGGACACTTCTACAAATGATACAATTCTACTCTTAAGCAATGGTAAGAGTGGAGCGTATGAAAAGGAAGCGTTTTTCTTTGCACTTGAAAAAGTGATGCACAAGCTTGCTATGGATATTGTGCGTGATGGAGAGGGGGCAACAAAGCTTGCTGCTTTTGAAGTGAAGGGAGCTAAGGACAAATGGGAAGCACAGAAGTGTGCAAAGGCACTGAGTCAGTCATTGCTTGTAAAGACTGCTTTGTTTGGCTGCGATCCCAATTGGGGGAGAATTGCTTCAACCATTGGTGCAAGTGGGATTGCTTGTAATCCAAAGACGCTTGAAATTTATTTTGGTGATGTGTGTGTGTATCAAAAAGGGATGATTGATTTTGACAAGGAAAATGAGCAAAAAGCAGCAGCAGTTTTAAAACAGGATTCCTTTAAAATCACTTGTAATCTTGGAATGGGTGAGGGAGCATTTGTTGCTTATGGTTGTGATTTGGGTTATGAGTATGTGAAAATCAATGCAGATTATCGCACTTAAAGTGATTGAAAATTTTTGAAGTAATTGTGAGAATTAAGGCAATTTTATTTATAATTTTTGGCGTTAATTTTTATAAGGAGAATCTATGTTACACGAATATAGAGATGAAATTAGTATTTTAAAGCAAGAAAATGCGCATTTTGCTAGGATTTTTGATGAGCATAATGCGTTGGATCAAAAGATTCAAGATATTACTGAAGGCAGAGAACACGCGACAGATATGGAGTTATCTGGATTAAAGCGTAAAAAGTTAGATCTTAAAGATGAAGCTTATGCAATGGTTATGGAATACATTAAGGAGAAGAAATAGCTTCATTTTCCCAGTTTTCTGGGAGACTCTTTTTAAAATGCTTTTAACCCTTTATTTTTTTGTGTCTTTTAAAAAATAGCTTTAATACATCTTAAAAGCTTTTGCTGATACAATCGTATGCTTTTACGCAAAATTTTCATAAGGAAAAATCAATGAAAAACCTAATTTTTAAAGCCATTTTGGCGGTTTTTGTGGTGGGTGTATTTGTAGGATGCGGAAATAATACACAAGGTGTTAGTGAAGATGGGCTTGCTGCAATTAAGCAAAAAGGCGTGATTACAATTGGTGTTTTTAGCGATAAACCACCTTTTGGTTTTGTGAATGATAAGGGGGAGAATGATGGCTTTGATGTGTATCTTGCAAGAGAGATGGCAAAAGATTTGCTTGGAGATGCAAGCAAGGTTAAATTTGAACTCGTTGAGGCTGCAAGTCGCGTGGAGTTTTTAAAAAGTGGCAAAGTGGATTTGATTATGGCGAATTTTACAAAAACGCCTGAGAGAGCAGAAGTTGTGGATTTTGCAACGCCTTATATGAAGGTTGCTTTAGGGGTTGTGTCAAAAGAAGGTGTAATTAAGGATGTTGCAGATTTAAAGGGTAAAAAACTCATCGTCAATAAAGGAACAACGGCGGATTTTTATTTCACAAAAAATTATCCTGAAATTGAATTGGTTAAATTTGACCAAAACACAGAAGCGTTTTTAGCTCTTAAGGATGGTAGAGGTGATGCTCTAGCGCACGATAATTTGTTGCTATTTGCTTGGGCAAAAGAGAATCCTGATTTTGCGGTGGGGATTGGCAAGTTAGGTGATGAAGATGTGATTGCTCCAGCAGTTAAAAAAGGTAATAAAGTGCTTCTGGAATGGCTCAATGCAGAGATTGAAAAATTTAATGAAAATGGTTTTATGCAAGAAGCTTATACAAAAACGCTTGCTCCAATTTATGGAGAAGATCAACTTGAATCGGTTTTATTTGTAAAATAGTGTAGATGGAATCCCTTTTTATAGCAGAAGTTTTGAAAGGCTTTTAAAAAAGGGATTTTTGTGATTTGGATTCCGTGTTGCTTTATTAACGCAATTAAGTTTTAATGCTCTATTGTATTTATCATTTTTAAATTCCAATTTTCTTTTGGTGTGGATGCAAATGTTTCTTTTTGTATCAGCTTTTAATTTTCTTAAAAGATAGAAGCTAAGCCTAAAATTTGGAATTTTCAGGAGTATTTTTGTAATTTTTATATTTTAGTTATTTAAAAAATAACTAAAATTTTACTTTTTCTTTTATTTGAGTCTGTAATATGTTTTAAAATATTTAAAAGACAGAATCTAAAATTATGGTTTTTAATAATAAAATTTCTTTTTTAAGAAAAATACGCTAGGATAACCAAAATTTTTTAAGGATAGTATGTGTCCCATTTAGATGTAACGCACCCATATTTTGGCGTGTTTGTGATTTTTATTTTTACTTTTGTGGCGTTTTTGGCAACAACTTTTTTATCTCGGCTTGTGGGAGGAAAGTTGGCAAATAAAAATAACCAAAAGCTAAAACTTGCTCCCTATGAATGTGGTTTGGCTCCTACAAAACAGCCCAATCGTATTTCTTCGCAATTTTACATTATGGCGTTATTGTTTATTTTGTTTGATGTGGAAATTATTTTTATGTTTCCTTGGGCAGTTGATTTTCAAGTTTTAGGCGCATTTGGTTTTATTGAAATGTTATTATTTATTTTTTTGTTACTCATTGGGTTTATATATGCCTGGAGAAAAGGAGCATTGCAATGGCAGAGCATCAAGTAGATTATTTTAAAAGTGGCGGATTACCCATTGCTTTAACAAGCGTGGATAAGCTTCTAAATTGGGGGCGTAGTAATTCTTTGTGGGCGATGACTTATGGGCTTGCGTGCTGTGCGATTGAGATGATGGCAACAGGGGCTAGCCGTTATGATTTTGATAGATTTGGCACGATTTTTAGAGCAAGTCCAAGACAGAGCGATGTGATTATCATTGCAGGAACTGTTACCAAAAAGCACGCGCAATTTGTGCGTAGGCTTTATGATCAGATGCCCGAGCCTAAATGGGTGATTTCTATGGGGAGTTGCGCAAATACAGGTGGTATGTTTAACACTTATGCAACGGTGCAAGGTGTGGATAGAATTATTCCTGTGGATATTTATTTACCCGGTTGTTCGCCGCGTCCAGAAACATTGCAGTATGCACTAATGGTGCTACAGCAAAAAATCCGTAAGCAAAAGGCAAGTCGTGCAGTTGCCCCAAAACGCTTGGTGTAAAGGAAGTGTATGCGTGAGTATAAGCCAAAGAAAAATGCGCAAAAACAGGTAAATTATAGAGATAGATTTTATGTGTCCCCTAGCATTCCAAAAGAGAGTGTAGAAAACGATAGTATTTATCGCGCTGATGTGGAAGTTTTAGGAAGGCAAGTTGGAATAATGGAATCCTATATTGAGCGTGGAGTGCTTGTGGTGTGGGCAGAAAAGGATTCCATCTTTAAGACGCTAGAAGCGTTAAAAACAATGGGTTACGATGTGTTAAGTGAGCTTAGTGCGATGGATTTTTTAGAAAGTAAGGGTGGATTTGAAATTTTCTATCAATTGTTATCTTTGCAAAGAGTGAAGCGATTGCGTGTTAAAACCTTTTTAAAAAAGGGCGAGAAAATAGAATCGGTTAGTTCCCTTTTTAGTAGCGCAAATTGGAGTGAAAGGGAAATGTATGATATGTTTGGGATTCTGCCTTTAAATCACCCTTATCCAAAACGCATTATAATGCCTGATGATTGGGTGGGGCATCCGCTTTTAAAAAGCTATCCTTTGCAAGGTGATGAAGCGGCGCAGTGGTATGAGGTGGATACGATTTTTGGTAAGGAATACCGCGATGTGATTGGACCAGAGCAAAGAGATCCTGCGCGTGTGGATCGTTATGATTCTAAACGCTTCTCGCATTTAGGTTATGAGGTTGGTTATGGAGAGGAAGTTAAGGAAAACGAAGAAAGGGCGCGCCCTATTATGTATCAAGAAGAAGAGGGCGTGCTCTTTGTAAAAAAGCTAAAGCCAGAATTTACAAAAGAGCTAAAGGAAAGGAAATAGTATGCAGCAACCCAATAAACTAATGCCCTTTTATGAAAATGTTGCTTTTGATCGCATTAGCGATAATGTGATGGTGGTAAATTTTGGTCCCCAACATCCTAGTGCGCACGGGCAGTTGCGCTTGATTTTGGAATTAGAAGGGGAAAGGGTTTTAAAAGCAACGCCTGATGTAGGGTATTTGCACCGCGGAATGGAAAAAATGGCAGAAAATATGATTTATAATGAGTTTCTACCAACAACAGATAGAATGGATTATATTGCCGCAAGCTCTAATAATTATGGATTTGCTTTAGCGGTGGAGCGGCTTTTAGGGGTTGATGTTCCAAGAAGGGCTAAGGTGATTCGCACAATGCTATTAGAGTTAAATCGCATTATCTCTCATCTTTTTTGGCTAGCAACGCACGCACTTGATGTAGGGGCTATGAGCATTTTTTTATATTGTTTTAGAGAGAGAGAGTTTGCCATTGATTTGATTGAGGATTATTGCGGGGCGCGTTTAACACATTCTAGCGTTAGGATTGGTGGCGTTCCGCTTGATTTACCAAAGGATTGGATTGCAAAATTAAAAGCATTTTTAGAAGCACTGCCTAGTCAAATTGAGCTTTATGAGGGGATTTTAAGTGAAAATAGAATTTGGCGTATGCGCTTAGAAAATGTGGGTGTTGTAAGTGCGCAAATGGCGAAAAGCTGGGGTTTGAGTGGTGTGATGTTGCGCGGAAGTGGGATTGCGTGGGATATTAGAAAGGAAGAACCTTATGAGTTATATGAAGAGCTAGAGTTTGATATTCCAATTAGTGAGAGTTGCGATAGTTATGGGCGTTATCTTTTGTATATGGAAGAAATGCGTCAGAGTATTCGGATTTTGTATCAATTAATTGATAAGTATCAAGATACAGATACGCTTTTAATGTGTGAGGATACGCACTATTTCTCTGCTCCAAAAGAGCAGATTATGACGCAAAATTATTCTTTGATGCAGCATTTTGTTTTAGTTACTCAAGGAATGCGTCCACCTGTAGGTGAAATTTATGTGCCAACAGAATCACCAAAAGGGGAGCTTGGATTTTTTATCCGTTCTGAAGGAGAGCCCTATCCTTACCGCTTAAAAATGCGCACGCCTAGTTTCTTTCATACAGGAGTTTTACAAGATTTATTGCCCGGACATTATCTAGCAGATGTGGTAACAATTATTGGAAATACAAACATAGTCTTTGGGGAGATTGACAGATGAAACGCTTTGATTTACGGCATTTAAAAAATGATTTTGGTGGGCGTTTGGAAGAAATTTTACAAACAGAATTAGAAGTGGGTGAAGTTGGAATCTTTTTGTTTGAGGTGATAGATTTTGACAATGTCCAAAAAAGTGCGGATATTGTTGAAGCTAGTGGGAATAGTTTGTTGAATTCTATCCGTTTTAATGAAGTGGATTGGACGATTGTTGTAAGAAAAGAAAAGATGGAATCTAAAAATTTAGAAGCGCAAAAGGCAGTTTTATGAATACATTAGCGCAGACATTTTTAAAAAATGGCGGAATTGCTTGTGATGTAAGCATCATAAAAGAAGCGCAAAATATTTTGTTGTTTGGAGGATTTGTAGAGGGTTTTAAACGCATTTTAGAAAATATGGAATCCAAAAACAATGTTTTTTTGCTAAGTCCTTTGCGTTTTAATCCTTATAATTTTACGCAATTTGTTTATGAAGTGGGGGCGGAAGAAGCGGTGGTTGCGCTACTTGCTTATGGTTTTAGCGCAAGTGATGTGGGGATTAAGGAAGTAGAAGGGCTTAAGGACAAAGCATTGCAAGAGTTTGTAAAAACGCTTGATGTGGGTTATCTCTCTTCAGAGTGTAATTTTGCTGAAGAAGAGTTGCAAGAGATTGTTAAAGGCTATGTGGAGCGTGGTTTGGTGCTAGTTGTTGGAGAGGATTTAGCCACGCATAAAAATGCTAGCAATATCGCAAAAATTCTAGCCTTGCTTAGTGTAAGAGATTTAAAGATTGTCTTTTTGGATTCTAAAGTCAATGCGGTTTCTTTAGAGCGTGAAGAGATTAAGCCTTTAGGGGATTTAAAAAGTTATGATGGCTTGGTGGTGTATGTGCCAAAAGAGTCTAAAAAAGGGAATATTTTAGAAGTTTCCAAGCAATTTTGCAATGTTAGTAAAATGCAAGATGGCGCGAAAGTTAAGGTAAAGTTGGAATCGCATCAAGAGATTTTAGCGCAAATGCAATGCAATGCGATACTTAAAGGAATGGTTGGAATCCTTTGGATTTCAAGGGAAGTGTTGCAAAAGAATTTTTGTTATCAACTTGTAAGTTTGAGCAAGGTGGCGTAATGGAAAAAATAAAAGTAACAATTGATGGCTGTGAAGTGAGTTGTTGTGAGGGTGAGAGTGTTTTAAATGTTGCGCGTGCAAATTCTATTTTTATTCCAGCGATTTGTTATCTCTCTTGCTCCTCTCCTACGCTTGCGTGTAAAATGTGTATGGTAGAAGCCGATGGGAAGCGCGTGTATGCGTGTAATACGAAGGTTAAGGATGGAATGCAGGTTTTAGTGCATACGCCAGAGATTGAAAAAGAGCGTGTGGCAATTATGCAAGCTTATGATGTGAATCATCCTTTGCAATGTGGGGTTTGCGATAAGAGTGGAGAGTGTGAGTTGCAAAACTACACGCATTATGTAGGGGTGAGTGAGCAAAAATACGCCCTAAAAGATACTTATAAGCCTTTTGATAAGTGGGGTAAGGCGGTTTATGATCCTAATTTATGTATCGTATGTGAGCGTTGTGTAACGCTGTGCAAGGATAAGATTGGAAAATCGCACATTAAGGCTTTAAAATACGATGGAGAAATGCCTGATAAAGCTTATAAAGAGAGTATGCCAAAAGACGCTTATGGAGTTTGGACAAAGTTTAAGAAATCTTTGATTGGGTTAAATGGTGTAGAAGCCGATGCGTGCGGAGATTGTGGAGAGTGTGTGAGTGTGTGTCCAGTAGGTGCGCTTAGTATTGGGCATTTTCAATACCGCTCAAATGCGTGGGAGCTAGAAAGAATTGATAGCACTTGTGTGCATTGCGCAAATGGTTGCGCTCTGACTTATGAAGTGAAGCAAAAGGGGCTTGGTGGCGGAGAAAAGGAAGTGTATCGTGTGGTAAGCGATTGGAATTTTTCTACACTTTGTCCAGCGGGTCGTCTAGCCTTTAATGTAAACAATCAACACATTAAAAAAGATTTAGAAGCCTTTAATCAAACGATTGCAGCGTTTAAAGAGGCGCAAACAATTAAATTTGCAGGTGATATTAGCAATGAAGAGGTGCTCATATTGCAACAGCTAAAGGAGAAATTTGGTTATAGACTTGTGTGTGATAGTGTGTATCCCTTTAAAAAATTTTTGGATTCTTTTAGTAAAGTTTCTGGGAATTTGGGAAGTGCTACACAAAAGGGAATCATACAAAGCACGCTTGTAATGACTTTTGGTGGTGCAATTAGCTATGATATGCCAGTGGTAACGCATAGCATTAATAATACAATGAAACAAAACAAGGGTGCAAATCTTGCAAGTTTTCATACAATGGAAGATGTAACATTGAATAACTTTGTGAAAACTCCTATTAATGGAATTTACAAACCTGATAGTGAAGAAGCAATGGCGTTATTGCTTGCAAGTGCGTGCATTCTAAGAGAGAAAATGCCACAATCTTTAAGAGAACAGATTGAAAAATACGAAAAGTTGGAATCCAAAACGCTTATAAAAGAGATTAAGAAAAAGGTTAAACAAGAAGCCCTAGATGAAAATGGCAATGCGATTTTAGACGAAAAGGGCGAGAAAACCTTTATAGAAAAAGAGGAGATTGAAAAGGTTAGTGAAGAAATAGAAGTGGTAACAAGTGAGTTATACGCCTATTGCGGAGAGTCTATAAAAGAAGCGATGGAGAGTATAAAAACTGCATTAAATGGAGCGAAAAATCCTATTTTAGTTGTAGGATTTGATGTGTATGGTGCAAAAAATGCAGAGAATATTGCTAGGATTTTAGGCTATATTGAAGCATTGAGTGCAGTTAAGGTGATGTTGTTGCCACCGCAAACAAATGCACTTGGAATTGCACTTATTGCTGATTTAGATCAAGAAAGCTTGGGATATAGCATTGGTTATAATGTGGAAGGGAAGTATAAAATTGGCACACAGGCGGATAATGCCCTGCAAATGCCGTATTTAAGTGAGCAGGAAGGGACGCTTGTAAATGTGGATAAACGCGTTGTGCCGATTGTTCCTGCGACACCTTATTATGGATATGAACTCAATGATATTGCAAGAGCATTAGGGCTAGAGAATGAGCACACCATTGATTATACGCAAGAATTACCGCTAACTAAGGGCTTTAAAAGCATTGCTTATGATGATTTGGGATTTGGTTTTGCAAACGATGGCACAGAGATTCGTGGCTATCTTTTGGATATTAATTATCCTAGCCAAAATTCAGAGATTACATCTATAACTTTGGAATCTTTGGGTGCTTATAATCTCTATGCGCGCAATAGTGTGGCGCATTTTTCTAAAGACACTTTAAAAGCGTTGCATTTGGATTCCAAAAATGGCTTGCAAGTGAGCAAGGAATACGCACAAAAGCTTGCAGTGGAGCAGGGAGATAGAGTGGAAATTGATTTCTCAAATGGAGTGATTGTGTATTCTGTGGTAAGCATTGATAAGGGTATGCAAGGAGATTTTGCAGCACTTGGTGTGTGTGAAGCAGAAGAGGTTTTTGGAGTTTCGCGCTATGCAAATGCTTCTATAAAGGCTTTAAAATGACGGCTTATGTGATTGAAACATTGATTAAGATTCTGCTTTTGGTGCTTATTTTTTCAGCACTTGCAGGATTTACAACTTATGTAGAACGGAAGGTTTTGGCATTTTTCCAAAGGCGTTTGGGACCAACGATTGTAGGACCTTTTGGTGTGTTGCAAATTTTAGCAGATGGTATTAAACTTTTTACCAAAGAAGACATTGTTCCAAGTGGTGCAAATCGCTTGATTTTTAGAATCGCTCCTACAATTACAGCAGCAACGGCGTTTATCGCAATGGCTCCGATTCCATTTTTCCCTGAGTTTGAGCTTTTTGGGCGCACCATTCAGCCTATTGTTTCAGATATTAATGTTGGAATCTTATTTGTGCTAGGCGTGGGTGCTGCTGGGCTTTATGGTCCTTTGCTTGCTGGAATTAGCGCAAATAGCAAATGGTCGCTTTTAGGGGCGGCAAGAGTGGCTGTGCAATTGCTTAGCTTTGAAGTGGTTTCGGGTTTATCTTTGCTTGCACCTTTAATGCTTATAGGTTCTCTTTCTTTAATTGATATTAACAATTACCAAAATGGTGGAATCACAGATTGGTTGATTTTTTCACAGCCTTTAGCCTTTTTACTCTTTTTGTTTGCAGGATATGCAGAGCTAAATAGGACACCTTTTGATTTGCTAGAACACGAAGCGGAGATTATCGCCGGATATGCAACAGAGTATGCAGGAATGCGTTGGGGAATGTTTTTTATCGGTGAGTATGCAAGTATGATTGCACTTTCTTTTGTAGTGTCTTTAATATTCCTTGGCGGATTTAATCCGTTAGGCTTTATACCTGGTGGAATCGCAATTATCCTAAAAGTAATGTTTTTTATCTTTTTATTTATGTGGGCTAGGGCGGCTTATCCGCACATTAGACCTGATCAGTTAATGGGGCTGTGCTGGAGGGTGTTGTTTCCACTAGCACTTTTAAATGTTTTTATAACTGGAATTGTAGTTTTAGGAGGTGGAAATTGAGTAAGTATGTAAAGATTTTTGAAAAAACACCGCCCTTAACACAGACGCAAAAATTTGTAACATTTTGGAATCGCGCCTTAAAAGGTGAGCTGTTTGTTGGACTTTGGCTTGTGTTTAAGGAGTTGTGTAAGGCGCAAATCCACACGGTGCAATACCCTTTGGAAAAGCTACCCTTAAGTCCGCGCTATCGTGCGGTTCACGAGTTAAAGCGTTTGTTAGATAGTGGGAATGAGCGGTGTATTGGCTGTGGTTTGTGTGAGAAAATTTGTGTGGCAAATTGCATTAGAATGGAAACAAGTTATGGGGAAGATAAGCGTAAGGCTGTAACAGAGTATAGCATTAATTTTGGGCGTTGTATTTATTGCGGATTATGCGCAGAAGTTTGTCCGGAGCTTGCGATTGTTCACGGGGGGAGATATGAAAATGCCTGTGAGCAACGCGCTTCTTTTGCGCTTAAAAAAGATATGCTAACGCCTATTGATAAGGTTTTAAGCGGCAATGATTGCGAATTTGATGGCGTAGGAAGTGTGAGTGTGGATGCGGATAAGCGCATTAAAGCAACGCCATTGAAGTATTTAGAGAAACTAGCAAGTGTAGAATCTGAAGACTTGGAATCTAAAAAGGATTCTAAAACTTTAGAACAGGTGGAATCTAAAGCGGTAGAATCTCAAAAGATGGAGGCTTAATAATGTTTGAAGCAATTGCATTTTATGTCTTTTGCGCATTGACTTTAGCGATGTTTTTGGTTGTTGTGACAACGCAAAATATTCTCTATGCTTTAAGTGCGCTTGCAGCTGGAATGATGTTTGTTTCAGCTTTTTTCTTTTTATTGGGCGCAGAATTTTTAGGAGTTGTGCAAATTGTGGTTTATACAGGGGCTGTGATTGCTCTGTATGCGTTTGCAATGATGTTTTTTGATAGTCAAAAATTAGAGAAAGAGAAAATTGAAAATCCTAAAATATTGTTTTTCTTAAGTGGTATGGGGGCTTTGTTGCTTGTGTTAATTGTTATTGCTCCTGTGATTGCGCAAAATCTTGGAGGCTTAGAAGCAACAACGCCAATAAAAGAGGGAATCGGAAATGTGCAAATGGTGGGCTATGTACTTTTTACTAAATTTTTGATTCCTTTTGAGATTGCAGCAATTATGTTGCTTGTCGCAATGATTGCTGGGATTGTTTTGGCGGGAAAGGGAATGCGCTATTCACTAACTTTAAGCGAAAAAGCATCCAAAGGGGAAGAGTATGATAACGCTTAATCATTATTTGATTTTATCTGTTTTGATGTTTATGATTGGTGTGTTTGGAATGTTAAGACGCAAAAACTTGCTAATGCTCTTTTTTTCTACTGAGATTGTTTTGAGTGCTGTTAGTGTGGGATTTGTTGCAGTTGGAAAATATCTTGGGGATTTAAATGGGCAGATGTTTGCATTTTTTCTTTTAGCGGTTGCTGCAAGTGAAGTTGCTGTTGGGGTAGGCTTGCTGATTGCTTGGTATAAAAAGTATCATACGCTAGATTTAGACTACTTAAAAGCAATGGAAGGTTAGCGTATGGAAGTAGTTTTATATAGTGCGCTATTTGCGCCTTTGGTGGGTTCAATCTTTGGAATCCCTTTTGCGTCTAAAAAGAAGTTTGTAGGTGTTGGAATCTTTGCTTCTTTAATGCTTGCGGTGTCTTTTTTTGCTTCCTTGTTGCTCTTTATCTACGCTTTTCAAGGTGGTGGGGCATTGAAGGTTACGCTAATGGATTGGATTGGCGCAGGTGGGCTTTATATTCCTTTTGGATTCTTAGTAGATAGTGTGAGTGCTACAATGATGCTTGTAGTAACCTTAGTGTCTTTATGTGTGCATATTTACGCCATTGGCTATATGAGCCACGATGCTAGCTTTAACCGCTTCTTTGTGTATTTGAGTGCCTTTGTGTTTTCTATGCTTATTCTTGTGATGAGTGATAATTTTGCGGGGTTATTTATTGGCTGGGAAGGCGTTGGGCTGTGTTCTTGGATGCTCATTGGATTTTGGTATGAAAGGGATTCTGCTTCCTTTGCAGCAAATGAAGCGTTTATTATGAATCGTATTGCGGATTTAGGAATGCTGCTTGGAATCTTTTTAATCTATTGGACTTTTGGAAGTTTAAATTATGAAGAAGTTTTAAGCAATATTTATCAAGCTCCTAAGGGGATTTTGATCGCCATTGGTGTGTTACTTTTTGTAGGAGCAATGGGTAAGAGTGCGCAATTTCCTTTGCACACTTGGCTTGCTGATGCAATGGAGGGACCTACACCGGTTTCAGCACTTATCCACGCTGCTACAATGGTAACAGCTGGGGTGTATTTAGTCATTCGTGCAAATCCTTTGTATTCTATAATACCAGAAGTTGGGTTTGCTATTGCGTGTTTAGGGGCTTTTGTGGCGGTTTTTGCTGCGACAATGGCACTTGTAAATAGGGATTTAAAACGCATCATTGCTTATTCTACGCTCTCGCAACTTGGATATATGTTTGTAGCAGCGGGCTTAGAAGCGTATTGGATTGCGTTATTCCATCTTGCAACACACGCATTTTTTAAATCCTTGCTCTTCTTAGGGGCAGGGAATGTAATGCACGCAATGCACGATAAATTGGATATTTCTAAAATGGGTGCATTGTATCAGCCTTTAAAATTTACAGCAATTCTTATGGTATTAGCCTCCATCGCTCTTGCTGGAATCTATCCCTTTTCAGGTTTTTTCTCTAAGGATAAAATCCTAGAAGCTGCCTTTGGAAGCGGTGCTTATGTGCTATGGGGAGCATTATTGCTTGGGGCGTTTTTAACAGCATTTTATAGTTTTAGATTAATTATGCTTGTATTTTTTGGGGAGAAAAAGCACGCAGAACATCCGCACGAAGCTTATCCTTATATGCTTTATGCAATGCTACCCTTAGGTGTTTTAGCGATTTTTGCGGGAATGTTTGAAGGCTATTTCCACCATTTTATTTTGCAAACACTTCCAGATTTTGACGCAAATTTGGACTCTAAAACGATTTGGACTTTAATTATAATCACTTCTTTTGTTGCTTTAGGTGGAATCGCATTTGCTATTTTTAAATATAGAAGTGGTGGTTTTTCTCCAAAATGGGAGAATACTTTTATTTATAAAGCATTAAGCAATCAATATTTTATTCCAGCATTGTATGATAAGCTCTTCATTCAAAATTACTTTAGAGTTTCTAAAATTGCTTGGTTTTCAGATAAGAATATTATAGATTTTGTTGTGGATTTAATTGCAAGATTGCTAAAAAGCGGTGGAGAGAATATGCGTTGGATTCAGGGTGGAAGCCTATCAAAAATGCTAAAAATTATGTTCTTTGGTGTAGTTGCGCTATTGTTGCTTGTATTTATTTATAGGGAGGGCGTATGGACTACCTTTTAACCTTGCTCATCTTTTTTCCCTTGCTTGCTGCGTTTTTAGCCATTGGAATTAGAGAAAATCTTAAAACTTATGCAGTTGTGATTAGTGGAATAGAGCTTGGGCTTGCAATTTTACTATGGTATGGATTTGATAAGAATGCAGAGGGATTTCAGTTTGTAACAGCGTTGCTATTAATCGCAAGTTTTGGTGTGAGTTACCTTGTTGGCGTGGATGGAATCTCTTTGCTTTTAGTTGTGTTAAGCGCATTAATCAGTTTAATAGGTTTTATTTACTTAAATGAAAAGCAGGAGATAAAAAAATTAACCATTGCACTTTTATGTCTTGAGAGCATTATGATTGGCGTATTTTGCGCGCTAGATATGATTTTATTTTATGTTTTTTGGGAATTATCTTTAATACCTATGCTTTATATCATTGGTGCTTGGGGGAGTGGAAGTAGGATTTATGCGGCAGTTAAGTTCTTCTTATACACTTTTTTAGGTTCAATGCTAATGCTTGTTGGAATCCTATTTTTAGCCTATTATTATTTTGATGTCAGTGGTGTTTGGACATTCTCATTACTAGAATGGTATAGTTTAAGTGCGATTCCAAAAGGCGTGCAGATTTGGTTATTTCTTGCCTTTTTTGCTGGGCTTGCTGTTAAAGTGCCGATGTTTCCTTTTCACACTTGGTTGCCTTATGCGCACGGACAAGCCCCTACAATTGGTTCTATTATCTTAGCAGCAGTTTTACTAAAAATGGGAACTTATGGTTTTGTGCGTTTTTCTCTGCCTTTGTTTCCTGATGCTAGTATTGTCTTTTTAATCCCAATTGCAATTTTGTCTTTAATAATGATTATTTATGGTGCATTTGTGGCTTTTGCGCAAGAGGATATCAAGCAAGTGGTTGCATATAGTTCCATTTCGCATATGGGTGTGATTATGATTGGAATCTTTGCGCTTAATACTGAAGGAATTACAGGTTCTGTATTTTTTATGTTAAGCCACGGAATCATTAGCGGGGCATTATTTATGCTTGTAGGAATGCTTTATGAAAGACGCCATACGAAGATGATTGTAGAGTTTGGTGGAATTGCAAAAGTGATGCCAAATTATGCTACGATTTTTGGGATTATGGCAATGGCTTCGGCGGGATTACCTTTGACAATGGGGTTTGTTGGGGAGTTTTTATCCTTGCTGGGATTCTTTCAAGTCTTACCTATAATGGCTGGGATTGCTGGGATTAGTATTATTGTGGGTGCGGTGTATATGTTGCACTTGTATCGTAAGGCATTTTTTGGAAAAGTTATTCATACAGAAAATTTAAAGCTTAGTGATTTAAATGCGCGTGAATGGAGTGCACTTTTGCCATTGGTTGTGATTGTGATTTGGCTTGGTGTGTATCCAAAGCCGATTTTAGAGCCAATTAATAAGAGTGTGGAAAATACACTTGCTATTATGCAATCAAGAATTGTTAGTCAAGAGAGTCTTGATTTCTTTAAGTTGGAGCTTGTGCGGGAGTCTGTGGAAGAATTTAGAAGAGAGGCAAAATTTAGAAGAAATTTTGCAGGAGATTTTACAAATGGAAGAGTTAGAGATTCTGAAAAATAACACACAAGGGGAGGAAAAATAAATGTTAGAACCATTTAGTGTGTCCTTTGAGAGTTTAAATATTTTTAGTATTTTTCCTATGTTGATTGCAATTTTTGGAGCGATTCTTATTTTGATTGTGGATATGTGTCTAAAAACTGCTAATAAACAACTTTATACAATGCTTACGGTTCTATTTTTAGGTTTAGATTTGGGTTATATTCTGTTTTTTAGCATTGATGGAGTGCAAAGGGCATTTTTTGATTTAATCTTAATTGATGGTGTAGCGTTGCTTGGGCAATTGATTGTTCTTATTGCTGCAATTTTATTTGTGCCTTTAACCTTAAGTTATAATAAATTCCACGAATTTCAATACCCTGAATATTATGCGTTATTTTTATTTATGTGCGCAGGATTCCAATTTATGGTAAGTAGTGACCATTTAATTGTAATTTTTTTAGGGCTTGAAACAGCTTCATTGGCACTTTATGCACTCATTGCAATGCATAATCGCGGAACTGCGTTTGAAGCGGCAATTAAATATTTCACAATGGGGGCGTTATCAGCTGGTTGTTTTGCCTTTGGCGCAATGTTGTTATATGCAGCAAGTGGACATTTGGATTTGGTAGGAATGAAGGCGGTTTTTGAAGCAAAAAATTATCAGCCTTCGTATCTTGTGTTTGGTGGAGTTGTCTTTTTTATTGCTTCGCTTGGATTTAAGGTTTCTTTATTTCCTTTTCATTCTTGGACGCCAGATGTCTATGAGGGCTCTAATTCCTTTTTGGCGGGGTTTATGTCTATTGCTCCAAAAATTGCAGCATTTGTTGTGGCGATTAGGATTTTTAGTTTTTTTATGGATATTGTGTGGGTGCATAATATATTTTATTGTATCATTGTCTTAACCATAACATTACCAAACCTTGTAGCTTTAGTGCAAAAAGATGTCAAAAGAATGTTGGCATACAGCTCCATTTCACACGCTGGATTTGCCTTTAGTGCTATTTTGATTGGTGGGGCACAAGCATATAGTGCATTATTTGTGTATTGGATTTTATTCCTTTTTACGAATCTTGGAGTTTTTGCAATGCTATGGATTTCACGCACAAAAGAACAAATTTGGGACAAACGCTATGATCATTCTTATGAAAAGTTCTCGGGGCTTATTAGGCTTTCTCCTTTAGCTGCGGTGATTATGGGATTATTTATGTTTTCTTTAGCTGGGATTCCACCTTTTTCTGTGTTTTGGGGGAAGCTGTATTTAATGAGTGTGGCAATGAATAATGGATATTTATTTTTAGTGATTATTATGGTGTTAAATAGTGCCATTGCTGCGTATTATTATTTAAAACTTATTGTTTATATGTTTTTAAAAGAACCATTAATTAGCGATGGAAATGTTTATTTACAGAATGCAACCTTACCGCTTAAAATTATTGTTGGGATTGCAACGCTTTATGTTTGCCTTTCTGTATTCTTTGTAGATGGTTTATTGCTTGGTATTTTTGGGATTGTTGGAAATAGTGCGTTGTAGTTTAATAGTTGGAATCCATTTTGGATTCCAACTATTGCTTATTGTGCGAGAAACTTTTTGTTGCTTCGTTGATTGCAGAGTTAATTGCGTTTTGTAGGGTGATTTGGATTTGGTTATTGTCTAATGCAGAGGATTGCCCAAAGATTTTTAGATATTGCTCATTTGCATTTTGTAGGCTAGACTTTCCTTGAAAAATTCTTGTTTCATCCATTCTATTAAAGGATAATTGAATTTCAAAAATAAGCGCATCGCTTGTTTGTGAGTGAAGAAAACCGCCTTGCGCATTTTTAGAGTTTATGTTTCCATAGACAACATCTAAGCGATAGTGTTTATAAGCATCTGTGTTTGTTTGCGTCAGAGTGAAGCAACCACTTTGCAGAAGAGATTTTTCTATATTATCCTTAATGCGCGTGTTTGAGATTTTTAAGTCATTGTGTTCTCCCTCCTTTAAAAAGCCAAATTCGTAAGTTACAATGGGCATATTGCAAGTTTGATGAATGCGTGTATTTGGGAGGGTGCTATATTTTTGTGCGCAACCACTAAGAGCTATGGCACAGATAATGCAAGCATTTTTTAAAAATTTCTTTTTCACAAGTTATCCTTACCTTTTAGATTTGTAGGGGCTAATTCTAGCATATTTTTATTGATAAATTTTATTAAAGATAATACAATATGCGGATTATTTTATAAGGGTGATAATTGGGTGTTTTTCAAAGTAGGAAATTTATTTTCTTAGAAATTTTATTGTGCGTGGTTTTGGGAGTTGGAATCGTGTATTATGTGCAGAGCAATCAAAAAATCATACAAAAACAAAATACAGCACTTTATTCTGTAAATATTAGCGGTAAGCAACGCTTTTTGGCGCAAAGGATTGTGTTTTTATCACAGATTATCTCAACAAATCATATTTTAAAGCGTAACAATGGGGATGTTTTTTTGGAACTTAGGTATTGTATCAATGAGCTAAATTCCATCCATCAAATCTTGCAAAACTTTGTGGTTTCTAGGATTGTGGGTAATGAGGCATATTCTACATTAAATGATGTGTATTTTGGCAGCGGGGGATTAATGCTTAAGATGGAGAAATTTTTGGAGAATGCAAATAGAATGCTTTATTTGGTAAATTTTAAAGATGTATTGCAGATTAATCAAGCATTATTGCAAGAGCTTGAAAGTGATGATGGGTTATTAATAAGTTTAGAGCTTGCTACGCTTAGTCAGCAAATTTATGGGCAAACATTTTTGCGAGAGCAAGAGCGTAACACACAATGGTTTTTATATTTTGGTTTATTAATTTGTGGAATCCAAATCGTTTTATTGTTTTGGAATGTGGCGCGACGATAAGGGTTTAGGGTGAAAATTTTATTTCCTGTTTTGATGCTTTTAGTTTTTTTAGGATTCCATATTGGAATCTATTTTTTCTTTATCAAGCAAATTGTTAAACCTAGCACTTCACGAAGGGTTTTAAAATATTTTTTAGTGTTTAATTTTTTTGGTGTGGTGTTGTATTTTTTTGGGCGTTATTTTGTGGATTTGCCCCAAAGTTTGTATTTTTTAGCTTCACTTTCTATTGGTGTGGGATTTGTGTTGTTTGTTGTAATGTTGCTTTATCAAGCGTTGTCTTTGATTGTGAAACTTCTTGTAATCTTTTTTCCAAAGTTTTCAAAAGGGCGTAGAGGTTTTTTTCAAAACTCTTTAAATGTTACAAGCGGAATCTTTGCGCTTGGTTATCTTGGTTTTGGAGTGGCAGAAGCGAAATTTGGACCTGTTGTTGAGAAGGTTAAGATTTTATTAAATGGATTTGAAGGAAAGATGACTGCTGTGCAAATTAGTGATTTGCACATTGGTGGATTGATTGAAGAAAATGTGGTTGGAAAAATCGTTGCAGAGGCAAATGCGCTTAAGCCTGATTTTATTGTGCTAACGGGCGATATTGTGGATACAGAAATTAGTAAAGTGCCAAAGGCTATTGATGCGCTTGCACAATTGGAAGCACCGCTTGGTGTGTATTTTATACTCGGAAACCACGAGTATTTTCACGGCATTGCTCCCTTGCTTGATGTGCTAAAAAGCAAGGGAATTATTGTGCTTGAAAATGATTGCGTTCTCCTTGAAAAAGAGGAAGCAAAGCTGAATTTAGCTGGTGTGTATGATCTTTTTGGAAGGCGTATTAATGCATTAGAGCCAAATTTAGAAGAGGCATTGCAAAAAAGGATTCCAACTTGTCCGCTTGTTTTATTAGCGCATCAGCCAAAATTTGCCCTTGAAGTTAAAGAGAAGCATAATGTGGATTTGATTTTAAGCGGACACACGCATGGTGGGCAAATTTTTCCATTTAGTTTTCTTGTGAAACTTGATCAACCCTATCTTAAAGGCTTATATCAGCATAGCCCAAAAACACAGATTTATGTCAATCGTGGCACGGGTTTTTGGGGACCACCTATGCGGATTTTATCAAAGGCAGAGATTACATATTTTGAATTTTCTAGTGCATAAAATGGAGATTTAAACAAAAGAAAGTATAATGGAAAGATTAAAGTTTAGGAAAATAGTTGGCGGATTTTAAGCGTTTTAGATATTTTTTAACATTTTTAGCAATGCTGTTGGTGGAGGCTTTTGCTCTTGAATTCTATGTGGATAGTGGGAGAGAGTCGGGGCGTGATTTTGCAGTGTTGAATTTGCGCGATGAAAAACCTTTTGAATGCTATGAGGAGTTTAATAGAAACTCTGAAGTGAGTGCTGTTGTTTGTAGTTTTAAAGCACCTTTGCTTTCACGATTTCAGCGTAGCGAGACTTTATTTTTTTCAATTGTGCCTGATGTATTAAGGGATGCAGCAGAGGGTTTTAGTATAAGGATTATTCCAAAAGCTGGTAAAAAAATGAAGCTTTATAATACAGAGTTTGATTTAGTGAGTAATCAGCGCATTCCTGTAGAGAATAATTCTCAATCTAAGCGTTGGCAGATTTTAGGCTATGAGGGAGAGATTCCATTTTTAAATGATAAGCCAAGCTATGGAATCAATTTTCCAATGAGTTTTAATGAAGTTCCAAGCATTGGTGTGCTTGATGCGCAGATGCGTCCTATGGATGATCAAGTAGGAAGGGATAAGGATTATTTCTTAAATGTGCAGTCTTTTGTGGAGCGTCATTCTTATGCGGAGGCGTTAAGCACTATTGATGAAATGCTTGGAATCTATCCTGAAACAATTTTTAAACGAGATGTTCTGTATTTGCGATTAGTGGCTCTTGATGGGATGCGTAATGCAGAGAATTATGAAGAGATTATTGCGCTTGGTAAGGCTTGGCTTGGAGCGTATCCTACGGATATTCACGTGCCACAAGTCTTATTTATTATGGCAAAAACTTATGCGGGAATGAAGTTTTTTGAAGAGGCAAAGTATTATTACGATCGCTTGTTTAACGAATACAAGGGTGATAAATATGAGCTTTTAGCAAGACTTGATTATGGGGATCATTTATATGCGCGTGGAGATCGCAGAGTTGTTCTTGAAATGTATGAATCTGTGCTTAATGAAGCAAAGGATTTGGAGGTGGCTTCTCTTGCTTCTGTGCTTTTAGGGGATTATTATCGTAAAGGTGGAGAGAAAAAGAGGGCAGAAAAGCATCTTAGCGATACATTGCAGGCAAATCCTAATTTTTTCTTACAGGACATACCAAAATATTATACAATGATGCAGTCTTGGGCAGAGTTTGGGATTTATGAAACACCTGCAAAAGTGTTGGAGGTGATGTTTAACACTTTTGAGGATAAAGCAGTTCCTTTATACTTGCCGATGCTAAAGGATATGGCAATGTGGTTTGATAAAGCTGGGGATTTGCAAAAGGCACACGCATATTATCAGTTGTTTTTAAAAGAAAGCGATAGTGAGGCTGAGCGTAAAGAAGTTAAGGCTTTAGATGACGCATTATTGTTAAATGATAAGGAAAGCGATGCAGCAAAGCGTTTGGAGCATTATGATTATGTGATTGCAAATTATAAAGGCAAAGAGGAAGAGGGGATTGCGCTAGAGAAAAAGGCGCAGACTTATTATGATTTAGGTGATTATTTGCGTGTATTTGCAATGAGAGAAGAGCTTAATAGTGTGCTTGGAGAGGATATGCCTGTGCTTATTAATGCAGTGAGTATGTTGATTAGAGAAGCCTTAGCGGCTGAGGATTGCAAAGAGGCTGCATATTATGGAAGTCTGTATGGAATTAAACTTGCCTTGCAAGATGATGAATTTTTAAAGCTCTTTGATTGTTTGTATGCAAATAGACAATTTATTCCTGCATTAGAAATTGCTAAGGAGAAGTCTATGCAAGCGACTACACCAAAACAAAAGGAGGAATGGCTTTATCGTTTGGCGTGGGTTGAGTATTCTTCTCAAAACTATCCAAAAGCTTCCCTTGCTGCGCGTGATACTTTAAACTTATTAAGTGATCCAAAGCATAATGATAGTGCTTGGGTTCTTTTTATGTCTCAAATCAAGCAGGGCAATCAGGAAGAAGCTTTTAAATTATTACCACGCTTAGAAGAAAGCCTAAAAAATAGCAATAAAATGATTGAAGTGTATCGCGTGATGCTACAAGATGCGCTAGTGCGTAAAGATGATACAGCGATTCAATTGTATGCAAAGTCTTTAATGGATTTGCAAGAAATGCACGGACGCTATGAATATTCTCCTTGGGTAGAGCTTGGAGTGGTAGAAGCACTCAATCGTGAAGGGAGGTTTAGAGAGTCTTTAGACTTATTAAAAAGGGCAGAGTTGTATGCAAATAAAGAAACAGAAAAGATTCAAATTTATTATTTAGAAGGGTATTTATACGATAAGTTGGGTGATAAAAATATGGCAGTTGAATCCTATGGGAAATGTGAGGCTTTAAATGCGGAATCCCCGTGGAAAAATTTATGTATTGATGCAAAAAAATTATTAGAAAATGTGCAGTAGGGAGCAAAAATGGAGCAGACATTGAATTTTGAAGAATATTTAGAAAATGCTACGGAATGCTTAGAGAAGCTAGGAGATGAAAATATTGGATTAAATGAGAGTTTGGAATTGTATAAGAGCGGAATGGAGAATCTTCAAAAAGCGCAAAAGTTGTTAGAAAATGCACAAGTGCAATGTGAAACATTAAAAATGCAATACACAAAGGAATCTTAAATGAAAATTTCTGCATTACAACTTTCAAATTCTCGCACGCAAGATGCAATAGAATCTTATATTAAAACTGCTGTGGATGCAAAGGTAAGGGTGATTTTATTTGGTGAGTATTTGCTTAATCCCTTTTTTAAAGATTTGGAGATGGGAAGAGGAAAGAAGATAGATGCGCTAGAGAGAATCAAAAGGGAAACTGATGGGATTTTGAAGTTGTCTGCACAATATAATATTGTAATGGTAGCACCTGTCTTTGAGGTGATAAGGGATAAGATTTATAAAACGATTTTTATTGTAAATAAGGGGAAGGCTTTGAGTTATCGTGCGCAAAAATTAATGCCTTATGCGCATTGGAATGAAGAGAAGTTTTTTGCAAATACACTTCCAAAACATCCTAAAACTCCCCCAATTTTTAATGTAGGGGGATTTAAATTTGCAGCAGTTTTTGGATATGAATTGCATTTTGATGATTTTTGGCTTAAATTAAAAGCTGAAGGCGTGGATTGCGTCTTATTGCCCACTGCTTCTACTTTTGATTCTTCGTTGCGTTGGAGAAGTATTATCAAAATGCGTGCTTTTTTGAATAGTTGTTATATTTTGCGCGCAAATCGTATAGGACAATATCAAGACTCTCCAACACAAACTTTATGGAATTTTTACGGAGATTCTTTATTTGTTTCTCCTAATGGTGAAATTATTGATTGTCTAGGCGATAGGGAAGAGTTATTAATTGTAGAGGTGGATAAAAAATATTTAAAAGAGATTAAAGATTGTTGGCGGTTTCGTTAGCTTTCATCAAATATTAACCCTACTTTTAATAAGTTTCGTTATAATGCGGAACTTTTCATTATCTTAAAAATAATTTAATTAGATTCTAAAACTTTTGGAGTTTCTAAATGTCTGCAAAAACTATTAATCAACAACTTGATGAATTGTTTCAAAATGCTACTAAATATGTTTCTTATGAAAAAGTCGCACAAGTCTTAGGAAAGCTCCCAACACCAGCGCAAGCAAAAAAAGTGTGTGAGCTCGCAAAGAAATATAAGAAGCAATTGATGTCAGCTTCTGAAGTTGCAAAGATTCTAAACCAAGATGAGGCTAGAAAAATTAAAGAAGATAAAAAGCGTCTTTTAGATGAAGAGCTAGAAGATGAATTTGATTTTATGAAAGAAAGAGAGCTTTTAGAATGGAGTAGAAGTGATAGCCCTGTGAGAATGTATTTAAGAGAAATGGGGCAGATTCCGCTTTTGACAAGAGATGAAGAAATAGAACTTAGTAAGAACATAGAGCTTGGGGAAAATATTATCTTAGATGCCATTTGTTCTGTGCCTTATTTGATTGATTTTATTTTAGATTATAAAGAAGCTCTCATTAATAGAGAGAGAAGGGTTAAGGAGCTTTTTAAAAGTTTTGATGATGAAGAGGAGGGTAAGGAAGAAGAGAGTGAGGATAATGAGGAAGAGGAGGAGCGAGAGGGAGAAGAGAGTGAAGAATCTAAAAAACCTATCTCTAAAAAGGATCAAAAAAGAGTGGAAAAAGTCCTTGTAAGTTTTAAAGCCTTAGAAAAAGCAAAAAAAGATTGGTTGAAAACTTGGGAACAAGAAAAGGGTGATGAAAATTCTAAAGATATGCTATATTTATTAACCCTAGCGCATAAAAAACAATTTCTAAAAGAAAAGCTTTTAGATTTAGGTCCTACAAGTAAGTTGATTAATGAGCTTGTGAAGGCAATGGAAAATACTATTAAAAGCGATGAAGGCTTTGATAAAGAATTGAAACGCTTGGAATATCGCTTACCGCTTTTTAATGATATGCTGCTTGCAAACCATAAAAAGGTTTTGGATAATATTACAGAGATGACTAAAGCGGAGATTACAGCTTCTGTGCCAGAAGCAACAATGGTATCTACCTATATGGAGATTAAAAAGCTCTTTCAAACAAAGGCAGCAAGTGAAGGAAGTTTTGATTTAGAGCCTGAAAAGCTTAAGCAAATCTTAGAACAAATCAAGCGAGGAAAAGACATTGCTGATAAAGCTAAAACAAAAATGGCAAAATCTAATTTAAGGCTTGTGGTAAGTATTGCAAAGCGTTACACGAATCGTGGATTGCCTTTTTTAGATTTGATTCAAGAAGGCAATATTGGGTTAATGAAGGCGGTAGATAAGTTTGAATATAAAAAGGGGTATCGCTTTTCAACCTATGCAACTTGGTGGATAAGACAGGCAATTTCTAGAGCAATTGCTGATCAAGCACGCACAATTAGGATTCCAATCCATATGATTGAAACCATTAATCGTATCAATAAAATTATGCGCAAATTTTTACAAGAGGAAGGCAAAGAGCCTGATTTAGAAAAGATTGCAGAAGAAGTTGGACTTCCTGTTGATAAAGTAAAAAATGTGATTAAGATTACAAAAGAGCCCATTAGCCTTGAAGCCCCTATTGGAAATGGAGAGGATGGTAAGTTTGGAGATTTTGTGGAGGATAAAAGCTCTATTGGACCGATGGAGCACATTTTAAAAGAGGATTTAAAAGGGCAAATTGATGATGTCTTAGATCAACTTAATGAAAGAGAAAAAGCAGTGATTCGTATGCGCTTTGGTTTATTGGATGATGAATCGGATAGAACACTAGAGGAAATTGGAAAAGAGCTTAATGTTACAAGAGAAAGGGTTAGACAAATAGAATCTAGTGCTATAAAAAAGCTTAAGCACCCAAAGGTGGGCAGAAAGCTTAAGAACTACATTGAGGACTAAAAGCTCTTTTAGTGTAAAAAGTGGCGTTTTCCACTAAAATACAATGCGATTCCATTTGTATTTGCACATTCAATTACCTCATCATCTCTTATGCTGCCACCAGGTTCAATCACAGCACTAACGCCAACTTTATGCGCTTCTTCAATGCTGTCTTTAAAGGGAAAAAACGCTTCACTTGCTAGCACGCAACCGCTTAAATCTAGTCCCATCTCTTGCGCCTTTCTAATGGCTGCTTTTGTGGCATCTACACGGCTTGTCATTCCCATACCAATGGCAACCATTGTAGAATCTTTAACATACACAACACAATTTGATTTGACAAGTGCTGCAATTTTGTAAGCGATTTCTAAATCTCGCATTTGCGTTTTTATAGCTTGCTTTTTGCTGACGCATTTTGCGCCCTTGACTTCATCTCTCTCCACACAATCAGAATCTTGCAAGACAAACCCTCCTTCAATATGCTTAAAGTCTTGGGCGTCTTTTGGGAATTTTAGCGTTTTTCCACCACAGATAAAGAGCTTAATTTTCTTTTTAGTTTCAAATTCCTTCAACGCTTCTTGTGTAATTTCAGGGGCTACAAGCACTTCAATAAAGATTTTATTAATCTCTTGCGCTAGAGCAAGATCCACTGGCGCATTTACCGCCACAACGCCACCAAAGGCGGATACGCTATCACATTTCAACGCTTCTTTATAGGAATCTAAGGCATTACTTTTTAGTGCAAATCCACAAGGATTGCCGTGTTTTATAATGCAAACACAAGGGGCTTCTCCAAAGCTTGATGCAATTTTTACAGCACTATTAATATCTGTTAAGTTGTTAAAACTTGCTTCACCCTTTAGGGTTTTAAAGGTGCTAGAGTAGAAGTTTTCAAACTCATAATGCGCGCCCTTTTGATGGGGGTTTTCGCCGTAGCGTGTGGGGGATACAAGCTTTCCACTGATAAAATGTGCTTCCCCAAAGCCACCATTAAAGCGTTGGTTCATATAGTTTGCAATCATACAATCATAGCTTGCGGTGTGTTCAAATGCTTTTATCATCATTTGTTGGCGGAATTTTAGAGTGTTTTGGTTATTTTGTAAGTTTTCTAAAACCTTTGCATAATCGCTAGGATTTGTAACAATTAGCACAGAAGAGAAGTTTTTTGCCGCAGCACGCACCATAGAAGGACCGCCTATATCAATGTTTTCAAGGATTGCATCAAAATCATCGGTGCGCTCTATGGTATCCTTAAAGGGATAGAGATTCACGCACACTAAGTTAATGTCTGCGATTCCATATTCTTTGGCAATTTTTAAATCTTCGCTGTTATCGCGGCGGTGTAGGATTCCGCCGTGGATTTTTGGATGTAAAGTTTTCACGCGCCCTTCAAACATTTCTGGACTTTGTGTGTATTGGCTGACTTCTTGTGCTTGGATTCCTTTTTGCTCTAGTGTTTTGAGTGTGCCACCTGTGGATAAAATCGTGTATCCTAGAGAAATTAGCCCCCTTGCAAACTCTATAATTCCGCTTTTATCACTCACGCTTAATAATGCTGTCATCATAACTCCTTATGTTTTTAAGATTTTGTATAAGCAAAAGCTACTGGCTAAAAATAATGCAAATATTGGCATTATCACGCTAAATTCTGGTTGCAAAAAACCACTAATGGATAATTTTGAGAAGCTAAAAAAGATTCCCCAAGTAATTAGCACGCCTAAAATCATTCCCAAAGTCATTAGGCTAAAATTGGCGTAGCGGTTAGAATTTGGAATAAAAACAGCAAGACAAACCATAATTAAGGGTGCAAAAAAGGGAAAAAAGAGTAGGTTATAAAGTGCTGCACGCACCTTTTGCGTGTTTGCATTTTGTGCTTTTAAAAGTATGAGAGCTTCAAAGGCATCAAGAATTGAAATGCTGCCTTGCTTTTCATAAATATTTTCCAAGATTTTTGGTTTAAAGTCGCGCAAAGTTTTATAAACACTTTCTTTTTGGATTTTTAGGGGATTTTTACCAAGCTCTAAAGTGTTTTGCAATGTTGTGATTGTTGCATTTTCTAAAATCCAATCTTGTCCATTAAATTGTGCTTTTTGGGATTCTACAATGTGAGTTAATACATTGTTTGTATTGTCAAATTCATAGACTACAACACCTTCTGCGCTTTGTAATAGGGGGTAAATTTTTTTAAAATAAATGTAGTTATTATTGTATTTTAAAAATAAATCACTTTTGAAATTCCCAACAAAACCTTGGTTAATCATTAAATCTACACGCTCTTTTGCATAAACAAAAGGGGTGGAGTTAAGAGCAATGAAAATAATGGTAATCAAAAAGCTTAATAAAAAAATCGGAATAAAAATTTTAAATCTTGAATAACCAAGCGTTAAAAATGCTGTGAATTGCGCGCTTTTAAGGAGGTTTATTAGGAGTGCAATTTGCGCAAGGATTAAAGATAGGGGTAAAACAAATTGTGAAGCATACATAAAATCATAAGCTAGTAAAAGAATAAAAAGATTCGCTGAGCTTGGGAGATTATCAAGGAATTTGACTAAATCAATGGCAACAAAAAAGCATTCTAAAGAGATAAAAAGATAGAAAAAATACTTCAAATACAAAAAGCTAATGTAGCGGAAAAAGAGTTTCATCGTGCTTCTTTTAAAGGGCTTTTTTGAGATGGGGCTTTTGGGGCTAGTTTTTGTGGGGAAATATTTTTTTGACAAGGGCTTTTTGATGAAGTGCTGTTTGTGGATGGGCTTTTAGAAGGTAAAAAGTTGGAATCCATTTTTGGCGTAAGCGTCCATTTGCTAGAAATTTCACGCACAAAACTATCGCTAGTAAGATTATTACTTAATTTAAGCTTAACAATCTCTAAAGCGGCGTTTGCTGAGTGTGTGATTAAGCCTTGATTATGCGCTTCTTCTTCTGCGCTAAAGTCTTGTAAAACCCAATCTATCGCTTGTGCTTTTATGGTGGGTTTGCCGATTCCATACCGGATTCTATAAAAGTCGCTTCCACAGAGTGTATCAATTGACTTTAAGCCATTGTGTCCGCCACTGCTTCCTTTAAATTTAAATTTTATCGCTCCAAAAGGCAAATCTAAATCATCGTGTATGGTTAAAAAATCTGTGATTTTATAGAAGTTAAGCACGCTTTGCGCAGATTTTCCTGAGAGATTCATAAAGGTAGTGGGCTTTAAAAGCAGGATTTGAGAGCTTTTATAAAGCTCTCCTTGGAAGTCTTTTGCGCTCTGTTTAGTAGCATTTAGGTTTTGGATTAGGGAGTCAACCACCCTAAAGCCGATATTGTGGCGGTTGTTTTGGTATTTTTCTCCTGGATTTCCTAAGCCTATTATAAGAAACATTGAACATTAGGCATTAGCGCGATTTAATCACACCAACAATTGCAACATCATTGCGTTCAACGATTTTTACACCATCAAATGCAGGTAAATCACGCACGAGCACAACATCACCAACATCTAAATCGCTTACATTGATTTCATAATCTTTTGGGAGATTCTCAGGTGCTGCTTTAACCTTAATGCGCTTTTTAGATAGCATTAAAACACCCTTATTTTTAAGCCCTTTTGGCGTGCCAATCGTGCGAACTTTCACAGAATATTTTGCTTCAATCCCTGTCTGTGCTAGCATTAAATCCACATGGATAATTTCGCTAGTAATGGGGTCTTTTTGGTATTCTTGGATGACGACAGGATATTTTTGTGTGCCAACTTCTACTTCAAAGATTAAGTCTGTTTTTTTCTTCACTTCTCTGATGAAATCATTGCGTTTAAATGCGCAATGGAGGTTTTCCTTGCCTTTTCCATAGATATTAGCAATTAGATAACCATTTTTTCTTAAGGCTTTTGTGTCTGCCTTTGAAATACTCTCTCTAATTATTCCACTTAACATTTGTTGTCCTTAAAATTAAAATAAAAGCCGCCATTATAGCACTTTTTGTAAAAACTATGTTTAAAGTTGTTTATAAACTCTCTAAAATTTTAGAAAACGCTACTTTAAAATCATTCAGTCCTTGTTCTAGCAACGCATAGGATATGGAATCCAAATTGATGCCTGCATCATTTATGCTTTGTAAAAATTCTTCTAGTTCTTCAATGCTTGGTAAGTATGCTTCACTAGCTTCATCGCTGTTAAATGCTGAGATTGCAGAGAGTGGAGCAGTGTTGATTGCATAAGGGTGATAGAGTTCTTTAATATAATATGCCGGATCTAAATCATTATCTTTAACTCCTGTGCTTGCAAAGAGTGCGCGTACACCTGCAAGCCCATAGCCATTTAGAATATGGTAGAGATATTGCGCATTTTTAATACCAAGTGTTGCAGTTGCGATTCCGTGTTCTTTTAAAATGGAATCGCATTTGCGGTCAAAGCGCGAGACAAAGATGCTAACCACTGCGCGCGGCAAGTCTTTTAGCTCTTTTTTGCTTGTTTGCTTAAGCTTTTCATAACCCTTTTTAAAGGCTTCCATACAGCCAACAACTTGGGCTTTGTTAAATACGAGTGTAGCATTTACAGAGATTCCGTGTGTAATTAGCTCTTCCATTGCGCCAAAACCGGCTTTTGTAGCGGGGATTTTAATCATCACATTAGGATAATCAATGGCGTTAAATAGGCGGATTCCTTCCTCTGTCGTTGCCTTAGTGTTGTCGCATAAGTTAGGATCTACTTCAATGCTAATGTAACCATCATTTGGATTGCTATCATAAAGGGGTTTTAAAATCTCTGCTGCCCTTTGAATATCGGTTTTTACAAGGGCTTCATAGATACTTTTTTTATCCAAATCTTTTAAGGAATCTTTTTGCGCTTGGTAGCTTTCATTTAATAGGGCTTGTTGAAAAATTGTTGGATTGCTTGTTGCGCCTTTGATGATTCCCTCTTGCACCATTTTTGTAAAGTCGTTTTCTAAAAAGTTGCGTTCAATAAAATCACACCAAAGTGAAAATGAAAGATTTTCCTGCATAAAATCTCCTTAGTCTAAATGTTGCACAATTTGCATTAAGTTTTTTTCATTGATGATAATGTTTGCAGCTGCTTTAAGGATTGGTTTTGCGCAAAATGCCACTTTCTTTTTAGCGCATTTAAACATTGAAATGTCATTTGCGCCATCGCCTATGGCAATGGTGTTTTCATAAGTTGCATTAAGAAGTGTTTGGATTTTTTGCATCATTCTTCCTTTGGAGTAGTCAAACATCATCTCGCCGCCCACTTCGCCCGTTAGGATTCCATCTTTGTGGTGGAGAGTGTTACTAAAATGGATATGGTAGCCTAGTGCCTTTTGCCCCGCACTCAAAGCTTCATCAAACCCACCGCTAAAAACAACAACTCTGTAATTTCTAGCCTTTAGCTCGCAAATTAGCTCTTTTGCTCCATTGTTGTATGTTAGGTTGTTACAAATCTCTTGGACTTTTGATAGCGGCATTCCTTTGAGCGTTGCAACGCGCAGTTTTAAACTTTGATGAAAATCCATTTTGCCTCCCATTGCTTCTTTTGTGATAGCACTTACAGCATCTGCACTACCATAAGCTTTTGCTAAAATGTCAATGGTTTCTCCGTCCATTAAGGTGGAATCAAAATCAAAGATAGCAAGTTTCAAGGAAATCCTTTTATTTCAAAAAGTAAGCATTATACATTTTTATTGTAAAACAAATCTAATATAAAAAAGTAAATGATTTCTAAAATATTTTTTTAAGATTTTAAAGAGACGCCCCGAAAGGGGCAGGGAGATTAAAAAGTTTTATGAAGTTTAAAGCTTTAAGGATTAAAATTTATATTTTAGCCCAACATTACCGCTAAGATAGGTTTCATCTTTAGAATCCATTTGTCCTCTTAAAAGATGCTTTATACCAAATCCCACATTAACACTCACAGAGTTGCTAAGATTCATATTTCCACCTACAAGCACTTGCGCATAAGTTTTCTTTTTGTTCGCACTCTTAATGCTAAATGTGGAATTTGCGCCGATGAAGTTTGCAACATAATCATCGCCATTATTTGTGAGATATTGCTCAATTTTTGGAGTGATAAAGAAATAAGAATTTGCATTAATGTAGTTTCTAAACTCAGCACCTAAATCTAAAGAGAGAGTGTTGCTTGAAATGCTATGCACTTGTTTTGCTAAAATCCCTTTTTCTGTGTAGCTTGGAGTGTATCCATAAGCATAATTTAGCCCCACAAAAGGTTTAAAATAGAATCCTGCTGAAGGATTAAGGATTTTTCCTACATTTCCACTTAAGCCAAAAAATCTTTGCGTATAGTCTGCATTTACGATTCCTGTGGTTAGCGTGCTGCTGAAATCTGTTTTAGAAACCTGCCCATAAACTTTTGCGTTAAATTCTAAATTGGAAGCAAATTGATAAGTGGTGTAAAGCCCTAATTGGAAATTATTGGATTTATTTTTCGTGTCTGTATCTTTGATTGTAGAATTAGAATAAGTCCCATAAACTCCTAGCAATAAAGCATCGGTAGCTTTTTGATCAAAGCCTATGCTAAGACCATATAAAGAGCCATTGTTGCTATCAATAATGCTTGCTCCGCCAAAAGTGTTTGCCCACACACTATGGATAGAATTATTGATTCCATAATAATCAAAATTCACATCAGAATCTAATGCTGCAAATTTAGCACCTTCTAGCTTTGCGATGGCGTAAGGATTGGAGTATTGCGTATTTCTTGCGGTGATTGAAACTTCATTAGACACATTCATCGCTGTGTTAGCACTAGAGCGTGTGACTGTGTTAGTCTGTGATTTGGCTACTTTTTCAACAGATTGTATGAAATCTACAAGCTTTTTAGGGTCTTGCTTTAAGTTGCTTAAGGCTTGCTTAGTTTGCGCGTCTAAGTTGGAATCGTTAATTTGAGTAGCTAGGGTGAAAATGCTTTGAAGCTGTGGAGATAACTCTTTTTTCGCATTTTCAAGTGCTGTATCTATGCTTGGTGGAGTTGGGGTTGCAGGAGCAGGGGTTTCAGGGGTTGCTGTGGGTTGCTGAGCTTGTTTATCATTATCACCTTTTTCTCCATCTTCATTTTCGCCATTTTCTTCGCCATTTTCTTCATCTTCATTTTCGCCATTTTCTTCGCCATTTTCTTCATCTTCATTTTTGTAGTTTTTTTCGTCAGAATCACTAGAATCACTGCTATCACTCTTTCCATCACTTGCGCCGTCGTTCATTCCTGTGTCAGTGCCACTTGCTGTGTCTGTTTCACCTGTTCCCCCACCTGAATTATCACTTGACATATCACCACTTCCACTTGAGTCACTATCCATTCCCCCACTTTCAGAGTTTCTACCTCCTTTGTCAGAAGAATCGTCACCTCCACTCATTTGCTTTCCATCAGATGAAGATGTGGTTGTTGATGCCGCATTGCTTGAAGCGTCGCTTTCGGAGACTTGATTGTCAGGCATTTGGCTTGCCGACTGTTGCGATGCGTCTTGTTGAGAATCTTGAGTGTCGGCTAGGGTTTGGGCTACACAGATTGTTGAAGCCACTCCTACACTTAATAAAACACGGCTTAGAGCCACACTTATGCTATTTGAAAT
>NZ_JALEIK010000023.1 GCF_022770205.1 Helicobacter sp. | reverse complement strand
AATCGCATAAAAGAAATCCTCCCTTGCATCATAAGGCGTTTTAGCTAAACGCAATGCTTCTTGCTGTATTGTTTTGTGCTGCTCTTTTACCTTTAAGACATTCTGTAAATTTCCATAAGAAAGATATGCATTAATTCCATTCGCAATCAAGGAAAGAAACAAACCATTAAAAGGTTGGAATCCAAAACGCAATCTAAACCTTTTGCGCCTTAAGTTTTAAGAAGTTTTTCAAAAGCTTCTTTCCATTCTCTTGCAAAATAGACTCTGGGTGAAACTGCACACCATAGGTATTATAACGCTTATGCTTTAGCACCATAGGAATCTTTTTTTCTCCCACTACGCTATATCCTAACATCTCACAATCGCCTAGCTCACTTACATACAAAGAATGATACAAAGCAATCTTAAAAGGATTTCTAATCCCCTTTGTGAGCGCATTAGGCACAAAATAACACAACGCATTTTTTGCGTGCATTGGCTTTTCCATTCTCTCTACTTTGCCGCCAAAGGCTTGTGCAATACATTGATGCCCCAAACACACGCCTAAAATATTTTTCCAAGATGCAAAAGTTTGAATGAGCTCCAAGCTTAATCCAGAATCCAAAGGCGTCCCAAAGCCCGGAGAAATCATCAAGCAGTCAAAAGATTCCACAAAAGCAATCGCTTCAGCAATGGGTGCAAAATCATTTTTCACCACGCACACCTTTGCGCCAAGCTCCTTTAAATAATACTCCAAATTATAAGTAAAGGAATCATAATTATCCACTAGCAACACGCGCATTAGACTAACTCCACAGGCACAACGCCCCTTAAGGAATTCACACAAAACACCTTCGCATCTTCTAAATCGCCCTTGCACAGCACCCGCTCTTTTAACACTCCACACTCTAGCAAGACCTCACGCAGCGTTCCGCCAAGCATTCCACATTCTAAAGGTGGCGTCAAACACTCTCCGTTTTTGACAAGCACAACATTGCTTCTATCCCCCTCGCAAAGTTCCCCTTTTTCATTGCAATACAATCTGTCAAAATAGCCCTTAAGGACTGCACGCTCCGCCCTTAGCGTAGTTTTGTGATAAAGCAAATCATTTTGAGAATTTAAAGAAGCATTTGCGATTCCAACTCTATGCGTATTTATCATATCCAAAGGGCTTTGCGTAAGAGTAAAATCACCATTCTCTTGTAAAGTCAAATGCACCTTATAGCATTGCTCATCACTTCGTAAATCCCTAAAATACGGAATCTCTTTTGTGCTTATAAAAAGCGATTCCAACTTTTTAGACTCTAGCGTTAAAAAATCATCAAAACTTAAATTTTGTGGCGTTTCAATCGCATTAATTGCTTTTAAAAATCCAAGTTTATGCGTGCTAAATCCAAGTAGTTTTGCACTATTTATCAAGCGTTTTTTATGCTTATGTAATAAAAAGATTCTGTCTTTACACATTAACATTGTTTCAAAAAGCATAAAATCTAGCTTTGGCGTTAAAAATCGCGCCTTAAGTTGCAATTCTTTAAACTCTTCCTCTGCATTGGAATCCCACACAATACCACTGCCCACGCCATAGCGGTAAAACCCCCCATCAAAGGCTAGCGTGCGAATAGGCACACTAAAAGTAGCCTTCCCTCCCTCAATCACCCCTAAAGCACCACAATACACACCTCTCTCTCTTTGCTCAAGCTCTTTAATCACACGCATTGTTGAGTGCTTTGGCGCACCCGTGATTGAACCACAAGGAAACACTGCTTTAAAAATCTCTCCTAAATCTCTTGTTTTAAGGCGCGCCTTAAGAATGGATACCATTTGAAAAAGCGTTTTAAACTTCAAAGTTTTTAGTAGTTTTGGAATTTTAAGAGAACCTAATTTGATAATTTGACTCATATCATTGCGCAATAAATCAACAATCATTAAATTTTCACTTTGACTTTTGGAATCGTTTTTCAAAATTTTCTTAAAATGCTTATCCTGCTTGCGATTTTCACCGCGCTTAATTGTGCCCTTCATTGGTGCAAAAATAATTTTCTCTCCCCTAATCTTAAAAAACAACTCCGGTGAGAGCGAGATAATCTCAGCAAAACCACTCTTAAAATAACAACAATAAGCGGTTTTTTGCCTTTGACTTAGTGCTTTAAAAATCTCAAATCCCTCACAATGACTCTTAAGTTGTAATTCTTGTGTAAAATTGACTTGATAAGTATTACCCGCACTTAATTCTTCTTTAATGCGTAAAAAGCCCTGCATATAAGAATTTTTATCAAAATTTTTTGTAAAACTAGGATAAAAAAAGGGCTTTTGGATAGAAAATATGGAATCGCTTTTTTGCTTTTTTGCACCTTGCTTCCATTTTTTGCGCTCACTAAATAAAACAAACTCTAATAATGGCGTTTTAGATTCTGCTTTATTTAGTGCTTCATAGCACACATATCCCACCCAAAACCCACGCATATCGCTTTGGATTTCCCTAAAAGATTCCATAATATCCGCACTCTTAAAACACACAATGGAGCGTAATGGCTTTTCATAGCAGTATTTTCCGTAGATGCAAAACATAATATTCCTAAAATTTCGGATTAAACAAGAAAGTAAAGAAGTGGTACGCCCGGAGGAATTCGAATCCCCGACCTACAGGACCGCAACCTGTTGCTCTATCCAGCTGAGCTACGGACGCACAAATGGTGGAGTGTAGGAGGATCGAACTCCTGACCTCAACGCTGCCAGCGTTGCGCTCTCCCAGCTGAGCTAACACCCCTACACTCTAACAAAGCGGAGGATTATAACAAATAAAGCTAAATTAAATTTTAAAATTTAGACAAATACTCTTGCAAATAGCATTCTAATTTTTGTTGCAAGGACTCTAAACTGCTACAATTCTCAATCACATAGCTCGCCATTGCACGCTTTTGCCCTAGCGGCATTTGCGCATTTATGCGACTAAGGGCTTCTTGCTCACTAAAACCATTGCGCTTTTTTAACCGCTCAATTTGTAATTCTTGTGTGGTAGCAATCAAAAGAGAATGCGCAATAGGATAATCACCTCTTTCAAAAAATAAAGGAATATCCACAAAATAAGGAATCTTTTTTTGCTCCTCTTTTTGAGCCTCTTTTAAAATCTCTGCTTTGATTTTTGGATGCAAGATTGCTTCTAACTCCTTGCGCAAAGCCGCATTAGAAAATACGATTCCGCCTAACTTTTTGCGTTCAATCTTACCATCACCCCCCAAAATTTCATCGCCAAATACTGCAACAATAGAATCCTTATTTTCCTCTAATACCCTGTGCGCAATGGAATCTGCACAAATCACACAATAGCCATAAAGCTTAAGCAAAGAAGCCACCGTGCTTTTTCCACTAGCAATTCCGCCACTTAAGGCAATGGCATATTTAAAATTCAATTTTGCGCCACTCCAAGCAATGCAGATTTCACGGCTTTTGGCAACACAAATGCGCTTAAATGCAAATTTGCGTGGTAATATTCTAAACCTTCAAGCATATCTGCTTTTTGGAGTTGGATATCTGCTGTTGGATGGTAAAGTTTAGAAGCAAAAACATAACAATCCTGAAGTAAAGATAGCGGAGCAAAAAAGGGCATTTTTATGCGAAAATCCCCCAAAGATTCCAATTGCTCTTTAACTTTATGTGTGTCTAATAAAATCTGCGCGGTGCGTGTGATTAGAATTCCATCATCACTTAAAAGCTTAGAGTAAGCATTAGCATTAGCATCTAAAGATAGGATAATATCGTATTGCACACTATCACTTTGCGCATTTTGTGCTAGAAACTCAACACTAAGTTGTGGAATCAGTTGGAATCTCTCTGATTCCACAACTTCCCTGTAATGCGGTAAGAAGCTCATTAAGGATTCCAAAACCTTCAAATCAAACTGCAAAAAATCCACTTGCAAGCCACTATGGCGCAAAAACTCAAAGGCAAACTCTAAGTTAAAACTCCCAGCAACTAGCACACGCTTAGGATTCTTATGCGAACAAGCACTCAAATGCGCTAAAAGCTCACTTTGCACACAGAGTAAATTCTTTAACAACAACCCCTCATCCAATAAAGCAATCTCACCAAAAGCTTCAGAATTAAAGAGTTCTAAACTCTGTTTGACACCCTTAATTTCTAGCAACTTACGCTCTATCTTATATTCTTGTTGAAACTTACCATCATAAGATTTTGTAATCCACATATACAGCCTTTATAATTACTTAAACTTCCTGCCTAGTCTAACACTAAATAAAAATCCTTGCCCAAAAAGAAAATTTTACCCATTGTGTCCCCTTCTTTAACAAGTAAAATCTTTGTTTGTGCGTTTAAAAAACGCTCTGTTAGCATCGCTTCGTCTTTCATTGCCTTTTCATCGCACATTTTACGCGTCATACCCGCATTTTCTACTTTTAGGATTCCATCTTTTAAGCTATATGCACCAAAAAAACTATTGCATCCAAAACTTCCATTAACCATTCCCTTTTCAAAACGCACACTATAATTACTCTGCGCATCGCTCTTTAGCGGAGTAACAGCGTGTTTATAGCTATATGCAGCAATTCTCCAATCTTTTTTGGATTCCAACACCTTATTATAATCCGTGTCATCGCAGTTTCTAGCCGTGTTTGTGCCTGCGTGATAGCATTTTACAGATTGTGGATTGTTTGGAACAATATTGTATTTTTCTTGCGATTTTCCACAGCCAACCATTACTAAAGGCACTATCCCTGCTAAAAAAATTCCCACTTTTGCTAGCTTTGTCATCTTAACTCCTTACGCTTAATTGAGACGCACAATATTCACTTTTGCATTTGAGCGCAATTTTTCAAAATATTCATAAATCACATAATTTTCTTTGTGTTGCATAATTTTTTGTAACGCAATATTTTTAGCACTCTCATAGGGCAAAAGCACAGGATTATGCTTACCCTTAATCAAAAACGCCACATAATCATCGCCAATAGGAAAAATCGGGGTAAATCCCCCAACCTTTCCTTGTGCAAAAGATAAAACAATCTGTGGATTTAATGCTGCGGTTTGTAGCACTTCATTTTCTCTTTTAACATTTGGTGCAATGGATTTTCCGCCACTTTGCACCACACGCTCAATTGCTATGTTATCCTTGCTATAAAACTTCACAACATCAATACTTTTGGGGATTAAAAAGTCATTCTGATTGGCATTGTAATACTCAAGCACCTCCCTATCATCCACTGCTCTTAAACTCTCTTGCGTAATACTTTGATACAATTTGCGCTTAAGAATCTCTTTTTGAATGTCCTCTTTATAAGCATCCCAGCTACCCCCCTTGCTTTCTATGTATTTGCGCATATCCTCAGGGGTTGTCTTATTTTGCTCTGCTAGCCTTTGGATTTCAGTTGCAATCTCCAAAGCATTTGCGCTAAGTTTGCGTTTTCTAATCTCCTCTTCGTGCAAACGCTCATTAATCAGCCTATCTACCGCCACATCTTGCGGAATATTCTCTCTTTGTTGCATTCTATAAACTTCAATCAAAGTTACAGGATTTCCATTCACAAAAAATGCAATCCCACTCACCAAAGACGGAGCTGCAAAACCCACAGACACGCTTAAAACCAAACCAATGATGAAAATTTTCCCTTTTTGTTGCAGCATTATCATCCTTAAGTCAAATTTTGCACAATTGTATCAGAATCTCTTTTGCGTTTTTCTAAATTGCTTCAAATCTTTTTAGAATCGCATTTAAATATCGCTTAAAAACCTCAAAGCTCTCCACATCTAGCCTTTCTTTTACAGAATGCGGGTTAAGGATAGTTGGACCAATGGACACAAAGCTACTTTGTAGGAATTTTTGCTTTAGGATTCCACATTCTAGCCCAGCGTGGATTTCTTTTAGTTCTGCATTTGCATTAAATCCTTTATAAATCTCCCACACTCTTTTTACAAAAACATTATATTCTCTCTCCCAAGGCGCATAGTAATCCTGCACCTCCACACTAAAACCAAGCTTTTTTAGCTTTTCTTTTTCTTTTTGTGAATGCTCTAGCATCAATACTTCTTCATTTCCCCTACCCATTGCAATGAGTTCAAAAACCGCCTTATTATCCTCTATGCTTTGCTTTAAGATTCCAATATTGCTAGATAAAATCGGCACATCCTTACGCATCACAAGTGCACCATTTTCTAGGCTTAAAATCGCTTCAAGCACAGGCTTCACATCAAAAGCGTTAAAATCCATTTTAGATTCCAACTTTTTAACACTAAAATCCCTTAAATCCTTTAAAATTCTCTCACATTCACGCAAATTTTCTTTAGGAATTGCCACACAAAGTTTTGCGCCCACAGGGATAGAATTACGCTTCTCACCACCGCTAAACTCCACAACAAATGCCCCACAAGCAACAAGCCTATCAGCGATTTTTGCACATTCTATAATTGCGTTTGGAATCTTTTTAGTAATCATAATCCCACTATGCCCACCGCTAAAACCTTGCGACTCTAGCGCATAAAACACGCAATCTTGTGGAAGTTCTAAAAGTGAAAGCGTGATTTTGCTCTCTAAATCATAGCCCCCAGCACAGCCACAAACCACTGCATCAATCTCCTCACTATCGCAATTTAGCACAAATTTAGATTCCAACTTTAGCGCAATGTTATTTGCCCCAACCATTCCTACTTCTTCATCGCTTGTAAAAAGGCATTCTATATCCTTACAATCCCTTAACGCCACCAACGCACAAGCCACAGCGATTCCATTATCCGCCCCAAGGCTAGAATCCTTCGCCTCCAAATACAACTTCTCACCCTCTTTTACAAACACAGGCTCCACGCTAAATTCCTTATTGCTAGACACATACACCATATCATAATGCCCTTGCAAGCATAACTTCGGGCTTCCCTTGACACAACGGATATTCCCCGCCCCATCACATTCCACTTTTGCACCACAATACTTTGCATAACGCACAATCCATTCTCTAAGCAGCTCCGCATTCTTGCTAGCGTGTGGAATCTTACAAATCTCTAAAAACAAATCCAACGCTTCTTTTTTAAAGACATTTTCCATTATTTTCTCCCTTTAGAATATTCTACAATTTTTCCGTGAAAGCGCGCAAAAAGCAAGTTAAGCGGAATCCTAAAGCCATACAGCGCACAAACCTTAGCATAATTTTCCACCAAGCCCTGCGTTAGCCACTCTTGCATTGCTTCATAGGATTCCAACTCATAGCCAAACCCCTTAAGCAAGCGATAAGTGTAAGTATCTGCTACCATCACTTCACGCCCTAAAGCATAGTTTAAAATCGCATCAGCACTTTCAAATCCGATTCCTTTTTGCTCTAAAAGCCACTCTCTATCCACACTCTCACAAAAGCAAGCATAACTCTTAAAATCCCTTAAAATATTACAACATAGATTTTGCAATCGCTTTGCTTTTTGGCGAAAAAACCCGACATTTTTAAGCATTTCTTGTAAGTTTTCTAGGGGCAGTTTTGCTAGAGATTCCACGCTTAAAACTTCTTTACTCTTAAGCACATTTAGTGCGATTTCTACTTGCTCCCAGCGCGTGTTTTGCACCAAAATCGCCCCCACAACCACTTCAAAACTTAGCGCATTAGGCCACCACCAATGCCTTTTATCTTCATAATGCGATTCCAATTTAGGCAACAATTCTTTACTTTTTAAAAATTCTAAAAGCGCGAAACTCTCTGTAATTTCCATTTTCCATCCTTAAAATTCCACGCAATTTTAGCAATTTTTTAAAGGATTAGCATATAATTTTAAATCTCAACACAAAGGGTTAATATGGATTTTAAAAACATTCCTTTAGGACAGAGAATTCCCGCCTTTGGCTATGCAATTAAGAGTAAGGATTCCAACTTTGAAAAGTTTTCTTTCACACGCCACCCTATGGGAGAAAAAGACATTGTGATTGAAATTTTATTTGCAGGAATTTGCCACAGCGATATTCACTCCGCGCGCAGTGAATGGTTTGATGGAATTTATCCTATGGTTCCTGGACACGAGATAGCAGGGAGGGTTGTTGCCACAGGAAGCAAGGTTAGCAAGTTTAAAGTGGGCGATTATGCAGGGGTTGGTTGTATGGTTAATAGCTGTGGGGAGTGTGATGCGTGTAAAAAAAGTCAAGAGCAGTTTTGTCAGCAGTGCGTTTTTACCTATAATTGCCAAGATTGCTTCCATAATAATGAGCCAACTTATGGCGGATATTCTAATAATATCGTCGTTAATGAGCATTTTGCAGTATGTGTGCCAAAAGATGCGCCACTAGATAAAGTCGCTCCCTTGCTTTGTGCAGGAATCACAACTTATTCTCCACTTAAATTTAGCGGTGTAAAAAAGGGCGATAAAGTCGCTGTTACAGGCTTTGGCGGACTAGGCGTAATGGCAGTTAAATACGCCTTAGCAATGGGAGCTGAAGTTTATGTCTTTGCGCGCAATAGAAATAAAGAAAAAGAAGCTCTAAATTTAGGCGTAACAAAACTTTTTGATAGCACACAGGGCATCAAGGAACGCTTTAATCTTATCATTTCTACGATTCCAACTTCTTATGATCCTATGGAATACATAAATCTCTTAAAATTTGGCGGGGAGCTTGCCATTGTTGGGCTTCCCCCAAGAGAAGTTAGCCCGGATATTAATATTACTAACCTTGTATATAACGCAGGACGAAAGGTTTATGGCTCGCTTATTGGCGGAATGCAAGAAACACAAGAAATGCTAGATTATTCCTTAAGACATAAGATTTACCCAGAAACTGAGATTATCCGCGCAGACCAAATTGATGAAGCCTATGAAAATCTAACAAGTGGCAAGGCAAAATTCCGCTATGTGATTGATATGCAAACACTAAAGGATTAAAGCCACTCTCTAGGCTTAGAATTCTTTATGCGTATTGTTCAAAAATCTCTGCTTCATTGGTATCAAACAAATGGACGCCACTCTCTCCCTTGGCGTGATAAAAGACTGCCAAACCGCCCTTATGCCGTGCTACTTAGTGAAATAATGCTCCAGCAAACCCAAGTAAAAGTCGTAAAGGAACGCTACTTTTTTCAATTTTTAGAAAAATTCCCCACTCTAAAAGATTTAAGCAAGGCAAGTGAGCAAGAAGTTTTGCGCGCTTGGCAGGGCTTAGGCTATTACACACGCGCTAGAAATTTACACAAACTCGCACAACTCTGCGCCAACACAGGATTACCTAAAGAAGTTAAAGATTTAATAAAGCTCCCAGGAATTGGCACTTACACCGCCGGGGCTATTGCTTGCTTTGCCTATGATTTAAGTGTTAGCTTTGTAGATTCCAACATTAAACGCATTTTAACACGCCTTTTTGCTCTCAAAAACCCCACGCAAAAGCAATTAGAACAACAAGCAAACGCTCTTTTAAACTTGCAAGACTCCTTCAATCACAACCAAGCCTTGCTAGATTTAGGTGCATTAATTTGCACCGCAAAGTCCCCAAAATGTGGGATTTGCCCCTTAGAGAAATTTTGCAAAGGCAAAAATATGCTAGAGAAGCTTACAAAAAGCAAAACAAGGGGCAATATAAAAAAGACACTCCACTACGCAATTTTTACAAAAGCGCATAAAATCGCACTTGTTAAAAGCACGCAAAAACTCTATTTCAATCTCTACAACTTCCCAGAAGTTTTAAAAAAAGATTCCATAAAACTGCAAAATATTGGAATCCTAAAGCATTCTTACACAAAATACAATCTAAGCGTGCATTGCTACTTTTGCGATAATCCAACAATTTTGACACAAAATTTAGAATTTTTCACGCCACGAGAACTTAGCACCATCCCCCTCTCCGCCCTTGCACTAAAGATTTTAAAACTTTTAAACACAAAGGGCATTTTAAATTCCAACTTTTAACCCTCATTTTAACCCCTCCTCATCCTCCTTACACATCTCTAAAAACTCTGCATAATACTTCCAAGTTTTAATAATATCAGGGCGATGGGCTTGTAAGTGTTTAAAGCTTTCCTTTAGGATTTTATGGAATCTTTTTTTAAAAAAGGGCTTTTGCT
>NZ_JALEIK010000015.1 GCF_022770205.1 Helicobacter sp. | reverse complement strand
TTGCGAATCCTTTGTAAATGTGAAATGGATTTTACACTCCATTCTTGAAACTCGCTGTCTTTATAGAGATAATGATAAAACCACAAGTCAAACTGCTCTTGTAAAAATGCCCTTGCATTTTTGTGGATAAAAAAATCTACTTCATTTTGCTTTTTATAGCTTGCAAAAAGCTTTTTTATGTGTGCTTCATCTAGGGGGAATTTATGTGCTTTTAGGGATTTTATAAAATCTTCGCTCAACTCGTTGCTATTTTCTTTAAACACAGCATTAAGATCGGGGAATAAATCCTTTTGACTTAAAACCTTGATATAAATGGTGGGTATAGAATCTTGTGTATCTGTGCTTGTTTGCTCGATTTTATCAAGTTTGAATATAAGCTTTCGCTTGGTATTATCGGCATTTTGCGTATATTCACTTGTATCAAAGTGGATTTGGGCTAGCTCGTTTTCATCGCTTAAAGTAAGGCTAGTATAAAGCGTATCACTTTTGACATAGTATAAGTCTTTTGTTTTATAAAAAAGGCTTGTATCCTTAGAATTAGTATAGACTTTTGCATAAATGTTTTTATACAGCGGCGTATCGTGGAAAAATGGCGTGCCTGTGTCGTTAAGATAGCTATCAAAGAAAGTGTAAAGCTTGTTGTAAATATCGTGTGAGTTAAAATCATCATTTGGGATAGCAGAATCTAAGTAGGCTTTTATGTGAGAGAAATACTGCTCTTTTAGCTTTAAGAGATTGCTAAAGCCACTTTGCGTATGTTGTGCTGCATTAGCGTTTTCATAGGCTTTTATCTTTGCACCAAGATAACATTCCTCTAATTTACTATAAAATGCCTTTTTGTAGTCCATATAAACTGCCTTGAAAAGTTTAAATTTCTTACAATCATAGCTCATTTAGTGTTTTAATTTCATAAATTTTGCATTTAATCCAATCTTCCTAGCGAATTGCGCGCATTGCATTTAATAATGCCAAAAGTGCCACGCCAACATCGCCAAAAAGTGCTATCCATAAATTTGCGATTCCAAATAAACCAAACACCATAATCGCTACTTTCACGCCCAAAGCAAAAACGATGTTTTGCCACAAAATCAAGCGTGTTTTGCGTGCAAGCCTTAAAACCAAAGGAATCTTTTTTAAATCATTGTGCATTATCACAATATCCGCCCCTTCTAAGGCCACATCACTGCCATTTCCCATTGCGATTCCAACATCACTAAGTGCTAAGGAAGGTGCATCATTAATTCCATCACCTACAAAAATCACCTTTTTACCAAGCACTCTATTACTTGCTAAAATCTGCTTTAAATGCGTTACCTTATCTGCGGGCAACAAGGGAGCAAAATAATTTGCGATTCCAACTTCTTGCGCCACTGCTTGCGTAACCTCAGCTCTATCGCCACTTAAAATAAACTTCTTAAGTCCATCTAGCTCCGTAACCACCGCTCTTGCTTCATCTTTTATCACATCTTCAAAGACAAAAGAAGCAATCACTTCTTTTCCTAAACTTAAAAAAATCTCACACTTTGCGCTTTTGGATTCCACAATTTGCTCTCCCGTCATCTCTGCAATAAAATGCGCATTACCTAGTGTTAAGTTTTGTCCTTGATAGCTTGCTAAGATTCCACCTCCAGCGCATTCTTTAATAGAATCCAAAGGAATGATTTCTGCGTTTTCTAAAGTGTTTAAAATTGCCTTTGCAATAGGATGATTAGAATGCGACTCTAAGGCAATGGCGAGCTTTAGAGCATAATCTTGCGTATAATCCCCTCTTGTTTGGACTTCCTTAAGTGTTAATGCACCTTTTGTAAGCGTGCCTGTTTTATCAAACACAATTGCCCCAACAGAATTTAATGCCTCTAAATAGCTTGAACCCTTGATTAAAATCCCCTCTTTTGATGCCCTTCCAAGTGCTGCAAAAAATGTCAGAGGAATTGAAATCACAAGTGCGCAAGGGCAAGAAACCACTAAAAAAATGATTCCGCGATAAATCCAAGTTTGCAATTCCTGTGTGAAACTCCCACCAAAAGCCCAAAAATAAAGCGGCGGAATAAAGGACACTAAGAAAGCCAAAAGCGTAACGATAGGCGTGTAATAGCGGGCAAATTTTGTAATAAATTCTTCGCTTTTACTCTTTTGCGCACTCCCCTCTGCAATCAGCCTTAAAACCTTATTAAATGCAGAATCCGCATAACTCTGTGTTGCTTGAATCTCTAAGATTCCGTCTAAATTTATACCTCCTGATAACACCTTATTGCCAACGCACACACTTTGTGGAATAGACTCACCACTAAGTGCTGAGTTATCCACACTCCCCTCACCCTTTAACACCACGCCATCTGCTAAAATTCTCTCCCCTGCAAACACGATTAAAACATCGCCTTTTTGCACACTCTCTGGGGCGATTTGCACCTGCTTGCCCCCCTGTAAAACCCTTGCACTCTCCACCTTTAAATCTCTAAGAGAGCGGATTTGCTTTTTAGATTTTTCAACAATCAAATGCTCTAAAAACTCTCCTATGCGATAAAAAAGCAAAATTGCCACCGCTTCAGCCCCTTCCCCGATATAAAACGCCCCTAAACTTGCAATTGCCATTAGACTATTTTCATTAAAATACTCACGCCTTAAAAACCCTAAAAATGCCTTTTTTAAGATTCCATATCCTAAGGCTAAATAACTTGCAATAAAAAGAAAAATCTGCAAAAACTCCGATAAATCTAAAAGCGCAAACTCACTAGCAAGCGCAATAAGGAATCCAAAAATCCCCACGCAAAATAGGGCTTTTTCAACATTTTTATTCACAGGTTTCACGCCACAACTACAACAGCATTCCATTCCGCCCACTTTACATCTCTTTAATATGTTCTAAGCCTTGATCTAGGATTTTTTCAATATGGTCATCATCAAGGCTATAAAACACTTCTTTACCAATTTTTTGATAACGCACAAGGCGCGCTTGCCTAAGGATTCTAAGCTGATGGGACACCGCACTAGCAGAGAGCTGCAAAAGATAAGAAATTGCATTCACGCAAAGTTTTTCTTCGCGCAAAAGAGATAGGATTCTAATCCTTGAAGAGTCTCCAAAAATTTTAAAAAACTCTGCTAAATCATAGAGTAACTCTTCTTTAGGAAGATTGCTTGCAATCTTACTTAAGGCTTGCTTTTTTGTTGCGTCAAATTCTGGCATCGTATATCCTTTGATTTTAGTTTGATTTAAATTGGATTCTAACTTTAAGTTGTTTTTAATGCTGTTTTAATGTTTTTGCTGTCGGCTTTAAAGTTCTTTTTATGTTATTTAGTGCGATTTAATTTTCCTTGATGGGCTTTTAGTTTTTTTGAATTTTACAGGCAAGAAAAGGCAACCTTGAATCGCAAGCGATTCCTTCCTTATTGCTTGTAAAATTCAAAAAAACTAAAAGCTTGGGACGGCAAAAGCTAAAGACTAAAATTAAACACTAAAAGTTGGAATCCAAAATTAACTCTTAATATATGAGCATTTGTTCATATATGATAATTTTAAATCTCTTAAAAAGAAATAAAACTTATGTACCTTTAAGCCTTATAATGTGTTAATGGATAAAAAAGAGAGTAGTAAATCTAGGCAAAAGCCTAGAAAATTCCAGAGATTTGATGAGAGATTTTATCTTCTAAAATTGGAATTGCCTCTTGAAGTGTTAAATTTAGCTTTGTAGCTTCAGCAAAAAGGCTTGTTTGTTGCTGGATATAGTTGCGTTCATAAACTTGACCGCCATAGCTTTGGATATTACTTTGCATTTGTCCGCCACCTTGTGTATTGCGAACATTTCCACTAAAACTATTTAAAAACCCTGCTCTTTGTTGATCGCTTACGCTTGCTAGCACTTTTCCATTAGTTTTTTGTCTAATGTTAATATCTACTTGCATTTGAAAAATCTTATCCTCTGTTAATTTTCCTAGCAAGCCACCAACTGCTGCCCCCGCTAGCCCACCTACAACACCTCCTGTTGCACTAGAGTGATTATACAAGCCTACTCCAGCACCAGCAGCCGCCCCTAAAACTGCCGCATCTTTTGCATTATTTTCTTGCTTAATATCGCAGTAAAGAATATTTGCCTGCAAAATAAAAGTTGCTTCATCAGGATTTTGGGTGATTTTGTAGCCTTTTTGTGAAAGTTTAGACTCTAAACTCTTCTGTAAATCAATCTGCGCTCCGCTTGTGTTTCTAACTGCCACATAAACAATCTTTTGCGCTGCACTCACAGGCTCCATAAACACACTTTGTGTCATTGTTGCCTTTGTCTGCAAAGTTGTCGTTACACAACCGCTAAACAACAAAACGCTAAAGATTCCAAACATTAACTTTTTCACAACATACTCCTTGCACAATTCGCAAAGATTCTAACCAAAATAAGATTAATTTAAAAACATCTCTTTTTTATGAAAACTAGATAAAATTTCAGCCCTAAAGGATTGAAATGAAAGAAGGCACTTGTAAAACTCTTGCGATTATCGGACTTGGATATGTTGGACTTCCCTTAGCGGTAGAATTTGGCAAAACTTATAAAGTGATAGGATTTGATATTTCTAAAAAGCGCATTGAGGAGCTAAAAAGTGGCTATGATTACACGCTAGAAGTAGATGCAGATGAGTTAAAAGCAGCAAAACATTTGCAATTTACAACACATTTAGACGACTTAAAAGAAGCACAAATCTACATCATAAGTGTCCCAACACCCATTGACAACTACAATAAGCCGGATTTAACACCGCTTAAAAACGCATCCATAAGCGTAGGGAGCGTGCTTAAAAGAGGCGATATTGTCATTTATGAAAGCACCGTGTATCCGGGCTGCACAGAGGAGGATTGCGTGCCAATTTTAGAGCGCAAGAGTGGATTGAAGTTTAATGTGGATTTCTTTTGTGGCTATTCACCAGAGCGCATTAATCCAGGAGATAAACAACACCGCCTTCCAAATATCAAAAAGGTAACTAGTGGTTCAACTCCAATTATCGCTGACGAAGTGGATGCGCTATACTCTAGCATTATCACTGCTGGCACGCATAAGGCTTCTAGCATTAAGGTTGCTGAGGCAGCGAAGGTGATTGAAAACTCCCAGCGCGACATTAACATCGCCTTTGTTAATGAACTTGCGTTAATTTTTGATAAACTTGGCATTGATACGCTTGATGTTTTAGAAGCTGCAGGGAGCAAGTGGAATTTCTTGCCATTTCGTCCGGGACTTGTTGGCGGGCATTGCATTGGTGTGGATCCCTACTATCTTACGCACAAAGCAGAATCGCTAGGCTATCACTCTCAAGTGATTTTAGCAGGGCGTCATATTAATGATAATATGGGCGTTGTGGTGGCAAATAAAGTGATTAAACTGATGGTGAAAAACTCCCATCAAATTGTTAAGGGCAAGGTTGCAATTCTTGGCATTACTTTTAAAGAAAACTGCCCAGATATTCGCAACTCACGCGTTGTGGATATTATTAAAGAACTCAAAGATTTTGAATGCCAAGTGGATGTGTATGACCCTTGGGCGGATACTAAAGAAGTTAAGCACGAGTATGGACTAACTTTGAGTGATTTTAATAAATTTAGTCTGCAAAACTATCAAGCCGTGATTTTAGCTGTTGCACACGATCAGTTTAAGACACTAGATTTTAGCAAGCGCGGAAAAGTCGTTGTGTATGATTTAAAAGGAATTTTGCCAAAAGAACAAGTTAGCGCAAGGCTTTAGAGCATTAGACTTTTGCCTCAAACACTAAGCTAGAGTGAGAGGCAATCTGCTCTATAAACGCTTCAATACTCTGCTCTAAATGCTTATTCACAGAATCTGCATCCTTAACTTCTAACTGCTCCACTTCTCCTGCAAAATATTCTTTTAGCACAGCCTTTTCCTCTGGCGTTAGCGATTCTATATCCCTATTTTGCTTAATTTTTGCAAGCAATTCCGCAGCCTTTTTACGTGCTTCCTCCTCCTCTTCCTCTGTGCTTTTGCCTTTCTTTTTTGGCTGCACCTTCATTTGCGCTTCTGCAAACATATCGGCAAGTTTATTTTCTTTTGCACTCAATTCTTTTTTGATAGCATCGCTAAAACTTCCTTGTGTTTGCTCTGCATAATCCTTTAAACCCACCTTGCCCTTTAAAGTCTTATCTGCACTAATAAACTCATTGACATAATCATCTAAGGTTTTAGAGAGAACAGAATCCTCACCCGCTTGGTAGCCCTGCACATTATAAACACCTGCACTTTTTCCAACAACTCCTTGTTTCTCACTACTTAAATCATAGGAATAGCCACTTGCAATCATCGCACGCTCTTTGCCTGAAAATTTACCATCCCCATTAATATCTGCCCTATCTGCTCCCATATTCTCTAAAAGCTCACTCAGCCAACCGCCTACATACGATTCTGCTTTACCGCTTAAACGCAACACCCCATCACTTCTTTGATAAAAATCATCTGCACTAAACTTCTCTCTTAAGCGCGCAATATTATCCTTTGTTAACATTAAATTGATACGCTCTTCATTAAGGCTAAACTGCACGATTCCATAGTTGTTTTTCTCATCTTGGTTTAGAAGTTTTACAGATTGTTTAATCCCAACATTTTTGTTTTGTAAATCCTGCTCTTCCTCAGCTTTAAGCATTGCTTCATCGCGACTTTTTGTCGCTAAATACACTTTGCTATACACATCAGCATTTGCGTTATTAATAAACATCATTCCTCCTTTATTGCCAAACCATAAAAACAGCTATAAGAATCTAACTTAGATTCTGCCCATGCCTCAACACCAAGGCTACCAATTAAAATCCCCACCAAAAAAATTTTCCTCATCATATACTTCTTAAAATTAAATTTTGTAGTGCAACTATTTTAGATTTTATAAAAACCAATACTTAATTTTTTATAAAACTATATAATTTTATTTTATAAATCCCAATCTTGTATCTTTTAGTAACAGATTCTACACTCCTTGCATTTGCAAGGGAAGTTCCCAAAGGGGCAGAAAAATTCCAAGCGCAAGCCATAACACAAGCACTCCAAGCACTAAAATCATTAAGGGTTCAATCGCTCCTAAAAGCACTTCTGAATGCGTTTGTCGTTCCTCCTGACACAGCTCTAGTAGCACTTCAAGGCTTTCTAAAAATCCCGCTTCATTATGTGTGCCACTTAAAAGTTGCACACCAAAGCCGTCAAACATCACACCAAGCGCATCTTTTAACTCCACGCCCTGTGAAATTCTGCTAAAGATTCCGCTTGCTTTGTGTTTAAAATACGCATTGTGTAACGCCTTGATAGAAATCTCTAAAACTTCTTGCAATGGGACTTTAGAGCGATACAGCCAAAAGAAGCTTAAAAGAAACTGCACCCTTTCAAAATCCTTTAGCACGCTGCCTAAAAACGGAATCTTTAAGAGCAGAAAATCAATGCGATACCTTAAGGATTCCATATTTTTATAAACCCAAAGGAATATTGCACAAAATAGGGCAAAAATACCCAAGCTAAAAAGCCCAAAATCAAGCACCACCCCACGCATAAAAAGCAAACTCCGACTCACAAAAGGCAGTTCTGTATCCACTCCACCAAATAGCACTTCAAATTGCGGCAACACAAAGAGCGTAATCCCTAAAAATACACACACCATTACACAAAAAACCACGCTAGGATAAAACATAACCTTTGTTAAGATTTTTTGATTTTTCTGCGTGTTTTTAAGACGCAAAATCACAAGCTCTACAGCTTCTAAGAGCAAATTTGTTTTTTGTCCAACCAAAAGCATCGCACAAATAAAATCTGAAAATCCCGCTTCCTTAAAGCTTTGCGCTAGATTTTTTCCAGAATTTAGCGCAAAAAGTGCCTTTTTAAAGCGTAGCCCTAGCATTTTATTTTTGCAGTGATTTTGGAGATTTTCTAACAAAATTTGCAAGGGCAAGCGTGCTTTTAAGCCTAATTTAAACTCATAAAATGCGCTTAAGTAATCCTTTGTGCTAATGTTTCTTTGCAATTCTAAAAGGCTTGATTTTGGCAGTATTTCTAGCACCCTAACGCCCTTTAGATTCCGTTCTAACTCCGCTTGTGAGCGTGCCTTAAACGCCTTTGTGTAAATTTTGCCTTGCAATTTGTATTTAACTAAAAAGCGCATTTTTTACCACGCGATACACTTCACATTCATCGGTAATTCCTAGTTTTACTAACTCTCTAGCCTTTTGTTCTAGCGTGAAATTTGGTGCAATGGAATCTAAAATTTCTAGCATTTTTGCTTTTTGGATTCTACCTTTTATAAAATTCTCTAAATCCCTAGAAGCGCACACCACCTCAACAATTGCAATCCGCCCAAAATAGCCTGTGTAATTGCATTTCACACAGCCTTTTGGCAGCCAAACTTCCCCTTCTTTTTGCTTACAATCACAGAGTTTCCTAAGCAATCTTTGCGCTAAAATTCCACTTAAGGCTTGCGTGATAAAATGCGCTTCCACACCCATATCTAGCAATCTTACAATGGAATCTAATGCGTCATTTGTGTGCAATGTCGCAAAGACTAAATGCCCTGTAAATGCCGCTTGAATGGCAAGCTGCAAACTCTCTTTATCCCGCACTTCGCCTAAACTTATCACATCAGGATCCTGCCTTAACACATTGCGCAACACACTTGCAAACTCCACCTCCTTGCTCATCGCCACTTGATTGATATGCTCCAAGCGGTATTCCACAGGGTATTCAAGCGTGATGATTTTTAGATTCCGCCCTTTTAAAAGATTTAAGATTCCATACATCGTTGTGCTTTTTCCACTGCCTGTTGGACCTGTGATTAAAATTAGCCCAAAAGGAAGCACGGATAAATTCTTAATCATCTCTAATTCTTGCTCCCCAAAGCCCAAAGATTCTAGCGGCATCAGCGTTTTATGCTTGTCTAAAATCCTAAGCACGATAGATTCTCCTTGCACCAAAGGAAGCGTTGAAACGCGAAAATCAAAGGTTCTTTGTAAATTATTATCATCTGTTAAGTTTAGACTAAAACGCCCATCTTGTGAAAGCTTGGACTCTGTTAAATTTAAATGCGCTAGAAGTTTTATGCTCGTGCTAAGTGGCGCAAACACCCACGATTCCAAGCAAAATCGCTCCACCAAAACCCCATCAATACGGAATCTAACACGCATATTTTGTAAATCTAGCTCAAAATGCACATCGCTTGCTCTCTCTAGCACAGCCCTTTGTAAGATAAAATGCACCAACTCCTGCACGCTAGATTTGCCACCATTTAAGCCTTTATCATTGGAATCTAATTTGATTTCTTGCTTGATTTTCTCTAGTAAATTTTGTAGCGTTTCTTTTTGCTCTACTTCTTGCAAATACTCTAAAAATTTGGATTCCGTAGTTTCTGTAAATTCCACTTCTAAGGGCTTAAAAAGGCTTTTTAAAGTGTCTTTATGCGGATTACTCTCTTGCTTTAGAAGTGCTAGTTTTAAGCATCCTCTATTGAAGCGTTCTTCGTTTAAGTATTCTTGGTTTTCCTCTAAAACCATTGCTCCAAAGTAACGCATTTGCGCACTATTTAAATGCTTCAAATTTTCTCTCCTCTGCGCATTTGCTCTAACAGCTCTAAAAGCCCTGTATCAGGGCGTTGCGCTAGGATTTTTTGCAACACTAACATTGCTTCATTTTTGTTTCCCTCTAAATACAAAGCCCTAGCAAAAATCTCCCAACTTGCAATGTTTTTAGGATTTTGCTGATTGATTTTTAAAGCAAGCGTTTTAGCCTTTGTATAATCTTGGTTAAAAATTGCAAGGCGCGCAAGCTGCAAATCATCTTCTTTTGGCGTTTTTTGCGTGCTTGTTAGCAAAATTTTAGCTTCTTTTTTAGACACAGAAGCATTTGCGAGCTTTGGCTTTTCCACCCTTTGATGAAGGCTTAAATACTTTGTAGAAACATAGCCACTAGCAAGGCGCAAAAATCCATTTTCTACACCAAAATATTCACACACTTTAGCGCCCTTTGACAAGGTCTGTAAGATTTGCGCTTGTGTGTTTGGGGCTTGCCTTACATTTAACGCATTTGCCTGCACATAAAAACAAATCTTTTCTTGCAAATTTTGCGCTTGTTTTGCCGTTTTGGATTCCAACATCAAAACCAACACCCCTAAACCCACACAAAACATAGCAATGCGCAACATCACTCCCCTCCTATTAGCGTGTATCCAAGTTTTGCCAAGCTTAACTCTTCTTCAATAATGCGTGGCGTGATGATAAACACCATCTCCTCTGTAAAAGCGCGTCGTGCGTGTAAGAAAACAGCGGCTTAATGAGTGGAATATCTCCAAAAAGCGGTATTTTATTACTCTCTTTAGTCATATTTTGCGCAATAAGCCCACCTAAAACCACCTTTTGATTATTCTTAACCTTCACAATGGAACTTAATTGATTTGTGGTAAGATTTGGTGGTGCATCAAACGCATTTGCAGCGATTTTTGTTTGTGCATCCTTTGTTTTTGTAATAGAAGGATTCACCTTAAGCATTATGGAATCCTCAAACACCAAAGGCGTAATATCAAGCAAAACGCCCGCAAAAATGCTAGGATACTCGTTGTTTGTATTTGTAAGCGTGGTTTGGGCGTTTGTATTTTGGTAAATGCTACTCTTTTTGTAGCGCAAAATATCACCCACACTGATTAATGCAGGCTGATTATTTAGCATTAGCACCTTAGGATTTGAGATAGATTGCACCTCACCATAACCCTTTAAAAACTCCACGATACGATTTAAACTAAGCCCCGCTGAAAAGATATTTAAACCATATTGCACAACCCTCCCTTCACTTCCACCAACAAGACTCAAACCACTTGTATTGCCCACCACATTCCCACCCTGCCCATTCCCGACAAATGTCGCACCATCACTAAAAGGTGGAATCGTAAGGTTTTGGAGATTGTAGAGAGAATCCCAGTTTATTCCCATTGTTTTAATATCACTATGACGCACGCTTAGAATTTGCACATCAATTAGCACTTGTTTTTGCAATCTTTTATGCAAAACTTCAATGTAGGATTCCACCTTTGCAAGCGACTTTTTATCGCCCTTTACACTAATTAGCCCAGCCCCCTTATTAATAATCACGCTTCCCTTATTTTCACTCATCCCAAGCAGTGCTAAAATCTCTGTGTGAATATGCTCCCAAAAGTTAAAGCCATCTTCACTTTTAATCCTAATCCCCGATTGACTAACCCCATCTTGTGAATTTTGATGCTCTTCGTTATTGATTGACACGGCGGTGTTGCTGATCCCTTGCCGATTTGTGCTAAGATAGTTGATTTTAAAAGTCTTAGTTTTTTGCGCATTTAAATGCAAGACATCTCTGCTAAAATCATAATGCAAATTTGCCGCACCAAGAAGTAAGTCTAAGATAAAATTTAAATCCTTATCCTTAATATTAACCATTGATAACTTTTGCTCTAAATGCGATTCCACCTCTGCTTCATTCCACACCACGCTAAAATGGCAAACATTTGAAAACTCACTTAAAATCTCCTGCACACTCGCTACATATTCTTGTATGCTAAGATTAAACACGCGATTTTTACACGCCCAAAGCTCCCCACCAAACACACAGAGAAAAATTACCAAAAACCACTTCACTTTAAACCGCCTCACTTTTGCCTGCCTTCTTTGATGAATTTAGGCTTATCCTTGCAAAGTTTTTGTCGCATTTTAGATTCCATATTTTCTACAACCACACAAGAATTTTGCAACTCTATAAGCTTGAAATTTACATTTTCTAGCACAGAATTTGTGTGCGTAAAGCTTGCATTAAGCCCCACCCACTGCCCATTAATGTTTGCCTTAGTGTGCAAAATTCCATAAAGCTTTAACTCCTTTTTAAGCTCCCTATCCCCATAATAAAATGGGTCGCTAGAGAGCATTTGAGCTAGCAAAATTATCACAAAATAGCGCATTAATCCCCTTGTATTTGCAAAGCTACATACAGCATTAAATCCCTTAAAGCTTGGTTTGGATAAAGCTGCATTGCAAAAAGTGAGAGTTTAGGCTGATTTTGCAAAGATTCTAAAAAATTAAGCATAGAAGGATATTTCCCCCTTGCCTCTAGGTAAATTGCCCCATTTTCTTGTGCGATTTTCACACCATAGAATTTATTAACATCTGTTAATTCTTTTAAAAAATACACGCTAAATTTCTCTAATGATAGCCTTTTGCGCTCCTCTTGTGTTGCAATTTTTTTCTCCATTAAAGCAATTTCTTTATGGATTGTTTCTGCGTCTTGCATATTTAAATTTTTCTGCGCCACAACCGCATTTTGTAAGGCAAGCAAGGATTGATTTAACTCCGCATTTAACGCCTTTTTCTGTGCAATTGCACTGCCATCAAACAACACCACAACAACAAGCGCAAATCCTAGCATAAAAAGTAACACAAAAAGTAACACCATCTCGCGCATTGAGCGCAGTTGTAAAAAAGATTCCATTTGCAAGCTAAAGCCCTTCATCGCTCAACCTCCCATCCTTTAATTTCCCACTTGTAAGTCTCCAATCTTTGAATCTCCCATTGAATTTCACTCCACAAAAATGCGCCATACTCCCGCATCACTCGCACTTTTCCTAAGGATTGCTTTTCTATTGCTTCTAAAATTTTTAGAGCGTTTTTTCCTATCAAAAGTAGCGTTACACTCTCTTTTTCTAGCCCAAAATATGCGATTTTGACATCAAAATTTTCTAAATGTGGATAAAGCACCCTAAAAAATTGCGCCACTTGAAAATCCGCCTTACCAAAACTCTTTAGCGATTCTAAATTTGCCTGATACACCGCTTGTAAATTTTGTAATTTTTCTTGCAAGTTTATTAGTGTATCTTGCGCTTGTGAGCGACTTTTTCCTAGCATTTGAAGTTCATTTTGTAGTGCATTAATTTGTGCGTTTAAAACTTGACTTTTTCTTTGTTCTAGCAATTCTAAAAAGGCTAAAACTCCCACTATCAAAAGCCCTAGCATAATCCCAAAGACAAAGCAACTAACAGCCACTCCCAAGCGCGTTTTTAGAAACGCAGGGGATTTCTCTAAAGGATTAAAATTACAGGACTCTAACAACTCTATGTTTTCTAAATTTTGCACAATGCTACGGCATAAGAAATTTAGATTCCAACTTTTTTAGCTTTTCGTTTTCAAGGGAAGCAATCTCCCCTACTTCCCACAACCAAAACATATCTAAACCCAATAATTCCAACTTTTCACACACTTTATCCAAATTCTCTAGCGTATAAAAATCCACAATATTTTGCTCTTTAAATCCTACAAAAACCCAATTTAAATTCCAATCTTTTATCAAAGCATAACCTTCTTTAACAAACTGCGCACACAAAAAGCAAGGATGGCTTAAATACTCTGTCGCATTGCTCACATAGCTTGCTAAAACTTCTTTGTCCAAAAGCACACAATGGTAAGCATTCCCACTATCAGACAAGCTATAACGCAAAAAATATTCCTGCTCTCTTGGCAAATTTAACACCAAGCAAATTTTTGCTTCTAAAAAGTCGCACAAATTCTCATTATTTATTTGATTTTGCATTTCTTTTTCGTCTAAAAACAGCGTGTAGAATATTATGCAATCGCTTTTAAAGCATTTCAAAATTTGATTCCTAAATTTTGATTTTAAAACTTAAACTTAACACAAATTAAAATAAATTTTACTTTTCAATCATAAGTGTATATAATTTTTTATGAAAGCCTTTGCACTCTTAGAATTTTTAGTTTTTATGGCAGTTTTAAGCGTTATTATTGTTGCGATTTTAGGAAATTTTAAGCAAAATTTTAGTGAAAATTCACAAAGCACACAGGATTTTTCCTATGAATTTGTAACATTTTGTAACAAAATAACTCCAAATTGCATTTTGGATTCCAACATCCCAACACCTTCACCACTCTTTGAAGTCAATACCACAGAGCCTTCTTTCAAGGACAATTAATGTTTAAAAACGCTTTCACACTCTTAGAAGTTTTACTTGCTTTAATTTTACTAGGAATTTTTGGAATTTTTAGCACAAAATTAATCTTAGGAGTCTATCAAAATTACAATATAAAAAACAAAAATTTTCAAAAACAATTAGAAGCACAAAATGCTCTTTTACAAATTAAACGCCTGCTTGAAAACGCCCATTTAGCAAGCCTTCAAATCCTTCCTAACGCACAAATCTCCACAACACCAACAAATCTGATGGGAAAATCTCTCATCTTTTATGAAAAACTAGAGCATTTTGCGCCACAAGGAGATTTTGCAATTCCGTGTTTTCACGGCGTTTTTAACCCAAAAAGTCTAAAGATTACAAACAATACCCTAAGCCTAGATTTTTTAAACCCTCCCCCACAAAAGCCTGCCCCTTTAACCTCCCAAAAACCGCCCTTATCATCACTGATAATTTTATCGCCCCGCAAGACTTTTATAACCCAAATTTTCAAGGCAGAATTTTAGCCTTCAACGCAAATTCTATAACACTAGAATTGCCCAACGCATTAAGATTCCAACCACTAATAAAAATTTCTCCCAAGCTTTATTTTCTAAATCCTCCCACGCTTTTGCACTTTCACAATGCCATTGTTTTAGAACAAAATGGAATCCAAATTACACTTTTAGAAAACCTAAGCCACTTTAGCATAAAATCCCACGATTTAGGGCTTTATATACGCCTTTGTTTGCAAAAGGATTCTTATTGCGCTAGTAGCGTGATTGTGGAGTTATGATGCAAAAGGGAATTGTTTTGCTTCCTTTAATTCTCTTTGCAATCTTAGGCGCATTTGTGCTAATCCTTGCTACAAAACTTGAGCAAAAATCCCACACGCTAGAGCATTTAAACCCACACATTTTATGGCTTGATTTGCATTTAGTAAGCGTCAAAGAAAACTTAAAAATTGCATTAAAAAACAAAACTTTAACACCCATTAATTTTACAAAATTTACATTGCAAATTGGGGATTATCACTACATTGCCATCTTAAAACAACTCACCCCCACACTTCAAACAGCACAATCCCAAACCCTAGCCTATTATTTTGTAGATGTTTTTGGAATCTACAACGACTCTAGTAAAGCAGTTTTGCAAGAATTTTCCACAAGGCGCAGCTTCATTTTAGCCCTACCCTTAGAACACCCCCACATAAAACCTTAACCCAAAGTTTTACACAAATATGCTACAATCTCTGTTTTTAAATCCAAGGGAAGGAAATAAATTTGTGATTTTAAGCCACGAGATTCCGCAAGGTTGCAAGCTTTACTTTGGCAAAAGTGCGCAACTAAAGCGCGAAATTGAAGCCTTTGCTAGTGCGATTTTGCAGAAAAATGGGTATCAAGAGATTATCACGCCGACTTTTGCATATTTAGAGCATCAGCGCGACATAAAAAGCAGGGAAGTTGTGCGCACTAATAATCAATACAATCATCAAATTGCATTGCGCAACGATTCTACCATTGACACAATCCGTCTTTTAGCACCACATTTGCGCGAAAATACCAAAAATAAGCGTTGGTTTTATATCCAACCCATTTTCATCTATCCCACAACAGAAATCCATCAAATCGGCGTGGAAAATTTAGAAAATTGCAACATTGCACCTTTCATTACAATGTCTTTAGAAATTTTGGATTCCAACTTTTTAGCAAACACGCCTTTAAAGCCCCATTTGCAACTTGCAAATGTCCGTATTCCACAAATTTGCGCAGAGATTTTTAAGATTCCACTTATTGCGTTTAAAAACATTGATGTAGAAGCCATCACAAAGGCTAATCCCATTATGCAAGAACTCTTATGCGTGCACAATCAACAATCCTTGCAAGAGTTTTTACAACGCAATAGCACGCTAGAGCGGAATCTAAAATACGCCCTAGAGCAACTCTTAGGGCTTGCAAAAGAAATTCCCTATGCAAATTGCACCATCTCACCTTTATATTGCGCACCAATGCACTATTATACAGGACTATTTTTCAGGTTTTTTGCAGAAAATTCCACACTAATTTTAGGCGGAGAATACACAATTTTAGAACAAAACGCTTGTGGTTTTGGAATCTACACAGATGATTTCATTCAATATTTATTAAGGAGCGATGGTTGAGCAAGGCAGATTTGATTGTGGGAATCCAATGGGGAGATGAAGGCAAAGGTAAAATGGTGGATTTGTTAGCACGCAATTATGATTTTGTCGTGCGCTATCAAGGCGGACATAATGCAGGACACACAATCGTTGTTGATGGACAAAAATATGCCTTGCATTTAATCCCATCTGGAATCCTTTATCCTAGCTGTAAAAATATCATCGGTAATGGTGTGGTGATTAGTCCAAAGGCACTCATTGCTGAAATGGCACAATTTGAAAATCTACACGGAGGGCTTAAAAACAGATTATTCATTAGCACAAAAGCACATTTAATTCTTTCTTATCACGAATTACTAGATAAACTTAGCGAAGAGAAAGCTAAAGTTGCTATTGGCACAACAGGTAAGGGGATTGGACCAGCATACACCGATAAAGTCGCACGCAATGGAATCCGCATTGAAGAACTAAAAGACACGCAATCTCTAGCACAAAAAGTCTTTGATAAACTCCAAACCCTAAACACAAAAGAAAATGCGATTCCAACTTTTAGCCTTGACTCTATTAAAACCGAGCTAGATTCCTATGCGAAGGCACTTTTACCCTATCTTACAAACACCACAGCAATGCTATGGAAGGCAATGGATAATGATGAAAAAATTCTATGCGAAGGAGCGCAAGGCAGTATGCTTGATATTGACTTTGGGACTTACCCTTTTGTAACAAGCTCCACCACAACAGCAGCAGGGGCTTGTAATGGAACAGGAATCCCCCCAAACGCACTAGGCAAAGTGATTGGCATTACAAAAGCTTATTGCACGCGTGTGGGTAATGGACCATTTCCCACTGAAGAGTTAGGCGAAGTTGGCGAAACTTTGCGCACAAAAGGTGGTGAGTTTGGTGTAACAACAGGGCGCGCTAGGCGTTGTGGTTGGCTTGATGCAATGGCAGTGAAATATGCTTGTCGCATTAATGGTGTAAGCACGCTTGCGATGATGAAACTTGATGTGCTAGATGGCTTTGAAGCCATCCAAGTGTGCACAGGCTATAAAGACAGCAAGGGAGAGATTTTAGAAGATTTTCCAAGCGATTTAGCGCAAGTTACACCGCTTTATACAAGCTTTAAAGGCTGGGATAAAACCGCTAGCGTTAGAGAATTTTCCGCTTTACCACAAACCGCACAAGAGTATATTTTGTCTTTAGAAGAATTTATCGGCGTGAAAATCACTATGATTTCCACAAGTCCTGATAGAAACGATACGATTTTTAGAGTATGAAAACAAAATTCACACAACTTGTGCTTTTGTGTAAAAGAAAAGTTGAGGAAGTAGAATTAATGCTCCAAAAAAACACACAACAAATTCTGGCAAAACAAGGTGAGATTGATGCACTTGTAGCAGAATTTGCCACGCTAAAAGAGCCACAAAGTGGAATCTATCAAGCCTTTTTAACTTTTGCGCACCACAAAGAAGAATATCGCTCTAGCATTGATTTTAAAATGCAAGAATTGGCAGCATTAAAACAACAAAAAAGGGAGCTACAAGAACATTTTAAACTCCAAAATGTAGAATACGAAAAAGCAAAATATTTAGATGGCTTGGAAGTTAAAAAATTGCTTGAAAAAGCACGCATTCAAGAAAGCAAAGATTTAGATGAAATCTCTGTGATACTCCACGCAAACAACAAACACGAAAGGAATCCACAATGAAACGCTTTTATTCTCTTATCCTAAGCACGCTTGCCCCCTTTTGCCTTAGCGCAAATGAAGGCAATAGAGTCATTGATTGTAATATCATTTTTGAACAGCGCAAAGGCGAGATTTTAAGAGAGCTTGAAAAAATTGATGAGCAACAACAAGCCTTGCAAGCCTTGCAGAGTGCGACACAAAATGTTCTAGACCAAAAAGAACAAGACCTTAAAAAACGCGAACTTGCCATCGCTCAAACCCAAGAAGAAATAAAAGAAAGCCAAGAAAAAATTGAACGCTTATTAAAACGCAATGAAGACATTCTAAAAGAGATAAAAGGCATCACGCAAAGCAAAATTGGCGAAACTTACGCCACAATGAAGGATTCCAAATCCGCAGCAATTTTGCAGAGCTTATCTGATGATGAAGCTGCTACAATCCTTTTTGCGCTAGACACAAAAATCACAAGCAAGATTCTCTCTAAAATGGAGCCCCAAAAAGCAGCCACACTGACAACACTTTTGCAAAAAGGTCCTCCTTTTAAAAAGGATTCTACAGATGCAACAAACTAGACGCTCCTTCTTTGACACTATATCGCGCTAAAACCAACACAAAGCAACTTAAGATGCGCCAGCATTTTATTCTCCAGCCCATAATATTTTCATAAATTATAACTTAAATTCAGCTACATTTAATAAAGTTAAGTTATAATTGCGCCTTTATTCCAAAAGATTTTTGGACTTTTTAGCAATACACTTTAGAAAAGGCAATGCAATGAATAGCACCAAAATGGCAAAAGCCAACGAAATTAAACGCGAATGGATTGTTCTAGATGCAAAAGATAAGACATTTGGTCGTCTTATCACAGAGATTGCAACACTCCTTAGAGGAAAGCACAAGCCCCTTTACACACCAAATGTAGATTGCGGGGACTTTGTGATTGTGATTAACGCACCAAAAGCTAAATTTAGCGGTATGAAATTAGAAGATAAAGAATATTTCACGCATTCGGGGTATTTTGGAAGCACAAAATCTAAAACACTCAAAGAAATGCTAGAAAAACATCCTGAAAAGCTTTATAAGTTAGCAGTTAGAGGTATGCTCCCAAAGACAAAATTAGGACGCGCAATGCTTAAAAAATTAAAAGTTTATTGTGATGCAAATCATCCACACAGCGCACAAGTTTCAAAGTAAGGATTAAATAATGGCAAAAATTTATGCAACAGGAAAGAGAAAAACAGCAATCGCAAAAGTTTGGCTAGCTCCCGGTAGCGGCAAATTAAGCATTAATGATACAAATCTTAACGATTGGCTTGGCGGACACGAAGCCATTAAAATGAAAGTAATGCAACCTTTATTGCTTACAAAACAAGAAAAAAGCGTAGATATTGTAGCGCAAACGCAAGGCAGCGGCTACTCCGCACAGGCAGAAGCATTGCGCCACGGAATCTCTAAAGCATTAGCATTGTATGATACAAACTTTAGAGCAATTCTAAAACCAAAAGGCTTATTAACACGCGATTCTAGAGTTGTTGAGCGTAAAAAATACGGCAAGCGCAAGGCAAGAAGAAGCCCACAATTCTCAAAAAGATAATAATTTTCTCAAAAGAGTCCTTTGACTCTTTTACCAAAAGTTTAGATTCCATATCTCTTATTTTAAACTTAATTTTAAAGACAGACAAAAAACATAATGGAATTATTACAAGAAGAATTAGAGCGTTACAATCGCAATATTTTATTAACCGGAATCGGAAAAGCAGGGCAATTGAAACTCAAAAATGCAAGCGTTTTTGTAGCGGGTGCTGGTGGGCTTGGCTCACCCATTTTATACTATTTAACCGCTTCTGGAGTAGGAAATATTGGAATTTGTGATGGTGATGTAGTGGATACAAGCAATCTGCAACGCCAAATTTTACACAACACACAAGATTTAAATAAAAACAAAGCTGATTCTGCCTTTGAAAAACTGCACTTGCTAAACCCAAATTTAAATTTAAAAATTTTTAAAGAACATTTAACTCCACAAAATATCTTAACACATATCAAGAATTATGAGATTATCGTAGAAGCCACTGATATTTTGAGCGCAAAATTTTTAATTAACGATGCCTGTGTGTTGGCAAATAAAACCCTAGTGCGCGCAAGCGCACTTGCCTTTAGCGGACAAGCAATGAGTGTGCAACCAAAAAAGAGTGCGTGCTATGCTTGTCTTTTTAATGCACCCCCAAAAATGACTATGCCAACGGGTGCTACCATTGGAATCCTAGGGGCAGTTGCTGGGCTATTTGGTTGCATTCAAGCCAATGAAGTAATAAAAATCATCACAGGCGTTGGTGTGCCCCTTTTTGACAAACTGCTAACTTGCGATGTGCGTTCAATGGATTTTAGAACCATCACCATTAAACGGAATCCAAATTGTCGCGTGTGCGGAGATTATGGAATCACAAAATTAGACAGCACACTTTATTAATGCTACTAAAATCTCAAAAATTAACTTTCGGTAATTTTATGCAAGAATGGCTCTATGGCGATGGGGCTGTTTTTGGTAAAAAAGGCTATTATCAACAAGCCCGCATTGGCAAAGATTTAGATTTTTACACAAATGTAAGCGTGGGAAAATTTTTTGGATATTGCATGGGTTACTATCTCCACACAATCCTTACACAAAATGCCCTAAAGGGAAAAATCCCTGTTGTAGAAATCGGCAGTGAAAAAGGAGATTTAATTGCTGATATTGCGGAGTTTTTTAGTATTTTTTACCCTGAATGTGCGTTAGATTTTGCCACACTTGAACCCCTAGAGTCTTTGCGGATTTTACAGCAAGAAACCTTTAAAAGACGGAATCCTAATTTAGGATTCCATACTTTTTGTGATTTTAAAGCCCTAAAAAACGCACAATATGATTACATTCTTTTTGTGAGCAATGAACTTTTAGATGCCTTCGCTTGTGAGCTTATTTGGAATGATAAAATGGCTTTTATCCACAAAGAAACCCTAGAGCTTACTTTTGAGTCTGCTAGCAAAGAAGTGCTTGAACTTGCAAAAACTTTTAAAATCACAAAGGGAGAAATCCCATTGCACGCCTTTGGTTTTGTGGAATCTCTAACAAATTGTGCATCAAAATGGCTTTTTTTGAGTTTTGATTATGGCAGCTTAGAATCACGCAACGCCTTTTCCTTACGCTTTTATCAAAAACACACAACAGAAAATCTTTTTTTAGATTCCACAACACAACACTACAACAAAGAGCTTTTAAAAAATTTTGCACTTATGGATATGACTTATGATGTGAATTTCACGCTTTGGCAGGAAGTTTTTTCACGCTTCAAAGGCAAACCTTGGTTTATCCACCACCAAAATCGCGCATTAGTAGAAATGGGATTAGACAAAATGTGCTCTTTGTATATTGAAAAATTTGGGTTAGAATCCTATGCTCAACAAAGCAACAAGCTCCGCACACTCATCTCTCCGGGAGCTTTTGGAGAGCGATTTTTTGGCTTTGTGTTTGCAAATTTTTAAGCCTTCAATCTACTTATTTTGTTTTGCTTGAATTTTTTCCAAAACTCTTTCTTTGTTTTCTCTTCCCATACTGATATTATATTGCACAGCAAATCCCAAAAATTTATCTCTATACGACAAACTTTGGCTTGTCCATTATCTTGCCAATCAGGAGATACCAAACTCTCCACGAAAATATTTAATTTCATACACCCTTAAACTCTAAAAATATACAATACACAACGATTTTTCAAAAAAGGATTCCAATGTCAAATGCTGTGATGGTTTTTTCTGTGATGGTTTTTACGGCTCTTATTGTTGCTTCAAACTACCTTGTGCAGTTTCCCCTTAATGACTTTTTTACCTATGGTGCGCTGACTTACCCCTTCACCTTTCTTTTAGCAGATATTCTAGCAGAACGCTACACAAAGCAGGAAGTCTTAAAGGCAGTGCGCATTGGAATCCTTTTTGCCTTTATTCCTTCTATGTTTTTAGCAGAGTTTAGAATCGCAATTGCAAGCGTAAGTGCATTTTTCATCTCTCAACAAGCCGATGTTTATGCGTTTTATTGGCTGAAATCTAAGCTGCCAAAAGTCTGGTGGCTAAGAAGTGCTGGAAGCACAGCATTTTCACAATTTATTGACACAATGATTTTCTTCCACATTGCATTTTTGTTTGTAATGCCTTGGCAAAATGTTCTTATGCTAATGCTTGGAGATTATGTGATGAAATTTATTTTCGCCTTTGCCAATACACCGCTTTTTTACCTTTTTGGAATTAAAATGCAAAAACTTTTTGGAGTGTTTGCACGATGAATTTGGAATCCAAAAAACGCAAAATCGTGTTTTTTGACCGCGATGGTGTAGTGAATTTAGAAGATGAGCCTTATGGTTATAAGATTGACACATTCTATTTTGCTCCCCATTTTATAGAGCTATTTTTAGAACTCAAAAAACAAGATGCTTTGTGCTTTGTAGTAACAAATCAATCGGGTATTAATCGTGGAATTTTTACGCAAAAAGACTTTGAAATTCTCACTTCTTTTATGCAAAGCTGTATAAAATCCTGCTTGATGATTCCCTTAAGGGAAAGCGGTTTTGTGCCTAAAAACATAGGCTTTGATAGCGTGTATTTCTGCCCACACACTGAAGAGGAGCATTGCGCTTGTCGCAAACCAAATTCTGCAATGTTAGAACAAGCCCTAAGGGACTTCAATTTGGACCTTGAAAATTACGATTCCTATATTCTAGGCGATAAAGACACGGATATGCAAGCAGGGCTTAAAGCAGGCATTAAAACACGCATTTTAGTTGGCAACAACGAAGCACCAAACGCAACACACAGGGCGAAAGATTTAAAAGAAGCGATGCGAGTTCTTTGTTGTTGGTAAATCAAATAAAGCTCACTGAAATTTAAAAGCTTCCGCTGCTTTTTTTGCCCCATCAAGCATAAAAAACGCATCAGAACCAATGGTTACAAAATTAAAGCCTAAGTCCGCCATTTTTCTTGCATAATGCGCACCAAGATTATGAATCCCTGCATATTTTTTATGTCTTTTTGCTTGAGATAAAATCATTTGAATTGCCTCTAATACAATTTTCTCTTCTTGATCAAATCTTGGGGCAACACCCAACGCACAGGAAAGATCAGCAGGACCCACATATACCCCATCAATCCCATCAACAGATAAAATATCAGAAAGATTTTCCAATGCTTGCTTTGTTTCAATCATTGCTAAAATTAAGAGATGGTGCTGTATAAAATAGTCTCCTTCACAAAGAAATTTAGCCCGAATAGGACCAAAGCTCCGCTCTCCTTTAGGGGGATAATGGCAAAACTTTGCCAATTTTAACGCATCTTCTTTGTGATTAATCATTGGACAAATAATTCCCATTGCTCCCGCATCAAGCGTTTTCATAATAATTCCTTCTTCAAGCCAAGGCACACGAACAAAACAAGGAATTCCCTTTAAAACTTGTAGCATTGGCAAAAGACTTGAGTAATCACTAATTCCGTGCTGCATATCAATCGTAAGAGAGTCAAAACCCGCATAAGACATTATTTCAGCCCCAAAAGCATTGTTTAAACTCAGCCAACCATTTATTGTCGGAATCTGCTTTTCCCACTTACTTATAAGTCTTTTCATAATCCTAGGAACCTTTGAGTAATAATCTTAGACTGCAAATATTCCTGCATACCCTCTACACCACTTTCTCTTCCAAAACCGCTTGCTTTAATCCCTCCAAATGGAACTTCTGCTGCTGCTAGGGCAAAACTATTAATTCCAACCATTCCCGCTGAAAGATGCTCTGCTATTAAATGCGCCTTTTCCAAAGAAGTTGTAAAAGCATAAGAGGCAAGCCCATATTCTGTGTTATTTGCCCTTTTTAAAACCTCATCTAAATCTTCAAAACTTTGTATCAAAGCAATGGGTCCAAAAATTTCATTGCACAATAAATGGGAATCATCAGGTAAGTCCCTAATCACTGTCGGCTCAAAAAAATAGCCTTTATCAAAACCTTGCACTCTCTTCCCACCCGTAAGAATTTTTCCTCCAGTTTCTTTTGCTTTTTGCATGAAAGATTGAATCTCTTCTAGTCTTTTTTGTGTAACTAAAGGTCCCATATCCACAGATCCATCAAGCCCATTGCCAAGCTTAAGTTTTCTTGTTTCTGCCACAAAAACTTCACAAAAAGAATCCATCACGCTCTTATGTATATAAAATCTTGTAGGAGAAACACACACTTGTCCAGCATTAGCAAATTTAACCTTCACACTCATTGCCGCTACTTCCCTAACATCAGTGTCTTCACATACAATCACAGGGGCATGCCCTCCAAGCTCCATTGTTACTTTTTTCAAAGTTAAACTTGAATCCCTAATAAGCTGTTGTCCAACAGCCGTAGAACCTGTTAAAGACACCTTTCTTACCCGAACATCTTGCATAAGCACTGATGAAATCACTGATGCTTTCCCGCACAAAAGCGCAACTAAGCCTTTAGGAAATTGCGCTTGGTGCAAAGCTTCAAATAGCTTCATACTAACAAGGGGTGCAATGTCTGTGCTTCTGACAATCACCGCACAACCTGCTGCTAAGGCAGGGGCAAGTTTGCGCGCTGTTAATAATAAAGGAAAATTCCACGAAGAAAAAGCTGCCACAATTCCAATAGGCTCATACTTCACATACACTTCTGTGCTGGGATTGCGACTTGAGATAATCTGCCCATTAATTCTTTTTGTTTGTTCGCTAAACCAAATAAATTGATCAATTGCCAAATTAGTTTCTCTCACACTTTGAGCAATGGGCTTACCTGTTTCAAGAGTAATACTCTTTGCAATCTCATTAAGATTTTCCCTTAAAAATGTTGCCACTTTGAGTAATTTTTCTGCTCTCTCCCAAGCATGTAACTTAGAATACTCTAACATTGCTTCTTGGGCATAATCTATTGCTTCTCTAATTTGTTGCTGGGAAGCAATGGGTGCTTGCCCTAAAACTTCTTCATTGAAAGGATTAATCACATCAAAAACCCCATCTTTGCCCTCTATAAAACTTCCATTAATGTATAAGCCATAATCAAAATAACTTTTCATTTTCATCCTTTTATGTATTGATTGCGGATTGCTTCCATTGAAATTGAGCAATTTTGCTTTAGCGATTCCATTACCCCTAAAGCAATCAAAGTCGCCTCAATGCTTTCTTTAATCCCAACGCTTGGAGATTTTTTTGCGCAATATTGAGAGATAAAATCCTCCAACTCATTACGATAAGAATCCGCATAACGCTCCAAGAAAAAATCAAGAGGATTAGAGCGACTCTCACAATGAGCATTACATAAAAGCACAGAATTTTCATATTTATTCTCACAAGATACTCTCCCCTTTCTCCCAAAAACTTCAACTCTTTGATCATAACCATAAACAGCCTCTCTACAATTTTCAATGCTTGCAAGCGAACCATCATCAAGCACCAAGGAAATCAACGCACTATCAATATCAATATCTCCATAATCACTGACTAAAGATGCACCCCTTACATACACTTCTTGAACTTCCCTATCCGTTACATAACGCAACATATCAAAATCGTGAATACTCATATCCAAAAAGATTCCGCCTGATTTTTCAACATAACTTCTTGGCGGAGCAGAAAAATCGCGGGAGACAATTCTCGTATGCACCAATCTTCCAACTTCCCCTTTTCGCACCAATTTTGCAATTTGCTTAAAATTTGAATCAAACCTTCTATTAAATCCAATTTGCAAAAAAACATTATGCTGCCTAACAAGATGTTCAATCTCTAAAATTCTTTGCAAATCTAAATCAACAGGCTTTTCACAAAAAATTGCCTTTTTCCCAGCAATAATTGCGCTTTTAATCAAATCATAATGCGTATCGCTTGAAGTGCAGATAAACACCACATCAATGTCTTTATGCGTTAAAACATCTTGACTATCTCTGCTAAAGGGAAGCTGCAAAGATTGGACAAATTCTTCATCAATGTAAGGATCTGCAACTAAAACAACTTTCACTTGTGCATGATTAACTAAATTTGAAATATGGATTTTTCCAATCCTTCCCGTTCCTAAAACACCAACATTTAACATAAGACTCCTTTAAAAAATTCTTGGTTCTAAGTGGCTACGATTTTCAGTTAAAAAATCAAAATCACAACCCTCGTGTGCTTGTGTTACATATTCTGTATACAACCTTAAATACCCACTACTATAATCCCTCTGTGGAGGCTTATACTCCTTTCGCCTTTGATTTAACTCCTCCTTACTTAAACAAACTTCTAGCAATCTTTTTTCCACATCAATACAAATGATATCTCCTGTCCTAACAAGTGCTAAATTCCCTCCAATATAAGATTCCGGACTGATATGCAAAACACAAGCTCCATAACTTGTTCCACTCATTCTTGCATCAGAAATTCTTAATAAATCTTTTATTCCCTTTTTCAATAACTTCTTGGGGATTGGCAACTGCCCCCATTCAGGCATTCCTGGTGCGCCTAGAGGTCCTGCATTCTTTAAAACAAGCACTGTATTTTCATCAACATCTAAATCCTCTCTATCAATATTTGCCTTTAATTCTTCAATATCTTCATACACTAAAGCCCTACCTTTATGCTTTAAAAGTCTTTTTTCGCAGGCAGATTGCTTTAAAATTGCTCCATTTAAACAAAGGTTTCCTTTTAACACTACTAAACTTGGCTCTGTGCTTAAAGGATTCTCTAATGTTCTAATCACTTCAGAATTAAAAATTTTTGCCCCCTCAATATTGCCATACAAATCTCCTTTAATGGTTTGAATATTATGTAACTTTGTTTTTAAAGTATTTTGCAATGCTTGAATACCTCCTGCATAATAAAAATCCTCCATCACATATTTTCCTGATGGCTTAAGATTTAAAAGCAAAGGAATCCCTTTTCCCAAACGCTCAAAATCCTCTAACTCTAACACAATCCCTGCCCTTCTTGCTAATGCAATAAGATGAATGATTGCATTTGTAGAACCTCCAATGGCATGTAAAGTGATGATTGCATTTTCAAAACATTCTTTTTTCAAAATATCTAAAGGCTTAATATCCTCTCTTACAAGCCGAACAATTTCAACTCCGCACTCTCTAGCCATTCTCCGATGATTTGAATCCACTGCCGGAATAGAAGAAGCTCCACTAAGACATAAACCAAGCGCCTCTGCCATTGTCATCATTGTTGCTGCTGTTCCCATAGTCATACAAGTCCCAGCACTCCTTGCAATACCCTTTTCTAACCTTCTCCACTCACAATCCCCAAAACAACCTGCCTGTCTTAAATCCCAATACTTCCAAACATCTGTTCCGCTGCCTAAAATCTCTCCATCAAAATTCCCTCTTAACATTGCTCCTGCTGGCATATAAATCATAGGAAGATTAAAAGAAATTGCCCCCATAAGCACAGCAGGCGTTGTTTTATCACATCCCCCCATAAGCACAGCACCATCTACTGGAAAAGCTCTAAGCATTTCCTCAACCTCCATTGCTAAAAAATTTCTAAACATCATAGAGGTAGGCTTAATGAGTTGCTCTCCAACACTCATACAAGGAATCTCCATAGGAAACCCCCCTGCTTGTAATACCCCCCTTTTAATATCCTCCACTCTTTCTTTAAAATGCGTGTGGCAGGTATTAAAATCATTCCAAGTGTTAATAATAGCAATGATAGGTTTACCAATATACTCTTCAGGCGCATAGCCCATTTGATTCACTCTTGAACGATGTCCAAAGCTTCTTAAATCATCTTTTTCAAACCACTTTAAACTGCGCAGCTTTTTCATATTTCCATCTCCAATTTCACTTGTTCTTTAATCGTATTGGATTCTATGATTGCCCCAAGCACTTTTGCCACTCTAGCTGCTGATTGAAAATCCGCATAATAGGGATAATTCTTATCAAAAATTTTCCCTAAAAAATGTGCAATTTCTAAGGTTTTTAAATCATCATATCCAAGTGAAGTGCCATTAGAGGGATTGAAATATTGATGAAAAGGGTGTACAGGAGAAGAATAAATTTTCCTATAACCACTTGATTGCTCGTCTCCTTCAAGATACAACTCTAATGTATTCATCTCCTCAAAATTCCATTTTACACTGCCCTTTGATGCATGAATCTCAAAGCTATGTTCAGAAGTAGGACCAACAAAACAACGCGATGTGTCAATAAAGCCCTCTGCGCCATTACAAAAACTCACTCTAGCACCCACATAATCCTCATTAGTTACTTCCTTTTTTGCATCGCTTTCCTTCCCCCTTGCATAATGACTTGCTCCTTCTTGAGCTAGGGGTCGCTCCTTAATAAAAGTTCGCATAACTCCACTAACACTTTTAATATCACCAAGTAAATATAATGCCATATCAACAGCGTGGCTCATTAAATCTGTAATCGCACCTAAACCATTTTCCTTTTCAAATCTCCACGAGTAACAACTAAGGGCATCTGCTGCATAACACGAAAAAAATCTGCCTTTATAGCTATACACCTCTCCTAATTTCCCACTATCAAGCAACTCTTTAACATACTGCACCAAAGGCGCCCAACGATAGTTGAATCCAACAAAAGTTTGATAAGGATAATTTTTAACAAGATTATAGGCTTCAATACTTTGCTCTAAAAATGCCCCCACAGGCTTTTCACAATTTATATGCTTACCCTTTGCAACACAATATTTTATAATTTCCAAATGCAAAGCATTAGGAGCAGTAATCTCAACAATTTCTACGCAATCATCATCAACCACATCTTTCCAATGCATACTATACTTTTCAAAGCCAAATCTTTCTTTTGCCTCTTTTGCCCTCTCCTCAATCACCTCACTGCAAATTACAAGTCTTGGTATAATTCCTGTGTGTCCAAATTTTAGACGATAATTGATATAAGCACTACTATGGGCTTTCCCCATCCAGCCCATACCAATCACACCAACACCAATTGTTCTCATGGCTGCCCTTTCAATAAATCTTGCACTAAAGCATAGGCTTTTTTAGAGTACTCATAAGGATCTGCCTTCTTAGGATCTTGCTCTGCTTCAATCACTAACCAACCTTCATAGTTTGTGGTTTTTAAAAAGTCAAGAATTCCCTTAAAATCAATCACACCATCTCCAGGAGTTGTATAAACTCCTGCAATAACAGATTCCAAAAAACTACTATCTTTTTGAAGCATTTCTTGCTTAACTTGTTCTCTAACATCTTTTAAATGAATATGTTTCACACGATGCAAATGTTTTTTAAGTTCTTCTAAAGGATTTGCACCCGCAAAATAAAAATGTCCTGTATCAAAAGTCAATCCAGATCCTAAAGAAGCATATTGTAAAAACAAATCCACTTCATTAGCATATTGAAAAATTGCTCCCATATGATGATGAAAGCCCATACTGAAGCCCTGCTTGCTAACAAAAGCATTTAAAGAAGAGTATTTTTCTGCATATTCCTTAATTTCGTCCTGTGTTAAAATAGGCTTTTTACTTAAGCCCAAAGGCTTTCCTTGTATCGTATTAGAACATTCTGCATACACGAGTTGATAACAATCACAATAGGCTCTTCGCTCCATTTCCCTTAAAAGACTCTCTTGCTCTTGGGCAACACTTTGCACCAATAAATTCCCACTAAACCATCCTCCAGCAAGCTCTAAATCATAATCCTTTAAAATGCGTTTAAGCTCTTTCTTGTCATAAGGGAATTTATATCCAAGCTCCACTCCATCAAAACCGATTTTTTTCGCATCACTCAAAAACACTTCCAATGGTGTTTCTCCACCCAACTCTCTTAAATCATCATTACTCCAAGCAATTGGAGCAATCCCTAATTTCACTTGCATTACACACCCTTTCTTTGCTTATTTGCATTGCTTTCATACATTGCTCTTGCCCGCTGTATCTTTTCTTTTTGACTCACCTCTGGTACACCCACTTCCCACCAAGTATCAGCATATTCCGTCCAATCATACTTAGAAACTTTAATATGAATAATAAAAGTTACCGCACTTTCTCTTGCTCTCTTAAAGGCAGATTCAAATTCCTCTAAGGAATCCACAAAATTCCCATCAGCTCCCATACTCTTTGCGTTTGCAACAAAATCCACCATAAAAGGTTCTATTGCTAATTTACAATCTTCAATCAAATTATTAAAAGGCTCCCCTCCTTGATTTATCTGCAAACGATTAATTACTGCATAGCCCTCATTATCGCAAACAATCACTATCATTTTATCACCACTTAATACTGATGAATAAATCTCACTATTTAACATCATATAAGAACCATCTCCAACAAGCACAATGCTATCTCCATCTTTATGGGCAATCGCAGAGCCATACCCCCCTGAAACTTCATACCCCATACAAGAATAACCATACTCGTGGTCTATGGAATTAAAACTAAGATTTTTCCAAAGCGTATTAAATTCTCCGGGCAAGCCTCCCGCAGCAAGAATTAACCTATCCTTTTGCGTTGTAAGCTGATTGAGTCTTCCAATCACATTTGCGTAAGTAATACTTTCCTTTTTCTCATTGATTTTTGACTCTATAAAAAGATGATATTGCTGCCTATGCGCAAAAGCCTCTGATACAAAGTTTTCGTCATTTCTAAAATCTCTGCACAATTCCAAAAGCTCCTTTAATGCCTCTTTTGCATCACTGACTAAAGCAATGCTTCTATGCTTAATTGCATCAATGCTTTGCGTATTAATACTAATAAGTTTAGTATGGTGGCTAAAATTTGCCCACGAACCTGTGCTAAAATCTTGCAATCTGCTACCAATTACAATCACCACATCAGCCTTTTTAATAAGATGATTTGCGCTACAAGACCCAAGCACTCCAACAGGTCCAATATTAAATTGTTCCTCGTATAAACTTAAAGACTTTGCACCTGCTGTTGTTACAAAAGGAATGCGGCATTGATGAACAAATTGCAAAAATTCTTTTTGCGCTTCAGAATAAATCACCCCCGCCCCTGCAAGAATCACAACTTTTTTTGATTGCTTAATGCAATCGCTTGCCCTTCTGATTGCCATTTCATCAGCTCTTATGCGAGGAATGCTGTGGATAGTTTTTTCAAAAAATTCTAGGGGATAATCATAACTCATTGCTTGAACATCTTGACAAAGCCCCAAAAAAACAGGACCACAAGTGGAAGGATTTAACATTGTTTCTAATGCTAAAGGAAGAGAATGCAAAATCTGTTGAGGTGCCGTGATTCTATCCCAATATTTTACAATTGGCTTAAAACAATCATTTGCCGATAAAGTCGCATCATAACTTTGTTCAATTTGTTGCAAAACAGGAGATGGCAACCTATGGTTAAAATAATCTCCAGATAAAACCAATAAAGGCAAAGAATTAGTATAAGCCACTCCACAAGCAGTAATGATATTTGTTGCTCCAGGACCGATAGAAGAAGTAACGAACATCATTTGCTTTCTATTTTTTGCTTTAGTGAATCCTAAGGCAGCCATTGCCATAGACTGCTCATTTTGCCCCCTGTAAGTTGGCATTTGCTCTTTAGCATCATAAAGAGATTCCGCCAAACAAGTTACATTGCCGTGTCCAAAGATTCCAAACCCCCCATAAAAAATCCTTTCTTTCTTGCCATTAATACTAATATACTGCGATAAAAGATAACGCACCAAGGCTTGTGTTGTTGTTAGTTTAATTGTCTCCATAAATCCTTCCTATAAACCCTTAGTATCTGTTCCTAATTCTGCAGTAAGATCTTGTATTGTTTTATCTCCTGCCATTTTATTTTGTAGTTGCTCCGTGGTAATTTCATTTTTCTTAAAAGTCCCCATTGTTTTACCTCGATTTAAAATTGTAAAGCGATCTCCAACAGCATAAGCGTGATAAACATTATGGGTAATAAAAATCACCCCTAAATTTCGTCTTTTTGCTTGCAAAATATATTTTAACACCATAGAAGACTGCGCCACTCCTAAGGCAGAAGTTGGTTCATCAAGAATTAAAACTTTTGCCCCAAAATGCACTGCCTTGGCAATAGCTAAACACTGCCTCTCTCCACCACTTAATGTGCCAATGGGCTGACTTGGCTCACGCACATTAATCCCAATATCTTTCATTGCCTTAATGGTGATTGCATTTGCCTTTTTAAAATCAAGCACCTTAAAAAATAAAAATCTTTTTTCAATCTCCTCTTCTCTTCCCAAAAAGAAATTTCTTGATAAAGACATCAAAGGAACAGTAGATAGATCCTGATACACAGTTGCCACACCTTCATCTAAAATTTTATGCGGGGTTGGAGCAATAACATCTTTACCATTAATGCGATAAATTCCTGAAGTTTTTTCATACACTCCTGCCAAAGTCTTAATTAAAGTGGATTTCCCCGCTCCATTATCCCCTAAAAGACACATTACCTCACCTGCATAAAGGTCCATAGAAATACCATTTAAAGCAATAATATTTCCAAAATGTTTTGTTACATTTTCTATATGAATAATTGGTTCTGCCATCACTGCCTCATTACTTTTTTTCTTACTGAATCACTAAAAACAACTGCTGCTAGGAGCATACAACCTAAAAACACCCTAAAATAATCACTATCAATTCCAGTGTAACTAATCCCAATATTAACCACACCAAAAATCAAAGCCCCCAAAGACGCTCCAATCACCGTCCCATATCCTCCTGTAAGCAAAACTCCACCCATAACCACAGCAATGATTGCCTCAAACTCTTTTAAAACTCCTCTTTGCGCATCTGCAGAGCCATAATCAAAGACTTGACAAGCAGCAAAAATACTCGCACATAAAGCCGTCAGCATAAATAAACAAATCTTAACTCTATCTGTTGGAACGCCCATATTTTTTGAAGCTTGCTCATCTCCTCCTGTGGCATATATCCAATTCCCATATTTAGTTAATCTAAGAATAATCACTCCAACAATTGTTAATCCTATCCACCATACAACAACCATTTTAATCCCTGTTACAATAGGAGTGCCATCATCATAAGTTGCGATAATCCCAGCTTTTGCCAAAAAACTAAATAGCGCAGTGAAAGTTTCTCCTCCAAAAAAAGCTGCTAAAATGCTACCTTCTGTGTGAGAATTGACGCCTGAAACTAAGGTTTGATTTGTCAAAAGCCTACTTAACGCCACAGTTAAGCCTCTTAAAATAAACAAACTTCCTAAAGTAACAATAAAAGAAGGCAAGCGGGTTTTAATCACCAAATATCCATTTAAAAAACCAATCCCTAAAGAAACAAGCATTGTTAAGACAATAGCCAAAGAAGGATTCATCTCAAATTCAACAATTAAAATTGCCATCATCATTCCCGCAAAACCTATCATAGAGCCAACAGATAAATCAAACTCCCCAGCAATCATAAGCAAACACACTCCAACAGCTAAGATTCCAATTAATGCGGCTTGCTCTGTCCAAGACATTATCCCTTCCAAAGAAAACATATCACCGCTTGCTAGAGCCAAAAAGACAGCAAAAACCAATACCACCCCAAAAACAGGAGGAAATTCAGGTCTTTTTAATGCTTTTAACAAAGCAGTTTCTTGTTTTAGTCGTTCATCAGCCATTTATTTTCCTTAAATAAAATCATTTTTATAATTTGATATTGAGCAATAAACCCTAGCAGCACATTGCTCAATATGAAATTGCTACAAGGTGGGCAAAGCCACCCCACGCATTGCTATCTAAATTTTCCTGTTAATTTATCCACTAAATCAACATTTTCTTTTGTTACTAAAGCTGGTCCTGTATAAATATCTCCATCAGGCAACAATCCATAAGGAACATATTTTGAAAGCAAAATCACAGGCAAATATCCTTGCAAATAGGGCTGTTGATCAATTGCTGATAGCAACACTCCCTCTTTAATCCCCGCAATAATTTCTGGGCTTAAGTCAAAGGTTACAAAATGCTTTTTCATTCTTTTACTTTTCAAAAGCCCAATAGTTGCTCCAGCAGATACAGGACCTAAAGTTACAACCGCATCAACCTTATCTAAATAAGGGGCTAATCTTTTTTGTATCTCACTAGGATCACTACTAGAATCAAGCATATTATTTTTAACACCTAAACCATCAGCAAAGCCTTGACATCTTTGTTCTAAAACTGTATTTGTGATTTCTTGATTCACACAAACAAAACTTTGAACACCTGCCTTTTTTGCTTGCTCACCAAGCAACATTCCACCTTGATATTCATTAGAGCCAATATAATTTTTAATCCCCAATTCCTTGCCTGCTTCTACACCCGCATTAACATTAATCACAGGAATTTTTAAATCTAAAGCCCTTTTAATATCTTTACCTAAAGCATCTTTGTCAGGAATAGAAATAATGATTCCATCTGGTCGTTGCGAAATGGCTGCTTGTAAAATTCTTGCCATTTCTGTTCTATCTCCTGTTGGAGAATTACGATAATCCACTCTTGCATCAACTTCTTTAGCCGCATCATTAATTCCATTTTTAATCACATTCCAAAAAGGATCAACATCTAACCCATTGCTAATAAATACAAAATGCAACTGCTTTGCATAAACTGCCCCCACACACAACAACATGCATAAAACGATCTTCTTAAACATTTTTCTCCTTTGAATTTAAAAATTACCATACATCAAAATGTATAGCTTTACGCCATTAAAAAATAACCAATTACCTATATTTTCCTGCAAATTTCTGCACGCTATCAACATTACTTTTTGTTACAAAAGCAGGTCCAGTATAGACATCATTAGCAGGAATCACTCCATATTTCGCATACTGCGTTAAAAACACTATCGGCAAATAACCTTGCAAATATTGTTGTTGATCAATCGCAAAATCAATGCTACCATCTTTAATCGCATTTGTGATTTCTTGGCTTAAATCAAAGGTTACAAAATACTTTTTCATCCTTTTTTTCTTTAACAAATCAATTGTTGAAGACGCCGAAACAGGTCCAATGGTTAAAATCGCATCAACTTGACTCAAATAAGGTTCTAATTTCTTCTGACTCTCGCTTGGATCAAATCCTGCATCAAGCATATTATTTTTAACACCTAAACCATCAGCAAAGCCTTGACATCTTTGTTCTAAAACTGTATTTGTGATTTCGTGATTGACACAAATAAAGCTTTTCACACCTTCTGTCTTTGCTTTTTTGCCAGCTAATAGTCCTGCTTGGTATTCACTATTGCCAATATATAACAAAGCTCCTAATTCTTTCCCTGCCTCTGCTCCAGAATTTACATTAATCACAGGAATTTTTAAATCCACAGCTCTTTTAATATCCTTCGCCAAAGCGTCCTTATCTGCAATAGATACAACTAAACCATCAGGTCGCTTAGAAATAGCTGATTGAATAATGCGCGCCATCTCTGTTCTATCTCCATTAGCGGCATTGCGATATTCAACTTTTGCTCCCATATCTTTAGCAGCATCCATTGCTCCATTTTTCACTACACTCCAAAAAGGATCAGCGTCAATTCCACTGCCAACAAACACAATATTTATGTCCTTGGCAAATAAAAATCCACAACTCAAAAAGGTTGCAACTGCCATCTTTAAAATTTGATACAACATAATAAACTCCTTGAAAACGAAAACTAAAATCGCCATATAAGAATAACATAAAATTATCTCCAGCGCTGTCCAAGCGATAAAAATCATCAAAAAAAATTTTATATGTATATTTTTGAAACATTTTTTCCAATGTGGTGTTAATTTTGTGAAAAAAATTCACAAATTAACCAATATATTTCCCAATCTTCTATTAGCTATTCTCAATATTTCATCAAACCTAATCTTTTTTTGTTATCATTTAACACAAAAATAAGGTTTTATTTAAGGTTCATCGCTTAAAATTTCTACTTTCAAACCGATGGTAGTCAAGCAGCTTTACACATAAAAATACAATAATATAAGGAGTTATTCGTAATGAAAACAATTCAAGCATTAATTAATGGAACTTTTAAAGAAAGCAAAACAACGCATTTCGCACAATCACTCTCTCCGCTTACTCAAGAGATATTAGCGCAAGTGCCCTGCATGCTAAAAGAAGAGATTGATGAAGCAGCAACAACCGCACATAATGCCTTTTTACAATGGAGAGATACATCAATTATGACAAGAGTGAGGGTTATGCTAGAATACCAAGCATTAGTTAAGAAAAATCTCAACACACTTGCAGAAATTTTATCCATTGAACAAGGAAAAACCCTAGATGACGCAAAGGGCGATTTAACAAGAGGGTATGAAGTCATAGAGTTTGCTTGCTCTGCACCTACTTTGCTTATGGGAGAAACCATAGAAAATGTTTCTAAAGGAATCAACACTTTTTCCTACAAACAACCTTTAGGTGTTTGCGCGGGAATCACTCCTTTTAATTTTCCCGGTATGATTCCTTTGTGGATGTTTCCTTTAGCAATTGTAGCAGGCAATGCTTTTATCCTAAAGCCTTCAGAAATGGTGCCACAAACAGCAATGAAATTAGCGGAACTTTTTATGCAATGTGATGTTCCAAAAGGAATCTTACAAGTTGTTCACGGACAAAAAGAACAAGTTGATATGCTGCTTGATCATCCTTTAATCAAAGCTTATTCCTTTGTTGGCTCTCCAAAAGTTGGGGCATATATCTACTCACGCGCCACAGCAAATCTTAAGCGCGCCCAAGCATTAGTTGGAGCAAAAAATCATCTTGTTGTTATGCCAGATGCTGATGAAGAAAAAGCCATCAATGCACTCATTGGAGCTTCTATGGGAGCTGCTGGACAAAGATGTATGGCAATCTCTGTGGCAATTTTTGTAGGAGATTCTAAAAAACTTATCCCAACACTCATCAATAAATTAAAAGCCATAAAACCCGGAGCTTACAATAACCCTAAAGCAGCTTATGGTCCGCTTATCACCAAGGCAGCATTAGAACGCGTATTACAAAGCATTGAAGAAGGAATCAAAGAGGGAGCAAACCTTATTCTTGATGGCAGAAATATCTCCATAGAGGGTTATCCTAATGGCAATTGGCTTGGACCTTGCGTTTTTAGCGAAGTTACAACCTCTATGCAAATTTACAAAAAAGAAATTTTTGCACCCGTGCTGTGCATCTTAGAGGCAAAAAATCTCAACGAAGCCCTAGACATCATTAATAACAATGAGTTTGGTAATGGCACTTCTATCTTTACCAACTCCCTTGCAAGCGCATCGCATTTTACAAAAGAAGTTAATGTTGGACAAGTTGGCGTTAATGTGCCTATTCCTGTGCCTTTACCATTTTTCTCTTTTACAGGCTGGAAAGGCTCATTTTATGGTGATTTACACGCCTATGGCAAACAAGCGATGACATTTTACACGGAAACAAAAACAATAACACAAAAATATTTTCTGCAAACAGAGGAAGATGCAATTATGTTTAATTTTCAAGAAAATCATTCTAAATAATATTATATCTAGTGTATTACTATACTTAAGATACCTCTAACTGGAACTATCTCTATAAGCTTGACCTTGGGCAATTCCTACCCTAGGTTATGGTATAAATATTCTACAATAAAAACAACTTATCTCACCATTTGTTAATCCACTCCGCTCAAGTTTACCTTCTTGCATAGCATTTTGTAAGCTGTCAAGGTTTTTATATCTCTAAATATTCACTTATTAACACGCAAATTATTTGCGTGCAATTCCCGCAATAATAAATCTTAGCGCATTAAGCTTGATAAAGCCGCCGGCGTCTTTTTGGTCATACACGCAATCCTCTTCAAAAGTGCTATAAGCCGCATTAAAGAGTGAGTTTTTAGATTCTCTACCTAAAATTATAACATTGCCTTTATAAAGCTCTAAACGCACAATTCCCTCAACCTTCTCTTGCGTCTTGTCAATCAGTGCTTGCAAGGCTTCTCTCTCTGGGCTAAACCAATATCCATTATAAATTAAGCTTGCGTATTTTGGCATAATCTCATCTTTTAAATGCGTTTCCTCTCTATCAAGGCATAACGATTCTATCGCACGATGCGCTTTTAAATAAATTGTCCCGCCCGGAGTTTCATAACAACCGCGTGATTTCATTCCCACATAGCGATTTTCTACCAAATCTAAACGCCCAATTCCATTTTCTCCTGCAAGCTTATTAAGCTTCTCCCAAAAGTTTGCAGGGCTTAGTTTCTCTCCATTAATTGCGATTCCATCTCCGTTTTTAAACTCTATGGTAAGAATCGTTGGTGTATCCGGGGCGTTTTTGGGCGAAACACTCCAACGCCACATATCCTCTTCAGGCGCAACGCTAGGATCTTCTAAAATTTGCCCTTCATAGCTAATGTGTAAAAGGTTTGCGTCCATTGAATAAGGCGATTTATTTGCCTTTTTTTCAATAGGGATTCCAGAATTTTGCGCATAAGCAAGCAGTTTTTCACGGCTATTTAAATCCCATTCCCTCCAAGGAGCAATCACTTTAATATCAGGGTTTAATGCGTATGCGCCAATTTCAAAGCGCACTTGATCATTCCCCTTGCCTGTTGCGCCGTGTGAAATTGCATCAGCTCCTACTTCTTTGGCAATCTCTACTAAGCGTTTTGCAATAAGTGGGCGCGCAATGCTTGTGCCTAGCAAATATTCCCCCTCATAAATCGTATTTGCCCTAAACATTGGGAACACAAAATCGCGGATAAACTCCTCTCTTAAATCTTCAATGAAAATATTTTCAGGCTTGATTCCAAGCTTTTGCGCCTTTGCTCTTGCGGGCTCTACTTCCTCGCCTTGTCCAATATCAGCCGTAAATGTTACCACCTCACAACCATAAGTATCGCCAAGCCATTTTAAAATCACGCTTGTATCTAATCCTCCGCTATATGCTAGAACCACTTTTTTGAAGCTTTTCTGCATTTAAACCTCCTATGTAAATGTGAGTCGCATTATACCCTTAGACAAATTAATCTTATTTTAGCTAGAATGCTACAAAGAATAAGGATAAAAATGCGAGTGGATAAGTTTTTAAATGCAGTCAATATTGTCAAAAGGCGTGCAATTGCTCAAGATATGCTTGAAAATGGTGTTGTAAAAATTGCAGGTGTGAGCGTGAAGGCAAGTCGCAATGTTAAGGTTGGCGATGTGATAGAAATTGCCTTTTTAGAAAAATCAAAATTCTACCAAGTTTTACAAATCCCAGAGCAAAAAACCATTAAGAAAAACACATCGCATTTGTATTATAAGGAAGTGTAAGTTGATTTATTGTGCAGGAAAAATAGAAAACTTTACCTTTGCAAAAAGTATTGGCGTGGGCTTGATAGACTCCGCTATCCATCTTACGCGCTCAATCCTGTATGATAAACCTGATGAAATCGTGTTTATTGGCACTTGCGGAAACTACTCTAGTAATCAACCCTTGCTAGAAGTCTTTGAAACAGCAAGCGCTTGCAATATTGAACTCTCATTTTTACAAGGGCAATCCTACACGCCTTTGGATAATCTTTTAACAAATGTTTCACGTGAAACAATGCCAAAAGATTCTAATCCGCTCACGCAAGATTTTGCTAAAACACAAAGAATCATTAACTCTAGCAACTACATTAGCACTGATTCTAAGCTTGCAGAAAAAATGGTAAAACTTGGAATCCTCTATGAAAATATGGAGTTTTTTAGCGTGTTGCAAGTGGCGCAAACCTTTGATTTGCCAGCAGTTGGAATTTTTTGTAGCACAAATCATATCCATAAAGACGCACAAAAAGAATTTTTTGCTAACCACAAAATAGCAATGCAAAAGTTGGAATCCTATATCAAAAATAAATTAGATTCCACACTAGGCAAACCATAAAAGATAATATTCAATGAAAGAAAATATTTTTAGCTACTCTCTTAATGCGTTAGGCTTGAAACTTCAAGCCGATGGTTTTCAAAAATTCCGCGCCAAACAAATTTACCACTGGCTCTATGTCCGCTATGTAGAAGATTTTGAAGCAATGGATAATCTCCCAAAGGAGTTAAAAGCCTATTTAAAAGAAACTTTCACCACCACAAGTGTGCAAATTTACAAACAAGAAAAAAGCCTTGATGGAAGCGTGAAATATCTCTTCCAAACGCAAGATGATCTAACCTATGAAGCGGTGTTTTTAAAAATGAAGGAAGATAAATTTACTCTATGCTTATCTTCGCAAGTGGGTTGTAAAGTCGGTTGTAGTTTTTGTTTGACTGCTAAGGGCGGATTTGTGAGAAATCTTAGCGCGGGGGAAATTGTGTATCAAGTTTTAGCGATTAAAAAAGCGCAAAACATTCCACACAATAAGGCAATCAATATCGTGTATATGGGGATGGGAGAGCCATTAGATAACTTAGATAATGTTACAAATGCGATTCAAATCCTAGCCGAACTTGATGGCTTAAGCATTTCTACACGCCGTCAAACCATCTCCACAAGCGGAATCGCACCAAAGATTAAAAAGCTAGGCGCACTCAATCTTGGCGTGCAGCTTGCAATCTCTTTGCACGCCGTTGATGATAAGCTAAGAAGCGAGCTAATGCCCATCAACAAGGCTTACAACATCCAAGCTGTGATTGATGAAGTGGCGCAATTCCCTATTGATCATCGCAAAAGAGTAATGTTTGAATATTTAATGATTGATGGGCTAAATGATGGCTTAGATAGTGCTAAAAAACTTGTAGCATTGCTAAATAAACTTAAGGCAAAGGTCAATTTGATTTATTTCAATCCCCACGAAGGCAGCATTTACAAACGCCCAAGCGCAGAAAAGATGGAATCCTTTAGGGAGTTTTTGCTTAAAAAAGGACTTTTATGCACCATTAGAGAATCCAAAGGCTTAGACATTAGCGCAGCGTGTGGGCAACTAAGGGAGCGTGCAATCACAGAACAAACAAGCACACAGAAGGAAGAATAATGGGCGTATTGGATAGTATTTTAGTAGTGTTTTTAGCATTTGTTTTTGTCATCGGAATGGGAGCATTTTTGTATTATGCGTATAAAAAATAAATCTTAAACCTATGGCAAACTCTTTTTACATTATTGACAAAATATTAAATTCCGATTCTAACTCCTTGCGATTTTCAAAGCCCTTTAAAACCTTATCTCTTTCTTTTTTAAACTCCATACGCAATAGGGAAAGAGTTGTTTGCGCTTCAAGGTTGCCTTTTCTTGCTTGTAAAATTAAAAATCCTAAATCGTATTTAGATTCCAACTTTAATTAAAACCCCAGCTCTTTATACAAAGACACCGCATATCTATCCGTCATAGATGCGATATAGTCCGCACACACGCGATGTGTTTTTTCACCATTTTGGATACGCTCTTGTAAATCCTTTGGCAGTAAATTAATATCCCCATTAAAACATTCATAAAGCTTACGCACACAGCGTTTTCCCATAAACATTTTTCTAGCAATTTCCTCGTGGTGATAGAGTGATTTAAACAGAATCTTTTTTAAAATTTTAATCTCTTTATCCATCTCTTTTGTATGCACAAGTGGCAAAGGCTCATCTGCATCGTATTGAAAACATTGTGGAATCTCTTGTTGAAACCTTGCGTTATTTTCTATAATATCATACACAAGCAAAGTGATTAAGCGCGAAGTGAAGCGGTGCCTAAAGATGGAATCCTTTTTTGTAATTTTCTCTTGCCCTTCCACATATTCTATCGCCCTATTTACAAGCGCACTACTACTCAAGCAATCAAAACTAATCAATCCATACTTAATGCCATCATCAATATCGTGGCTAAGATAGGCAATCTCATCAGATAAATCCACAAGAATCGCCTCTAGGCTTGGGTGAAACTCTAGCTTGAAAGTCACCTTAAGATTTGCATTTAAAAAGGGCTTCTCATAGGGATAAGAATGCTTTAAAATCCCCTCTAATGTCGCAAAAGTAAGGTTTAATCCATCAAAATCTTTGTAACGCTTCTCTAATTTTGTTACCACACGAAAAGATTGAAAATTATGCTCAAACCCATTTTTATATCCATATTTGCGCATCACTTTATCCAATTCATCTCCCCCTGCGTGTCCAAAAGGAGTGTGTCCTAAGTCGTGTGCTAGGGCAATTGCCTCTGCTAACTCCGCATTTAATCCTAAATGTGTTGCTAAAGTGCGCGCAATTTGACTCACTTCCAAGGAATGCGTTAAGCGCGTGCGAAAATAATCTCCGCTATGGTTTAAAAACACTTGCGTTTTGTATTCCAAACGCCTAAAATACGAGCTATGTATAATCCTATCTCTATCCCTACTAAAAGGATTTCTAAAGTCTGGATTTGCTGGATAAAAGCGTTGTGCGACAAATTCCATATTTTTGCCTTTTTTGTATTATTTTAGCGATTTTGCGTTAAGATTTGCAAAGATTTTTAAGAAAAGGAATATTATGCGAGTTTTTGACAATGACTTTTTTTATGTATTGCGTAAGCCCTTTGGAGAATACCAAACAAACTGCTATTTAGCCTTTAGCAAAACCAAAAATGAAGCCTTAATTATTGATCCGGGAATTGGCGCAAGCACTTGGGTGATTGACACGCTTAAAAGCACGGGGGCAACTCCCCTTGCAATTTTAAACACGCACGGGCATTTTGACCACGCGTGGAGCAATGCAGAGTTATTGGAGCATTTTGCAGAGATTCCTTTGCTTTGCCCCTACGAAGACGCCTTTATGCTAGCACAAGATTGCTTTAATACGGGACTGCCAAACTCAATTCCTACACTTTTAATTGGCGCAACAGAAAATGATAAAATCTGTGAAAAAACTTCCAACACAGACAATTTAGGGCGCAAAAACACCTTTAGCTATGGAGATTTTAACATCACATTTATTTGCTATCCCGGACACACACCCGGTTGTAGCATTGTTATTATTAGCCACAAGGACTCCAAAAAAGATTCCACAAATATAGAATCTAAAACAGATTTAAAATCTCTATCTCAAGGCAACGCAGTAATGTTTAGCGGAGATTTTATTTTTAATCGTTCCATTGGCAGAAGCGATTTTCCCTATTCATCGCACACAGCAATGAAGGCAAGCTTAGAGAAATTTTTAACCTTGCAAGAAAATATGCTCATCTTGCCCGGACACGGAGAAGCAACAAGCGTCCTACAAGAGCAAAATAACATTCCCTTTTGGCTACCACGCCTTTAATACTCGTTTTCATAAAACATAAATTCAAAGCATTGCGCTATCATTTGCGCACGCTGCAAAATCCCATAAGCAACTTCTCATCGCTAAAAATTTACTTCAAACTCTATTCAAACAAACCTAACCATATCTTAAAATACTCTCTAGGAAATGGTAACAACTCCAAATGCACTTTTAAGAGAGTGCTAGAATAATCGCCCTCTCCTATGCCATTTTCATCCACACGAAGCTTTGCATTTTTTCTACTAAAATAACCAAAAAATAGTCACGCACAAACTAATGCTTAAAGTTGATAATTGTTAAGATTTTAGTTAAAATAAATTTAAAACAAAGGGCAAAAAGTGGAAAATTATTTTAAACTACTTTATAGCATAGGCTACAAGCGGTTTTTTAATGAAAACGAAATCTTATTTCTTGAAGGGGAAGTCCCAAAAACCCTTTTGATTCTTTTAAGCGGAAAGGTTAGAATCTACAAATCCACACAGCTTACCAAAGATTTAGACCCTAGAGAAAAAACATTGCGCTATGTTACCGCTCCAAGCTTCTTAGAAGAAATACCAAGCCTTTTGCAACAGCCCTTTTCAACAAGTGCGGTTTGTACCAAAGATTGCGAAGTTTTAGAAATTAACCTTGAAACTTTACAAAAACAATGCGCTAAAAATCCACTCTTTTTTCAACAACTTATCGCTTCTCTTTGCCAAAAAATTAAATCCCTAGAAACATTAATTATGGAATCACATCTCAACTTAAAAGACAAGCTAATGTCCTTTTTACAAGACAATGCGCAAAACTTAAACGCACTCACACAGCGCGAAATTGCAAAGCATCTTAACACAAGCCCAGAATCACTCTCACGCACAATAAAAGAGCTAAAAACACAGGGTAGAATTGATACAAAAAAGGGGAAAATTATCTTTAAATAGCCTAAAAACTATTTTGAAAAAGAATACTCAAAGCATCAAATGCACTTAAAAATTCTCTTTTAAAATGCAATATAACAGCAGGCACAATCACAATAAGCACCGCAAAGGCAATAGTAATTTTCACAGGAAAACCAATGGCTAGCAAATTAAATTGCGGATGCGCTTTCATAATCATTCCAAAAATAATATCGCTGAGTAGAATTAATGCGATAATAGGAAAAGACATTGTAAGCCCAACTACAAAAAGATGTGAAAAAGATTTGATAATGTATTCAACATAATTTTGAGAATATATAAAACCACCTAATGGAATCTCTTTGACACTCTCACTTACAAAATAAAAAAAGAGATGATGGTAATCAAGCCCTAGCATAATTAAAAGTGCAAGAAGCGTTAAAAGCTGCCCCACAATAGGCTTTTGCGCACCTGTTACAGGGTCATAAGCATTTGAGATTGTTAAACCCATCGCAAAAGAGATTAACTCGCCACCAAAAGAAATCATAGCAAACACAATTTGTAGCACCATAGAAGCAAGAAACCCTAGCATAATCTCTGAAAGTCCTGCAATAATAAAGCGTAAAATCGTCCAATCAACAGGTGGCACAACATCAAGAATGGGAATGAATAAAATCGTTAGGAAAAAAATCAATGCACCCTTTAGCTGTGCGGTAATGAGTTGATTTTCAAAAAAAGGAAAAAAAGCGATAATCCCAGCAAAGCGCAAAAGTAAAAGTAAGAAGTTTGCAACATTACCTTCTGTTAAGTATGCTAAAAGCTCCATAAATCTCCAAATCTTAACTTTAGTTAAGTGTGTTTAACGCAGTGTTCTCAAGTCTATAAGCATACATTGCCTTTTTTGCTAAAATAGGATCGTGCGTTGCGAAAATCAGCAAGGATTGCGTGAATTTCACATAATCAAAAAGGAGTTGCATCACACTAAATGCAGTTTCTCTATCTAAATTTCCTGTTGGCTCATCTGCAAAAATGATTTTAGGACGCTTTGTTAAGACTCTAGCAATAGATAAGCGTTGTTGTTGCCCGCCACTTAGCGTGCCTACACTTTGGGATAAAATCTTAGAGATTCCAAATAGACTTAAAATCTCTTCATCAATCTTTTCTCCGCTTAAAAGTGTGGCAACTTCTAGGTTTTCTTGCGCACTAAATCCAGAAAATAAATAATGGGATTGAAAAATGATTCCAATATCATTGCGACGGAGTGAGAGAAGTTTGCTTGAAGGGAGCGTGTAAATGTTATGATTAAGCATTCTAACTTCACCACTCTGGGGCTTTAAAAAGCTTGATAGGATATGCAAAAGCGTGCTTTTACCACTTCCACTAACCCCCATAACAGAAAGCGTTTCCCCAGCATCTAATTCCAAAGAAACATTTTCTAAAATGGGCTGTTCATAGCCAAAAGAGAGATTTTCAGCTACCAACATAAACCATATTAGCCAAGTTGTGCTGCAACTTCATCGGCGAAATTACAAGCTTGCTTTTCAATGCCTTCACCAAGTTCAAAACGCACATATTCTACCACTTCAATAGAATCGCTGAGTTCTTTTGATTTATCTGCTAGCACTTGTGCGATTGTTTTTTTATCATCCATTACGAAAAATTGCCCAAGTAGCGTTAATCTTTGATCTAAAATTGTGGAATCTGCCTTAAAACGCTCCATTTGACCCGGAAGGATTTTATCCCAAATTGCCTCTGGCTTACCTTGGGCTTTAAGCTCTGCTTTTAAGACTTCTTCTTGCTTTGATAAAATCTCATCTGTTAGCTCGAGCTGACTAATGTATTGTGGAATCTTATGCAAGGGCTTGCCAAGTCTTTTTAGCTCCTCATTTTCCTTCTCAAGCTCCGCAATAATCGCAGTTTTTTCAGCATTCACAAAGTCTTTGTCAAAAGAATGGTAAGAAATCACTTTTGGCTTCATTGCCGCGGCGTGCATACAAAGATTTTTTGTAAGTTCTGCTAGCTTTGTAGTGCTTTCTTCATTTTGGCATTTAAGTGCGATAATCACGCCAACACGCCCATTTGAATGCACATAAGCATTCACAATTCCACTGCCTTGTGCTTGCACTTTTGCAATTCTTCTAACAACGATATTTTCGCCGATTTTTGCAATCTGTGTTTTTAGATACTCTTCAAACTTCGCCCCATCAAAATCTAAAGAATGCAACTCTTCAGCAGTTGAAACATTGGAATCTTGCACCATTGCAATGGTTTTTGCGCTCAATTCTTTAAAGCCATCATTTTTTGCAACAAAATCTGTTTCAGAGTTAATCTCTGCCATACTTGCCTTTTTAAAATCGCTTGAAACTTGAACACTAATTGCACCCTCTGCTGCAACCCTATCTGCCTTTTTAGCGGCTTTGCTTAAGCCCTTTTCTCTTAAATATTCAACAGCTTTCTCTAAGTCGCCACCAACTTCTACAAGAGCTTTTTTACAATCCATCATTCCCGCATCTGTCATCTCGCGGAGTTGTTTTACTAATTGCGCGCTAATTTCTGCCATAAATTCTCCTTATTCCGCACTTTGAGCGTTTTGTGTGAAGTCTCCTTCACTTATTATTTCTTCACGCATTGCTTCTTCAAGCACTTCTTGTTTTTCTTCTTCACTAGCTGGTGCTGCTTCTTCACTAGCAATAACTTCACCGCCAGCAATCGCACGCCCTTCAGTAATCGCTTCTGCCATTTCTTTGCAAAAAAGCTGAATAGAACGAATCGCATCATCATTTCCCGGAATTGGATAATCCACAGCATCTGGATCACAATTTGTATCAAGCGGTGCAACAACAGGGATTCCAAGTATTCTAGCCTCTGCAACAGCAATTTTTTCCTTTGCTGCATCAATGACAAAAATCATATCAGGGGCTTTTTTAAGGTGGCGCACACCGCCAAGATATTGCGTTAATTTCTCTTTTTTACGCAAAATCATTAATTTTTCTTTCTTTGTTAAAAGATCAATTTGCCCGCTAGATTCCATTTCTTCAATGATTTCAAGCTTGCGGATAGATTTTCTAATGGTTGAAAAGTTTGTGAGCATTCCACCAAGCCAACGGTAATTTACATACGGAGCTTCCACACTCTCTGCATATTGCTTTAGCGTCTCACTTGCTTGCTTTTTTGTTCCTACAAAAAGAATCGTTTTGCCCTCTGCTGCTGCATCACGCACGATATTATAAGTGTAACGGAAGTAGCGCAAAGTCTTTTGCAAATCAATAATATGAATATTTTTTCTTACGCCAAAAATGTATTTTTTCATTTTTGGATTCCATCTTCTTGTTTGGTGTCCAAAATGCACACCACATTCTAAAAGATCTTTCATTGTTACCATAATTTCTCCTATTGTGTTTTGGTTTTCCCTCCACGCTCCATAACGCAATGCGCAACCTAACTAGGATTAGCGTGTGTGAGTTGATAAAATAAAAGGGTTTGATTTTACTGAAAGTTTATTTAAGTTTAGCTAAATTTAAAGAAAGAATAGATGTAAAGTTGGAATCCAACTTTTAAGTTTAAGCATTAATAAACTCCGCAATGTTTTTTAAGATCCCTTCTATTAAAATCTCTTTGCTCTCTTCATAGCCCCACGCATTATGCGGTGTTAGCACAAGTTTGTTTGCAATCTCTTTATCAAGCAAGGGGTGATTTTGCGCCATAGGTTCTTTAACAAACACATCAAAGCCTGCATAAATTTCACGCTTTTTTAGCTCTTTTGCTAAGTCCTCTTCATTCACGATTCCACCACGCCCAGCATTAATGACAATTGCTCCCTCTTGTAAAAGCCCTAAATTACTCGCATTAAGTAAGTTTTGTGTGCTAGGATTAAGCGGTGCGTGGATAGAAAGAATTTGCGATTCCTTTAACAATGTTTCTAAAGCCTTATGGGGATATTCTGCATTGGTGTTTTTCCCGCTTGTAGAATAATAACTCACTTCCGCACCAAAGGCACTTGCAAGCTTTGCAACATTTTTCCCAATATTACCTAAGCCTATAATCCCCCATTTTTTTCCTGCAATTAAATGCAAGGGGTAAGAAAGATTCACAAATAAAGGATTCCTAGCATATTCCCCACTCTTGCAATACGCATCATAAAAGGGTAGTTTTCCACTAAGAGCAAGCACCATCATTAGCGTGTGTTGCGCCACACTTTGCGTGGAATACCCTGCAACATTTTTCACTAGGATTCCAAACTCTCTAGCAGCCTCTAAATCCACATTATCCATTCCTGTTGCTGTAATGCACACAAGCTTTAAAGAATCCTTTAAAATCTCTAAAATCTCCCTATTTAACACAACTTTATTGGTTAGCACTATTGCAGCACCCTTAGCGCGCTCTAAAACCAAACTTGCTTGTGTGATGCCAAATTCTACATATTCAAAGCGTTCTTTATACATTTCTAATTGCTGTTTTAAAGTATTCTTGCCTAAACTCAATCCATCTAAAAATACAATTTTTTCCTTACCATTTTGCATTTGCAATCCTTGTGCGTTATAATTTCAATCCATTTTACCAAAATAAAAGAGACAAAATGCACAATCCTTCTAAAATCGTTTCAATCCTCCTTGATGCACTCCCTTATATCCGCTTTTTTCGTGGTTCAAAGATTGTCATTAAATACGGCGGTGCTGCACAAATTAACCCTGAGTTAAAAGAGCAATTTGCTATTGATATTGTGATGCTTTATATGTTAGGGATTAAGCCAATCATCATTCACGGCGGTGGGAAGCGCATTAATGAACTCCTTGATGCACTAAAAATTCAAAGTGAGTTTATAGAAGGACTACGCGTAACAAGCATTGATGCACTAAAAATTGTTGAAATGGTGCTAAGTGGTGAGATTAATAAAGAAATCACAGCCTTTTTAAATTTCCACGGCGTTAATGCGCTAGGCATTAGCGGTAAGGACGCTTCATTGTTTCAAGCAATCCCAAAAGATAATGGAAAATATGGTTACACCGGCGAGATTACCCAAACCAATGGCGAAGTCATTAATAATCTCTTAGCACAAAATTTTGTTCCTGTGATTGCTTCTATTGCTTGCGGTGAGGAAGCAGGACATCCGGGATTTAATATTAATGCGGATTCTGCTGCAAGTGCTATTGCAATTGCCACAAATGCTAAAAGGGCAATTTTTTTAACAAACACTAAAGGTGTGCTAGATAAGAGTGGCAACATCATAGAATCCTTAAATATAGCACAAACACAAGAACTATATACAAACGGAACAATTAGCGGTGGAATGCTTCCTAAAGTTCAAGCGTGTTTAGATTGTGTCAGAAATGGTGTAGAAAAAGCACACATCATTGATGGTAGGATTCCACATTCCTTACTTTTAGAGCTTTTTACAAGTGCAGGAATTGGCACAGAATTCACAGCAGAATAATACTTAAACATTAAAATACTCAAACTCCATTAAATCACACTAATAATTAAGCTATTATTAAAAAAATAATAGTAATATTCTTTATCATAATCAAAACCAAAAAGGAAACGCAATGAAAAAATTGTTTTTATTCGCACTTATGCTGTGTTCATCAATGCTTTTTGCAAATGAACTAAACATTTACTCCACTAGACATTATGACGGGGATTTTGAAATCATCAAAAGATTTGAGGAGCAAACAGGAATCAAAGTTAAACACACGCAAGCAAATGCTTCAGAGTTGATTAAAAGACTCCAACTTGAAGGTAAAAACTCTCCTGCTGATATTTTTATCACTGCTGATGTTTCAAACCTAACAGAAGCCAAGAATTCAGGCGTTTTAGCCCCTGTGAAGTCTAAGTTTCTTAATGACACCATCCCTGCGCATTTAAGGGATAAGGATAATCAGTGGTTTGCCATCACAAAGCGCGCTAGAATCATCGCTTACAACAAAAACGCAAACACTGACATAAGCCGTATGAAAAACTACGAAGACTTAGCAAAGCCAGAGTTTAAGGGGCAAGTTTTAATGCGTAGCGCAACAGCACCTTATAGTAAGACTCTACTTGCATCTATCATAGCCAACGACGGAGAAAAAAAGGCAAAAGAATGGGCTAAAGGCTTACTAGATAATCTTGCCACACCGCCAAAAGGAGGCGATAGAGATCAGGCTAGACAGGTTTTTGCAGGAGAGGCTAAGTTTGCCGTGATGAACACCTATTACATCGGGCTTTTGAAAAATTCTAAGAATGAAAAAGATGTAGAAGTGGGTAACGCACTTGGAATCATCTTCCCTAATCAAGATGGGCGTGGGGCGCATATTAACATAAGTGGAATCGCAATGACAAATTCTAGTAAAAATAAAGAAGCGGCGCAAAAGTTTATGGAATTTATGCTAACTCCTGAGATTCAAAAAATCTTAACAGATGCTAATTTTGAGTTTCCTGTAAGAAATGATGTAGAAGTGAGCCAAACGGTAAAGGATTTTGGAAAGTTTAAAGAAGACAAAATTCCTGTAAGTAAAATCGCTGAAAATGTTAAAAAAGCGGTAAAAATTTATGATGAAGTCGGCTTTAGATGACTTTAAAGGCACTAAAAATAGGGGCAATTTTACTTGCCCTTTTTATGCTTCTACCTGTTATTAGCATCTTTATAGAACTTTTTTACATTCTGATTCAAAGTTTCAATTCCCAAAATTTAACTGAAATTGTAACCATTAAAGAAAATTTGGCGCATTTTTTTAATTATTTATTTTTGAAATTTGTTAAAGATACCTTTATTGTTACAATTGGTGTTGTAATCTTAAGCTTATTTTTAGGATTAACAACAGCTTATTTAATTGCGAATTTTAACTTTTATTTTTCCAAAGTCTTAGAAAATATTTTAATTCTTCCCTTAGCAATCCCTGCTTATATTTTGGCATTTGTTTATGTTGGAATTATGGATTTTAATGGATTTTTTCATAATACCTTTGGAATTAGGATTGATTTTTTCAATATTTATGGAGTGATTTTTGTCTTAGCCATTTCTTTATATCCTTATGTTTATCTCTTTGCAAAAACAAGTTTTAAAACCGAAGCAAAAGAAGTCTATGAATTAGCAAAAATCTCGCATTATACAGAATTTAAATTTTTCCGCAAATTTGCCCTGCTTATTGCTAGACCTGCAATTTTAGCTTCCATTATGCTAATTGTTATGGAAACTTTAAGTGATTATGGTGCTTCAGCTTATCTAGGCATGGATACTTTCTCAGCAGGGATTTTCAAGCTTTGGTATGACTTAAGCGATTCTTATAGTGCAAGCGTTCTCTCTGGTTTTTTAATGCTATTTATTTTTTTACTTATGTTTATTGAATACCAATATAAAATGAAAAAAAAATATAGTTTCAACCAAAATTTAACACATTCTCTACCCAAAAGGAGATTAAGCCGTATCCAACAAATTTTTGCAAGCCTATATTGCTTAATCATTGCAGCTGTTGGTTTTATAATACCTTTTATTTGGCTAATATTTTGGGCATTAAAAGACGAAAAACTCTTACAAAGTGAATTTTATATCATAGCATTTAAAACACTTGCACTAGCTTTCTTAAGCGCATTAATCATTGTTGCACTAGCTTTATTTTTAAGCTTTATAGCAAGAATTGTAAAAAATAATCTTTTAGCCATTTTTATTTTAAAAACAAGCTCTCTAGGGTATGCAATACCCGGAGCAGCTATTGGTATTAGCATAATGATTGCTTTTATATTTTTAGACAAAATCAGTGGGACTTCTCTCTTTGGGCAAAGTTTAGTTGTCCTTGTTTTTGCTTATATCATACGCTTTTTAGCCACAGCAATTTACTCTTTAGAAAGCGGTTACACAAAAATCCATCATTGCATAGATGAAGCAAGCTTACATTTAAAGGTAAGTTATTGGAATCTATTTTCTAAAGTGCATTTGCCTTTATTAAAACATTTTTTACTCTTAGCATTTATTGTTGCATTCATTGATATTGTCAAAGAACTTCCATTAAGTCGCATCCTAGCACCCTTTGGGTTTGAAACACTCAGTGTTAAAGCTTTTTGGTATGCAACAGATGAACGCATTTATGATGCTGCCTTACCCTCACTTTTAATTGTGCTTTTATCGCTATTAGCACTTATGATTTTTACAAGGAAAAATGATGTTACAACTTAGAAATTTAAAAAAGAGTTTTGGAACTAATAATGTCCTAAATAATTTATGCTTAGATTTAAAAAAGGGAGAAATTTTAAGCATTCTAGGGGGGAGTGGTAGTGGAAAAAGCACACTATTGCGCATTATTGCGGGTTTAGAAGAAGTTTATGAATGCGATGATTTTAAATGCCCTAAAAAAGTTTCTATGATGTTCCAAAATTATGCTTTATTTCCGCATCTTAATGTGGAGCAAAACATTCTTTTTGCCCTGCACGATTTTCCAAAACAAGAGCAAAAAAAGTGCTTACAAGAATTATTACAAACTTTTGAAATTGAAAGTTTAAAATTAAAAAATATTAGTCAAATTTCTGGCGGACAGGCTCAAAGAGTAGCTTTTGCAAGAGCTATGTCTAGGGGTTGTGAGTTATTACTTTTAGATGAACCTTTTTCTAACCTAGATCAAGGATTAAAAAGTGAATTAAGAATGGAGTTAAAAAAACTCATTAAAAATCAAGGCATATCCGCCATTATGGTAACACACGATATAGAAGATGCCTATTGTATGTCAGATAAAATTGCATTATTAGAAAAGGGAAAAATCATAGATTATAACACTCCAGAAGATCTTTATTTTCATCCTAAAAATAAAATGAGTGCAAAGATATTGCCCAACTTAAACATTGTAGAAGAAGCACTTGATTTAAAGGATACATTCCTAGCTTGGATAAATTCTAAAGGCGGAATCTTTGGTTACACAGAAATAGAGCTTAATGGAAAATTTGAAGCAGTTGTTGTAGAAAAAGAATTTTTAGGTGCTTTTTATCGTTTAAAATTAAATTATAAAAACATTTTATTTTTTATGCTAGTAAGTTCAAGCCACATCATAAAAGAAAAAGTTTATTTTCAGCCCATTAACTTTAATGGAGAATGATTCAAATTTTTCTCGCTTTTAAATACGCTCTCCTTGGAGCAGGATAGCCCTCAAGCGTTCTCTCCCCTGTGGAATCTAAAAAGTCTTCTAGCGATTCCTTACTACTCCATTGTGTTTTTCTCTGCTCATCAAAAGTGGTTTTTAAAGTTGTAATATGTAAAACCTCCTTAAATCCACAAGATTCTAGCCAATTTGTAAAAGTCTTAAGAGTAGGGATAAAATACACATTAGGCATTTTTGCATAACGCTCCTTTGGGCAGAGTGCAATTTCACCATCCCCTTCAAGAATAAGACTATCAAACACCACTTCACCACCCTTTTTAAGAGCGTCATACACTAACTTTATGGAATCTAACGGGCTTTTTCTGTGATATAGCACGCCAAGGCAAAGCATTACATCAAAAGAATTTGTAAAAAAACCTAGCTCCTCAATCCCTAAAAGTTCAAAGTTTAAACGCACTTCCTTAGCAAAAAACTGCAAAAACTGATATTGCAAAAAGCATAAAGGCATAGGATCAAAGCCTACACAAGCTTTAGGATTTTGCGCTAGCATTCTAAACATATAATAGCCATTGTTACAGCCTATATCACCAATCATTTTATCCTTTAAATCCAAATGTGGTTCTAGCAAATTATACTTTATCGCGCTATTCCACTCACTAAGGATTTCTAAACCATTGATTTTAAAAGGACCTTTGCGCCAAGGAATCAATGCCCTAGCCACTTCACAAACTAATTCAAAAGATTCTGTGCTAATGTGTGGAATCTCTATTGCAATACTATTTTTATAAAAAATTTTAATGTCTGTTAATTCAGACATTGGAATCGTATTTAAAGATTCCAACTTTTTTTGTAAAGGCAAAATGTGTTTAAAGGTTAAGGAGCGATTGCGTGTAATTCTTGCTTGCTTTAGCATCACCAAACTTCTTGTTCTTGCTGCTGTTTTAAAACTTTATCTTTATAAATGATATTATCTGGACACACTTCGTGGTATTTGCCCTCTGCATCGTAATAATAGCGTTTTTCATCCCAATAAGAATTAGAAATTCCACAAGCATTTTGATAAAAGCAACCACTAAAGCCAATAGCGATAAAAAGAGAAAAAAGACTTGTTTTAATCCACATTTTTTGCCTTATAATTTTATGTGGAAGTGTATAATGTGAAGCAAAAGAAACTGCTTAAAGTTGGAATCCAAAAAGGATTCCAACTCAATTTTAAGGAGATTAAAATTAGAATTAGAATTAGAATTTGTAGTTATAGCCGATGTATAGCCCTAAATTTGTTTGTTTAAGCTTTCCTGCATCTTCTACTTTATACGATACTTGATCTGCTTTAAATCCCACTTCAATCTCACCTGCTCCAATTTCATACAACGCACCAAGTTTTGCGCCATAGATAAAATGACTTCCTGAAGCAGATATTGTGCTAATATATTGCACATCAGTTGTAACTCCTGTAACATCAAAATTAGCAATAGCAACCCCACCATAAACACCCACAACAGCTCTAGTGTTTGTAGCAATTTCTGGGGTAATATCAAAACCCACTAAAAACTTATGCACATTAATTTCTGCTTCCTCTATCCATTCGCCATAATTATTTACATACCCATAATTGCCTTTAGCCTTTGTTACATAATTGTATGCACCATAGGTTCTAAAGTTTGGAGTGAATCTATATCCCATTTTGATTCCAAATGCTGGCACATTATCTTTTAAAGAAATATCATCTCCTTTAAACTTACTATTTATCATTCCACCTTCTATCCCCACAAATGCTCCGCTTTCATTTGCAAGTGCTACTGAAGCTACAAGGCTAAGCCCTACGCCTAAAATTTTTTCATTAGTTGCATCACTAACTCCTTTTTATTGAATTAAATTATTATCATAAGTTGAATGCAGATTCTATATTTTTTAAAATATTTTTTCAACTTATATCAATAAGGTAAAATTTGCTAAGTGATGCGCAAATCAAAGAAATCCATAAAATCATCGGCAAAAATGTTGCAAAAATTCGCAAAGAAAAGAAATATTCCCAACTCAAACTCTCTTTAGAAATGGGGCATAACTCTGTAAGTTTAGTTAGCTTTGCTGAAATTGGATTAAAAGGAGCGCATTTAATATTGAACATTTATTACAAATTGCTTCTATTTTAGAGGTAGATATTACAGAATTTTTTAAAGACATTCATTTATAAAGATTTTATCACTTACATTTAAAGCTGTGCTACAATTCAAGTGCATTCTATTTTATGGAGTTTTTATGAAAATGCTATTACTTTTTTCACACACATTTTTTAAGGATTCTAAAGTCAATAAAGCATTGCTAGAATCCTTTTTCAGTTTCCGCTATTTTGGTTTAGCACACCAAGTTTAATGAAAGAATGGCAAGCAATTTAGCATTATCACCACTGCTGGCGGCGATGAGAAAAGTTATGATGGACATCACGGATATAGCCTTGAAACTCTACTTTCCCCCATTTATCATTCTTTTGCTTATTTAGGTTGTAAGATTCTGCCAACTTATTGTATTGACAATGCTAATGCTGAAAAACTCCCTACAAAAGAGTATTTATTACACTTAAACAAAAATTAAATAACTTTTTCTTCTTTCTTTTGGATTAAGCGCACAATATTTGGAATATGCTTGTAAATCACAATCACAGCGATTAAAACCAAAGGCGTGTGCGTGCTAATATGTGGAATCTCTGGGTGAAGGATGAAGCTAGAAGCTATCCCTACAAGCAACCCTAACAAAGATGCAAGAGAAGAGATTTTTAAAAACCTCCCCACTAAAAACCATACTATTAAGCCTAAAACTGCTTCAATGGGTAAAAACACGGCAATCACACCAACCGTTGTTGCCACGCCCTTGCCCCCTTCAAGTTTCAAAAATAAGCTAAAGCAATGCCCAAGCACAGACAAAAACGCAAGCATCCATTGTGCTTCATAACTAAGCCCTACAAGCTTTGCAATTCCAATCACTAGTGCACCTTTTAGTGCATCACTTAACATTGTAAGAATCGCAACTTTTTTTGCAAGCTTTGGATTGCTTTGTTTTAACGCACGCAAAACATTAGTAGCCCCTATGCTTCCACTCCCTACTTTTCTAATATCCACACCGCCTAGATATTTTCCATACAATAACCCAAAAGGGATTCCACCTACTAAATACGCTAAGACATAAAAGATTCCATTAATACTAGTAAAAAAGTCAATAATACCTGATAAAAAATACATTATAATCCTAACTATATATCTAAATGCTTCACATCTTTTGCGTGCGCTTGAATATACTCACGGCGTGGTTCTACTTCATCACCCATAAAAAGAGAAAAGACATCACTAGCAGTGCTATCATCTTTAATTTCTACGCGAATTAAACGGCGATTTTCTGGAGTCATCGTTGTTTCCCATAATTGTTCAGGGTTCATTTCCCCCAAACCTTTATAGCGTTGGATATACGCCCCTTTTTTACTACTCTCTTCAATCTTTTCTAACATTGCAATAGGATCTTCACCCTCTAAAAATGAAAAATCTCTCTCTTGCATTTTTCTATACACATAACGCGCTTCTTCAAAAAGCGGATGAGCAAAGAGTTCATCATCAATTTTAATATCCACTAAACCAGAATCCGTTTGCACATACAAATGAATTTTTTCTTCATCAATGGTTTGATTTAAAATATTAAAATTTAATGCTGTGATTTGTTCTTTAATGATTTGATTTAAAGCATCATTTTGAAGTGCAATAACATCGGGATTTTCAATCAAAAACTTCACAATTTCAATGAGTGAAAAGCGTTTTTTAAGATTTTGCAATATTGTGCGATAATGCGCTGTGATTTTGAAAAATTCCATTAAATCTTTATTTCCAATTCCACTAAATGCAAAATTTTCAATCCCATTTTCAATTAAATATTCACTCAAAGCCTTTTCATCTTTTAGATAAATCTCTTTTTTGCCCTTTTTAAAACGATAAAGTGGCGGCTGGGCTATGTATAAGTATCCTGCTTCAATAATACCCTTTAAATAACGGAAAAAGAAAGTCATTAAAAGAGTTTGGATATGGCTACCATCAACATCAGCGTCTGTCATTATGATGATTTTATTATACCTTGCTTTTTGGATATCAAACTCTTCGCCAATCCCACAACCAAGCGCGGTGATAAGGTTTTTAATTTCTTCACTTTTTAAAATTTTATCAAGGCGCGATTTTTCCACATTTAAAATTTTCCCCCGCAAAGGTAAAATTGCTTGATACACTCTATCTCTCCCTTGCTTTGCTGAACCCCCTGCAGAATCCCCTTCTACTAAGTAAATCTCACTAATGCTAGGATCTTTGCTTTGACAATCTGCAAGTTTTCCCGGGAGTGTTCCTACACTAAAGGATTCCTTTTTACGCGTAAGTTCCCTTGCTTTTTTTGCCGCTTCTCTGCCCCTTGCTGCAAGCAAAGCTTTTTGCATAATTGCCTTTGCTTCATTAGGATTTTCTTCAAAATATTTTGAAATCTTTTCATGGGTGAGTTTTTGGACAATGGGTTTTACAAAGGTGCTTCCAAGCTTGCCCTTAGTTTGTCCTACAAATTGTGGGTCAATCACTCTAATTGAAACAATCGCAACAAGCCCTTCTCTAATATCATCGCCTGTAATTTTGGAATCCTTTTCTCTAGCATTAGCATTGGCTTCAATGTAATTCATAATTGTTCTTGTAAGCCCTGCTCTAAAGCCTGCTTCGTGCGTCCCACCTTCACTTGTATTAATGTTATTAACAAAACTTAAAACTTTTTCATCAAAGCCTTCATTGTAAGTTAGGGCAATCTCAACTTCTACATCTTCATCTTTGCCTTCAAAACTTAAAATGCTTACAAGGGCTGGCTTTTTATTAATATCTGTGATGAATTGTGATAAACCCCCTTCAAAATGATAAATTTCGCTAAATCCATCGCGTTCATCAGTAAAATGAATTGTAATTTGATGATTAAGATATGCAAGTTCTTTGAAGCGTTTTTTTAAAATTTCTTTGTCAAACTCTACCACTTCAAAAATGCTAGAATCTGGGATAAACTCAATGGTTGTTCCATTTTCTTTTGTTTCACCGATAACTTCTAAGTCATTTTGTGGAATCCCTTTTGAAAAATCTTGGCGATAGATTTTATTATGCTTATAAATTGTCATTTGTAGCATTGTGGAGAGTGCATTAACAACAGAAACACCAACGCCGTGTAAGCCCCCTGAATAAGTCTTTTGATCAAACTTACCCCCTGCGTGTAGAATGGTTAGTGCAACCGTTGCTGCAGGGATATTTTCTGTGGGGTGGATATCAACAGGGATTCCGCGTCCATTATCTGTAATCTTTGCTCCCCCATCTTTTGTTAAAATCACATCAATTTTAGTGCAATATCCTGCCATTGCTTCATCAATACAATTATCCACAACTTCATAAATTAAATGGTGTAAGCCATTTGTGCTTGTATCACCAATATACATTCCTGGGCGTTTTCTAACCGCTTCTAAGCCCTTTAAAACCTTAATACTTTGGCTTGTGTATTCTAAATCTTCCATAGAGTCCCTTAAAGTATAATTGGCATAATAACTGTGGAAAAGTTTTCACTCTTTAGAATAAAGGGTTGATTTTTACCATTTAATATCCAAGTGAAAGTAGCTGTGTGAATCTGTGTTAAAAAGTCCAAAACATGGCGGGAATTTATACCAATTTCTATTTCTTCATTAATGGGTAATTCAATTTCTATTTGTGTTTTTGCTTCAGAATTATCTTGACTTAAGGATTCAAATAAAATTTCTTGTGCTTTAAAAGTCATTTTAATGTCATTTGTTACAGAATTAATGACTTTAATCCCTTCAATGATACTTGCTTTTGAAATGTTTAATTCTATTTGCATATCTTTTGGCAGAATCTTTTCATAATCTGGGAATTTTCCATTAATGAGATGGGAGAAGAAAACATAATTTTGAGATTTAATGATGACATTTTTTGTGCTATAAAATAGTTCTACATTGTCAAAAAATAATCTTTGGATTTCTGTGATTGCTTTTCTTGGGAAAATTAGAGAGAGATTTTTGCCTGAGGGTTTGTCAAATTTAATCATTGCTAAACGCTTAGTGTCTGTGGCAATAAAATTATAAGAATATTCTTTAATGTCTAAAAGTGCGCCGTTTAATTCTCTTCTTTGATTATTTATATCAATAACAGGAAAAATTTTTTTCATTGAAGTAATAAGTTCTAAGGAATTGATTTCTAATTTAGGTAGATTTTCAAATTCTGGAAAGCTTGGAAATTCTTGTGCATTGAACATTGGGAGTTTAAAGGAACTTTTGTTTTGTTTAATGTGGAGATTTTCATTATTTGTGTAAAGATTGATTTCTCCTTCTTTTAAGCGTTTAATAATATCTAGGATTTGTTTTCCATTAACTGTTGCAATACCTTCTTCTTTAATATCTGTGCAATCTGTAATGGTGTAAAGTCCCATTTCAAAGTCTGTTGCTTTTGCAATGAGTTGATTATTTTTAGTTTCTAAGTAAATGTGAGAAGTGATTTGACTGGAATCTTTTTTATCTAAGAAAGGTTGTAAAGATGTGAATACATTATCTAAGATACTATTTGGAATTGTAATGTTCATATGCAATCTCCTTTTATTATTTTTAAATTTTAGAAGTATTAGTAGGGGGGTTGAATTGTTGAATAACTTCTACAAGCTTCTAAAATTAGGGTTTTTATTGTGTGTAAATGTTATTTGGATATTTCACATTAATGCACAATTTTAGCAAAAGTTTGTTTGTGTCGTGTTTAAAGAAATTACTTTATTTTATTTTTGATTTCTTCAATAATGGTTTTAAAGTTTTGATTTTCGTTAATTTCATTTTGGATGCTTTTCATTGCTTTGCTCACTGTGCTATGGTCTTTCATTCCAAAGTAATTTGCAAGGTAGGGCATTGAATTTGGTGTAAGCGTGCGTGCTAAATAAATTACAATTTTACGCGCTGTTACAATGTTTTTAGAGCGGCTTCTACCTTTAATATCTGAAGGTTTAAGATTATAGTATTTTGAAACAGTTTCAATGATAGAATCCATATCTACGCTTTCTTTAGATTCTTTAATGTATTCTTTTAAAATATCTTTAACAAAATCAAGACTAATTTCTTGGATATTTGTAACATTCATTGAGAAGTTGAGTTTTACCAAAACACCTTCAATTTCACGGATGTTATCATTAATGTTTGCTGCAATAAAATTAGTGATGGAATCGTTTAAATGGATTCCATCTAATTCACATTTTGCGCGGATAATGTTAATTTTAGTTTCTAATTCTGGAGGTTGAATATCTGCTAGAAGTCCGGAGGTAAAGCGTGTTTTTAAGCGTTCTTCTAAACCATTCATATTTTTTGGGGGGCGGTCAGAAGTTAGCACGATTTGCTTATTATTTTCTTTAAGTTCATTAAAGGTGTGGAAAAATTCTTCTTGAATTTGATCTTTACCACTTAGGAATTGAATATCATCAATGAGCAAATAATCACAAGCGCGGTATTTTTGACGGAATCGTTCCATTGTGTTATTGCGGATGTGTAATAAAAAGTCATTTAAAAATTGTTCACTTGTAGTGTAAATGACATTTTTTCCTACGCTGACATTTGCATTGCCAATTGCGTTTAATAAATGCGTTTTACCAAGTCCAGTGTTTCCATAAATGACTAAAGGATTATAACTTGTACTTTGGTTTTGTGCCACCGTTTTTGCAACATTAAAGGCAAAAGTATTAGAATTACCTACTACAAAAGAAGCAAAGGTAAATGAAGGATTGAGATTTGAAGCAGAATTTTGTTTGCGAATATTGGGCTTGTTTTCTTTCTTTTTGTTAGGATTTGATACTTCTATAATGACTTCGGGTTTAAAACCACTATGCGTCTCAAAAAGATATGCAATTTTATTAGCATATTTTGTTTTTATCCAACTTACTATAAAAATATTGGGTGCATTTAATACGATTCTATCATCACGGGAATATTTTTCATTATAGGATAACTGACTGATATAGTTATCAAATTCAAAAGGTGTAAGTTCATTTTTTAATTGTAAAAGCACAGAATGCAAGAGACCTACCAAAGTTATTTATTAAGAATCTAAATTTACTTAAAATTATTCTATAAATTTTTATATTAATTCAATATTAAATTTTTAAAACTTTGCTCTTTTTTTGAAAACCTTTTTATACCCCTTTAATACGCATTTACAAAGCCTTTAATGGCTCATAATCTTTAAAACTATTGCCCTTACGCTTTTTATAGGTAGCTTCTCTTAAGCCCCTATTTTAAGCACTTTTATTAACCATTACACCCAAAACCTTTATAATCAATGGACTTTTGTGATAGATTTGTGAAATGCTTCAAGCTCCCTTTTACTAAGCATTTAGAAGCCATTTAAGGGCATTTTGTGATGTTTTAAACCTTAAATATGTAGATGAAAATGAAATGATTCTAAGGTTGGATTTTCATTTCTAAAAACTTCATAAAGCATTTTAACTTTCTTAAAAAATCTGTACTTAATTATACAGAGTCACTCATTTTTTACCTTTCAGTCCTATATAAAGTCTAATAGTAGTTTTTTAAAAAGTTACCTAAAGGATTCCTTCCCATCTTACAAACCACCACTCCAATTGTTTTAAAAAAATAAATTGTGCTCCTTATTCTAGTAACCTTAAAATTAAATTTACAGCCTCAAACATACTGCTGCAATCTTAAATCTCATAACAATTAATAATTGCCTTGATTAACTTTGGATTTTAATTTCTTTTTTTAACCCTATAAAAATAATACAATTCTAAAAGACAAGAATAAAGTAAGAACAAAGATTAGTAAATGTAGCACACAAGAAAGAATCTCTTTTAACACATTCTATTACACTCTCATCTCCGCACCGTCCTACTTTACCA
>NZ_JALEIK010000014.1 GCF_022770205.1 Helicobacter sp. | reverse complement strand
CGTCTACCAAACTAAAAAGCAAGTAAAATCAGATAAATCTAAAGCACAAGGAAAGGAAAAATGGTAGAGCGATATGCAAGAAGTGAGATGAAAAATCTCTGGAGTGTGGAGGCCAAATACAGCGCGTGGCTAGAGGTGGAGAAAGCCCTTGTGCGCGGGTGGAATCGCTTAGGGCTAATCCCTGATTCTGATTGTGAGAAAATCTGCAAAAATGCGAAGTTTGATATTACGCGCATTGAGAAAATCGAGGCGGTTACAAAGCATGATTTAATCGCCTTTACCACAAGCGTCGCGGAGTCTTTGGGTGAAGAAAGCCGCTGGGTGCATTATGGGATTACTTCAAGTGATTGCATTGATACGGCTGTGGCGTTGCAAATGCGCGATTCTCTAAAAATTATCATTCAAGATTTACAAGACTTGCGCGAAGTCATAAAAAACCGCGCAATAGAGCATAAATACACGCTTATGGTTGGACGCTCTCATGGAATCCACGGAGAGCCTATCACCTTTGGGCTTGTGCTAGCGATTTGGTATGATGAGTTAGGACGGCATTTAAACGCTTTAGAATCTACCTTAGAAGTCATTGCTGTAGGGCAGCTAAGTGGCGCAATGGGGAATCTCGCGCATACACCTATGGAATTAGAAGAGCTGGTGTGTAAAGAACTAGGGCTAAAGCCCGCGCCTGTGAGTAACCAAGTCATCCAACGCGATAGATATGCAAGGCTAATGAGTGATTTAGCACTTTTGGCCAGTAGTTGCGAGAAAATCGCCATAGAAGTGCGCCATTTGCAACGCACAGAAGTCTATGAAGCTGAAGAGTATTTTGAAAGCGGACAAAAGGGCAGCTCTGCTATGCCACATAAGCGCAATCCGGTTTTGAGTGAAAACATCACAGGGCTTTGCAGAATGATTCGCTCCTATGCTCTGCCGGCAATGGAGAATGTCGCCCTCTGGCATGAGAGGGATATTAGCCATTCAAGTGTGGAGCGCTTCATTTTGCCAGATAGCTTTATTACGACAGATTTTATGCTCCATCGCTTAAAAGGGCTGCTTGAAAAGCTCGTGGTGTATCCAAAAAATATGCTAAAAAATCTTAACTTAACAGGCGGGCTTGTGTTTTCCCAGCGCATACTTTTAGAGCTTCCAAAACAAGGCATATCGCGCGAAGATGCCTATAAAATCGTGCAACGCAATGCGATGCAAGTATGGGGCGATTTGCAAGAAGGAAAAAATGCGCTAAACGATAAAGGCGAATCGCTTTATTTGCAATATCTCTTAGCAGATTCTGAGCTTGTAGGACTTATTGGAGAAGAGGCAATTAGAGAATGCTTTGAGTTTAGCTATTACACAAAAAATGTCGATGCGATTTTTCAAAGAGTGTTTGGGAACAAGATATAAAACCAGAGCATCACAGAAGCCTTTAAAGCCTTTTTTACCGCTATAGGTGATGTTGTGCTGGTATAAAATGTCAATTTAAGGATAGCGCAATGATTACACAGCAAAATCTAAAAGAAGTGCTAGAGCTTTTAGGCTTTGAAAAATTGGAATCTAAAAGCCTAGATTCTAAGCCTACCTACACAAAAACCATAGATTCCCACACAGCAAGTAGATTTTAACAATCAAAAGCTTATCTACCCACAAGGCATAGATATTCATGATGCTACGACTCCAAACTTTTCTCACCCTGACCAAAAAGACAAACCATGACACCAATTAGCCAAGATCATCTAGGAAGGCGCAAATCATCTGCCTTCTTAAAATTACTGAAAATATATAATACACACCAAAACACGCTATCAAAAATCAAATTTAAAGGTAATCAAAATGGCAAGCAACCACCAAAGAGAAGAATTACATAAAGCGATATGGTCCATCGCTGATGATTTGAGAGGTTCAGTGGATGGATGGGATTTTAAGCAGTATGTGCTAGGCGTTATGTTTTATAGATATATATCAGAAAATATAGCTAATTATATAAATGAAGGGGAGAGAGCAGCAGCAGGCGATACCACTTTTGATTATGCAAATTTAAAAGATAGCCAAGCCGAGTTGGAAAGGGCCCTGGTCTAGTAATGTCATGTAATCACCCCACAAATATTATCTGAATAAATTACACCACATTTTTATTATTACCTCAATCAGAACTACTTGTAATGATTTTTCTGGAAAATGGTTGGTATATACATTTCAAATCGGGGAATTATTTGGGACGGTTTATGCATTTTAGGTTTTTTATAATATTAATGATTGCAATGATAAGAGTACTATTTTATGAATTATATATTGGAATTTGAGTAGGTGTCAAAAGGTTATGTAAGGAGATTTTGTTTGTGATAGTTTGGATTATGACATGTTGTATATTATGATCTTTGTGAACAGAACAGCTATCTATAAGGAGGAACTTGCGAATGGATCATTACGAAGAACTGCTTTCAAAAATATGTGACGAAAGAAAAAATCTACCACTTTATAAGTCAATGTCAGAATATAATATCTTTAACGTACTGGGGATTAATGCAAAAGAGGTACTCATGTGCCGTTTTTTAGCGGATTTACTAAATCCGGAAGGACAGCATGGTTGTGGGACTTTGTTTTTGAAATCCTTTCTTGAGGATGTCCTAAATAGAGATGATGTAAATGAAACTTTGCTTGAATACACACATGTCATGAGAGAGTATGTAATAGACCGTGGCAAACGTATTGATATTATGATTGAGAATTCTCGGTTTAATATTCCAATGGAAGTAAAAATTTTTGGAGATGAACAGGAGGGGCAGTGTTATGATTATTACAAATATGCGAAAAATTCTCCATTGGTTTATCTGACAAGATTTGGAGATTCGCCCTCACCCTATAGCCGAAAAAAACAAGGTAGTACAGATATTTTACCACTCAATCACATACGCTGTATTTCATGGAAAGACGATATTTGTTGCTGGCTGACGAAGTTGTTGGAAAAACTGGATAAACCGATGAAGTCAATCATTATACAGTATATAGACAGCATTCATATGTTTACAAATGAAGGAGACAAAAGGTTTATGGAAAGAAACTTAGAAATATTATATAAATCGCCGGACTATTTTAGTGCAGGCATTGAAATTGAAAGGTCTATGAAAACAGCTAAGCTGGGTCTTATGAGACTTGTTTTTGATGACTTTAAGGAGGAAATGGAGATCATTGCCCCCCAATATGGGCTGGAACTTGAGAAAGAATTTGGTTATTATTCGTATGAAGAAAAAGAACATGACAAATTTTACGAAATTAGCGATGGTACATATCCTGGATTAAATTATGTAGTAAAGAAAGCGAAGTTCAAAAAAGGTAGTCTGCAGATGTGGTTTCGTATTGAACTCTGGCATAATCTATATGCCGGAATCACTCTGTTTGATACTGAGTTATTATCACAGGACGGGAAACAAAAAGGATATCAGGTTAACAATATAACGGAAAATCTCATAGATGAAGCAACCCATTATCTTGACAGAGATGTTATGACGCCTTTCAACTGGTGGTTTACATGGTGTTATCCGAATAGAAGACATCAGTTTGATTATTATGATGATGTGCCGGATTTTAAGCATATGAATCAGTGTGCTATCAATCTAGTTGATCGTCAGTACAGAAAGAATTTCGTGAGAAATGCTGTGAAAGTATTTGAGGAACATATTCTGAAATATTTGCGATAGACCGCATCTTGCACAGAAAAGGGGTTTTTCATTCGTCCTTCGGAGTTGTTTGCTAATGTGATTAAATCAGCTAAAAGCCATAGCGCTACATTCACAGATAGCGAGGGTAAAACTAAAAATATAAAAGATAATTTAAATGAATATTTAGAAATGATATTTAACAATAAACGATAAAGGCGAATCGCTTTATTTGCAATATCTCTTAGCAGATTCTGAGCTTGTAGGACTTATCGGCGAAGTTGCGATTAGAGAATGCTTTGAGTTTAGCTACTACACAAAAAATGTAGATTCTATTTTTCAAAGGGTGTTTGGGGAGTGAGAAAAGAGATGTTTTATGGATTGGGAAATATCTAAAATGAGGTGTGGAAAGTGAGTAAAAGGCTTGAGAGTAAAAAACATTTAGTTTTGGAAGCTTTGTATCAGTATTGTAGCAAACACAATAGTTTTACTTTTGATAATAATTTAGTTAAAGAAGTATCTAAACAATATGGTTTTGGCAATCCATTTGACGCGACAAAGCTAGATTCTAGTGAAAAACTCCCACAAAGCTTTATTAATGAAAATATTTGTATTTTGCATTTAGGTAGCGGCTATCATCAGTTTATAAAGGGTATTGATAAACTCTACCACCCTTTTGAAGCTTTGCAAAAACGCATAAGTTGGCAATATAAAAAAGCCTTTTAAATGAATACAATGATAGTGAAAGCAATATTTTACTAGTTTAAAACTTTGGGCTTATACTTTTAGTAATCCTTTGCGTTTAGATTCTATTGTATTTTTAAAATCGTGCGAATATGTTTTGGTAAGGCAATGAAATGAAACTCAATAAACTTTATAACGACGATGTATTAAAAGTGCTTAAAACCTTGCCAGATTCTAGCTTGGATATGGTAATGGGGACCCAGATTATAATGTAGGCATTAATTATAATGGCTCAAAATACACGCAAAAATGGGAAGACTATATACAATGGTATTGTGAGTTGGCTAAAGAATCCATACGTGTATTAAAGCCTAGCGGGAATTTTATTTATGATGAATTATCCTAAGCAAAATGCGTATCTAAGGGTTAAATGCCTAGATTCTATTGCTTATGATGTGCAAGAATATGTATGGGTATATAATACAAATGTTGGGCATAGCAAAAGGCGCCTTACCACAGCCCACAGAAGCATACTTCACGCGACAAAAACAAAGAATAATCATTGTTATAAAGACAATATCGCCCTGCCTTACCAAAACCCCACCGATAAGAGAATCTTACAAAGGCTAAAAGAAGGACATAAGGGCAGAATGCCTTATTCTTGGTTTTATTTTGATTTAGTCAAAAATGTCAGCAAAGACAAAACCTTCCATTCTTGTCAGATTCCCTTGGGCTTAGTGGAAATGTTAATAAAATCTTGCACCAATGAAGGGGATTCTGTGTTTATCCTTTTTGGTGGAAGTGGCGGTGAGCTTGTGCTATGTGAGAAGTTAAAGCGACAATGGCTAAGTTGTGAATTACATAAGCCCTATTATGCAATGATACTTGATAGACTAGCAAATCAAGGAAAAATCAAAGAGGAATTTAAGTTGCAAAGCTCACAAAATCGCAAGGAAGTTTCTTTGTTTTGAGCTTAGATTCTACATTCCAAAATCTATTTTGCTTTTTCACAATTTCAAAAAACTACCCAAATATCCTAAAACAGGCATTTTGACTAGCAAGACATAAAAAGTCATTTTACGGATTTCTGGCACACTCACTTTACTCGCGCCAAACTTACCACAAACAAAAGCATAAAGCCTAAGCCTCCAAACCGCGCCAAATCCCGCGCCCCAAAGGCAAGCCCAAAACAAAGAGAATTTTGCACTTTTTGCCTTGCAATTTTTTACAAAAAAACTTTTTTTGCAAGCCGTGCAACAATTTACTAAAAATAATTCTTTTTAAAAGCCCAAAGTCAAAAGCACTTACAATCCTGCTCCTTTTCCTAGAGAGTTGCCTAAGCGGTGCATTAAACTTTTCTCTTATGTGGGCGAAGTGGTATTTGATCCATTTTGTGGGAGTGGCACGACGCTTTTAGAAGCAGAATCTAATTGTCGCATAGGCATTGGGCTTGAGCTTGATAAAGCGTATTGCAAGCTTATAGAAAAAAGATTAAAAGAGAATGTGAAACTTTTTAAAGTCTAGTGTTATAATGCAGCTAGGCAGTAAATTTACACAGGCTGTTTATAGGTATTAAAAAAGAATCTAGTTGTATAGGCATAAAACGCAAAGAGATAGAATCCAAAATAAAGATAGTGCTTTAGAATATTGGATTTTAAAATCTTAATAAAAGGGATAATTATGAAAAATACATTGTCATTTGAGATTTTTCTAAGCACTCTGAGGGCTACAAATAGGGATTTGGGCTTGTTTGTGGATTGGCAAAAATGTCTAGCAAATAAAGATAGGTTAAGTATTAGCCTTAATGATTTCAATCTTTTGCTAGGTGTATCAAAAGATAGTTTGAGAGATTGCTTTGCTTTTTAATGAATATGCTAAGGCTTTTGATGTTTTGCCTTTGATTTTAGCGATCCGCGAATGTTTTAAATTTCAGCCACCACATAAAAAAATTGGTAAAAAAATGATATAACTTTAAGTTTTCTTTGTAAAACTATATCATTTAAACGAGAATTGTTGTGTTGGAAATAGAATATGTTCTAAATGCTAATACGCGAGATGAAATAAGAAAAGAGTTGATTTTCTTGTTTTTGCAAGAAAAGTCAGGGTGGGAATTTGCTGAAGGCAGATCAGCCTATTAAGTATATAGTTGAATCTGTAGATCAGTATGTTATTTATCTACAAAGACTTACACGACTTAATAAGGGCTTTGACTTTGTTGTGAATGTTGAAAATATGTATTTTAAATTAGGGGATGCTAGGCGACATAGAAACCCTTCTCATACGGACATCGTGGCCATTTTGGTGGCATACAAACAGCATTATTTCAAAGAATACGACAAAATTAAAAAAACTGATAAATAGGATTTTTCAATGTGAGAATTTTGATATTGTAGAAGAAGCAAAAGATTTGCCACCTTTTACAAACTATGATAATGAAGAGATACCTATTGCTGTTGTTTTGTGTTGTATTAAATGGTTGTTTATCAAGCAGGACATTACATATTGGAACAGGTCTGGTAGATCAATGCTGTTTAATGGCTTGCAAAAAAAGATTTAGCTTAATGATTGCTCATACACTCACTCCTACTTTTACAAGTCTAGATTCTACATTTAGTCTCTATCAAGGTGATTGTAATGCGCTTTTGCCACAGATGAAAGAGAGTTTTGATGTGATTTTTGCTGATCCGCCTTATTTTCTCTCAAATGATGGCTTAAGTATCCAAAGCGGTAAGATTGTGAGTGTAAATAAAGGCGAATGGGATAGGGGAGAAAATATTGATGAAATCGATAGATTTAATATGGAGTGGATACGCAATGCTAGAGTCGCCCTAAAGCCAACAGGTAGCATTATGATAAGCGGGACTTATCATAATATTTTTTCACTTGGCAGGGCGTTGCAAAAGCTTGATTTTAAGATTTTAAATATCATTACTTGGCAGAAAACTAATCCCCCACCAAACTTTAGTTGTCGCTATCTTACGCACTCTACTGAGCAAATCATTTGGGCTAGAAAAAGTCATAAACATAAGCATATTTTTAACTATGAGATTCTAAAAAAGCTCAATAACAATAAGCAAATGCGTGATGTGTGGAGTCTCCCAGCTATCGCCCCTTGGGAAAAGACCTTTGGCAAACACCCAACACAAAAGCCCTTAGCCCTTTTGGTGCGATTGCTTTTAATGGCAAGCAATGAAGATTCTATCATTTGCGATCCATTTTCAGGCTCTAGCACTACAGGCATTGCAGCAAATCTCTTGGGTAGGCATTTTGTAGGTATCGAGAAAGAATCTAGCTCTATAGATCTAAGTATAAAACGCAAGGACGAGCTAGACTCTAAATTTAAAGCAATAGAATCTAAAATAACTGATTTAAGGTTGTGTAATAATATTTAGAAAAATAATTTGTGCAATGAAATATATTTATACTCTATAATAAGGGACTTATATGCTACACGCAAAGATAAAGAATTTTTCTTATATAAAATCTTGCACAAAATCTTGGGGAGAGGATTTAGAGCGATATGATTTTGATAATATCAATAACCTGCCTAGCAAATGTATTGTAAATTTTGAGAATAAAAGCTTTGCTATAAGCAAGTGGGTAAGCCCCAAACGCACAAGATCTTATCCTTATGCTAGAGTGTATGATACTTTTAGCAGTGGCACAAATAAGGTAGTAACGATAATCCCACTAATCAAAGATGAAGGGATAAATGGCGATAGGGATTATTTACAATGGGATAGCCTTAGCCTTATGAGTTTGCTCAATGTTTATGCGATTATCGCCTTTTATGACAAGGCAAATTTGCACCCAACAAAGCAGGGCAAAATTACCAATCAGCAATTTAATAATGAGTATATTTGCAAACAACTTAGTAAGCTTACAAATTATCATCAATCAGCATTGCATTGGAATATAAATCAGCTTGAAAATCTTCCTGCCTTAGCACAAAAAGCTAAAAATGCTTATGTGGATATTGCTACATCTCTTGGAGTAAAACTTCATAGTTTGGAAAGTATTGATAAATTCATCGCAAAAATCATAAAAAGCAAAGAATCTTTTATGGATTTCTCACGGACAAAAGCTAGGGCAGCACAGCATAGAGAAATGCTAACTTTGCAGCCAAAAGAGCAAATTGGCATAGGGCAAAAATGTAAAATCACCATAGAAAACTATTTAGGTGGGCAGTATTTTTTCACTTGTGATGATGTGCTATTGCAGGATAATATTTTAGTTTTATGTGAGAGTAAGCATAGTAAAAACGCATTGCTTCCAAGTAGTGATGATGTAAAAGATGGACTCTTAAAACTTATGCTTTATAACAATATAGATTCTATTGTGGGCTATGAGAAGTTTAAAGTAGTTTTGCGACTTACTTCGGGGCTTTTACAAGATAGCTGTATATTGCCTAGTGATAATTTGCAAGATTTCATCAACCGCAATACTTTTTCACAAACGCATATTGCAACACTTCAAGCACTTAATATAGAATCTAGCAACAATCATTTTGAAGTATGGATAAATCTATGAAAAATTATCACAAATCTCCGCTTCGCTATCCCGGAGGCAAAAGCAGGGTGATAAAGTTTCTGCAAGACTTTTTTCCTAAAGATTTTAAAGAGTTTAGAGAGCCATTTTTTGGCGGTGGGAGTGTGGGGCTTTATCTTGCACAAACACATACAAACGCAATTTTTTTTGCTAATGATTTAAACTATGATTTATACTGCTTTTGGCAGACATTAAAAGTGGATTCTATGCGTCTTATTGAAAAGATTGTCGCAATAAAAGAAGCTTATAAAGATGGCAGAGAGTTACACACAGAGATTTTAAGCCGCAGGAAGCAAGATTTAAGCCCATTGCAAAGAGCGGTAGATTTTTTTATCTTAAATCGCGTTACTTTTTCAGGGCTACTTGATTGTGGCGGATATTCTCAAAAGGCTTATGAATCTCGCTTTACACAAAGTAGCATTGAGCGGCTTAGGGCAATGCCACAGATTTTGCAGCATTTTTATTTTAGCAGCGATGATTATGAAGTGCTATTGCAAAAAGAGGGGCAAGGCGTGTTTATATTCCTTGATCCGCCTTATTTTAGCGCGATTAAATCAAAGCTTTATGGCAAAAAGGGTGATTTACACATAGGCTTTGACCACAAAAGGCTTTGTGAAAATCTTAAAAACACAACGCATAAATTTTTGCTAACTTATGATGATAGTGAGTTTATTAGAGAACTTTATAGGGATTTTTATGTAAAAGAATTTAGTGTGCAGTATGGTATGAATAATTTTAAGCAAGATAAGGCACAAAAGGGCAGAGAGCTTTTAATTAGCAATTTTGCTTTATCTAGCCTTTCACTTTTTAGTGCGTAATTTATATGATAGTTATAAGGATTGCGCATAAGCACTAAAAAAGAATCTAGCTTTATAGATATAAGCATAAAATGCAAGAATTCTAAGGGCAAAATGTTGGAATCTAAAATTAAAGATTTAAAATTATTTAGGGCGTTTTGAGAAAGGACTTTAAAATCTTAAGATTTAAATGTGTAAAACTAAATGCTACAATAAGGGCTTTATAAAATCCTAGTAAAAGAATAAAAACCCAAAGAAGTGTTACAAGGCGTAACCACTTCGCTTAAAGCCTCACAAATTTGGGACATAGCGGTAGCAAAAGGGTTGAATAAAGAATTTAGTAAGCACCAGTAAAACTTTCCAAACAATTATGGATTGCTGTATGTAAATGTGAGAAATAGGCAGGATTCTCTCTTTAAAAAGCTCAATTTTTTGGCTAAAGGACAAAGAGATTGAACTATAAAAAAGCTTAAGTGAATCTACAATGTAAGAGAAAAGTGATAAAATCATACAAAGCAAAAAGACACAAAGTGGGCAGGATAAGTGAACTACTTAACGGCTGGCAAAAAGGAAACGCTAGAGCTAAGTTGGAATCTAAATTGCCGTGATTTTATAATTTTAACAATTTGAAAGAAAGTTATTTTTAAGCGGTGTCAAACTCTAGCTTTGCAAACGAAGGAATTTAATTGATAACCATACGAATATTAATAAAGCACTTGATGATGAATTAAAAAATCACACTAAACCCTTAAACTTTCGTCAATTTAAAAAATTATTAACTTTTTGTAGTTTAAATTAAGAAAAAAAAGAGTAAATTCTAAACGATTTTTCAACTCTCAATGTGAAGGAAGGTTAAGATGATAGAAAAAGACAATCTTTTACTTAAACAAGCAGAGGAAAGGCTAGCAAAACTTGCTAAATTTCCAGCACTCAAAAAAGGCAATAGCATTAAAAAAATGCTTAAAGAAAAAGGAATCTCAAGAAGAGATTTTATGAAATGGGCAGGGGCAATGACGACAATGCTAGCGTTACCAGCAAGTTTTGCTCCGCTTACAGCAAAGGCGGCAGAAGTTGCGGATAGACTTCCAGTGATTTGGCTACATTTAGCAGAATGCACAGGCTGTAGTGAGAGCCTACTAAGAAGCGATGGTCCGGGAATTGATAGTCTTATTTTTGATTACATTTCTTTAGAATACCACGAAACACTAATGGCTGCTTCTGGTTTTCAAGCAGAAGAAAACCTAGAATCTGCAATGGAACGCTATAAAGGACGCTATGTATTAATGGTAGAAGGAGGCGTTCCTACTGCACTAGAAGGTGGATATTTAACCATTGGCGCACATGGTAAAACAGGAATGCAAACCGCAATAGAAGCAAGTGAACACGCAGCAGCGATTTTTGCCATTGGAACTTGCTCTAGCTTTGGCGGTATCCAAGCAGCAAATCCAAATCCAACTGCCTCAAAACCGCTCACAGCAGTAACAAATAAGCCTGTAATTAATGTCCCGGGTTGCCCACCAAGTGAGAAAAACATTGTAGGCAATGTGTTGCACTTTATTCTTTTTGGGACCTTACCAAGCCTTGATGCTTACAATCGTCCTAAATGGGCATACGGATTTAGAATCCACGATTTATGTGAAAGGCGCGGGCATTTTGATGCGGGTGAATTTGTCCAAACTTTTGGTGATGAAGGCGCAAAAAGCGGCTATTGCCTGTATAAAGTAGGCTGTAAAGGTCCTTACACTTTCAATAACTGCTCCAAGCTCCGCTTTAACTCACACACAAGCTGGCCTATTCAAGCAGGACACGGCTGTATTGGTTGTAGCGAACCAAACTTTTGGGACACAATGGGACCTTTTGAAGAACCGCTTGCTAGCAAGTTGTATGACACACCTATGCTAGGGGGTGCAGATAGGACAGCAGACACGATTGGAATCACACTTTTAGGAGCGGCTGCTATTGGTATGGCAGCGCACGCTGTGTTGAGCAATATCAAAAAAGAAAAAGATCAAGCATAAGGAGGAATGAATGACAAAACGAATCATTGTAGATCCCATCACAAGAATTGAAGGGCATTTGAGAATTGAGGTGATGGTAGATGAAAATAATGTCATTACCGATGCGTATTCTAGTTCAACATTGTGGCGTGGAATTGAAGTCATTGTAAAAAATCGCGATCCTAGAGATGTGGGCTTTTTGACACAAAGGATTTGTGGGGTTTGCACTTTTTCCCATTACAAAGCCGGAGTTGCAGCAGTAGAAGACGCACTTGGCATTACAGTCCCTTTTAATGCAGAAATGGTACGTTCTTTAATGAATGTTTCTCTTGTCTTACACGATCATTTGGTGCATTTTTATCACTTGCACGGGCTTGATTGGTGTGATATTACCTCTGCTTTAAAAGCAGATCCCAAAAAAGCTTCTGAACTTGCCTTTAAATACTCCAAAACGCCTCTTGCAACAGGTGCAGATGAGTTAACAAATGTGCAAGAAAGAGTTAAAAAGTTTGCAAGCGGAAAACAAGGTTTAGGACCTTTTGCAAACGCATATTGGGGACATAAAACTTACCATTTTTCTCCAGAGCAAAATTTAATTGTTCTCTCACACTACCTAAAAGCACTTGAAGTGCAAAGGGTAGCAGCACAAATGATGGCTATCTTTGGCGCAAAACAACCCCATCCGCAAAGTCTAACAGTTGGTGGGGTAACTTGCGTGATGGATCTTTTAGACCCAACAAGACTTGGAGATTGGCTAACTAAATACAAAGAAGTGCAAGAATTTGTAAATCGTGCATATTATGCTGATATTGTTATGGCAGCTGAAATGTATAAGAATGAGCCAAGTGTGCTTAAGGGCTGTGGAGTGCGCAATTTCTTATGCCACGCTGAAATTCCGGTAAATCGCAGTGAAACTCTTTATAGCACGGGTATTGTTCGCAATGGAGATATTTCAAAACTCCTAGACTTAGATGAAGATTTAATCACAGAAGAAGCTATCCACTCTTGGTATAAAAATGATAAACCTCTGCATCCTTATGATGGTGAAACAGAGCCAAATTACACAGGATTTGTAGATAAAGATACAATTGGACCAGATGGCAACCTTATCCATACGAAAGCCTTAGATACAGATGGCAAATACAGCTGGATTAAATCTCCGCGCTATAATGGAGAGTCTATGGAAGTTGGACCTCTAGCGGCGATTGTTGTGGGGCTTGCTGCGAAAAATCCGCGCATTACACAGATTGCCACACAATTTTTAGAGGATACAGGCTTGCCTATTGAAGCACTTTTTAGCACGCTTGGAAGAACAGCAGCTAGAGCACTTGAATGCAAGCTTTCAGCAAATTATGGAATCGAAGCCTTTAATTCTTTAGTGGAAAATCTAAAAAGTGATCAGGCAACTTGTGCGCCTTATAATATTGATAATAGCAAGGAATACAAAGGGCGTTATATCGGAAATGTGCCACGCGGGACACTAAGCCATTGGGTAAGAATCAAAGATGGTGTGGTTTCAAATTATCAAGCTGTTGTTCCTAGTACTTGGAATGCAGGACCAAAAGATGCTAAAAACCAAATGGGACCTTATGAGGCATCTCTTATTGGCACAAAAATTCAGGATTTAACCCAGCCGCTTGAAATTATCCGCACAATCCATTCCTTTGATCCTTGCATTGCGTGTTCTGTACATTTAATAGACGCAAAGGGGAATGCAATTAGTCAATATAAGCTTGATCCTATTGCAATGAATTGTAACATTTAAAGGGGAAATTATGGAAACAAAATATAAACGCGTTGTTGAGTTTTCTAAGCTTACACGGATTTTTCACTGGATAAGAGCAATTACCATTTTTGTGCTTATTGGAACAGGCTTTTATCTAGGCTATCCCTTCTTAGCTCCTAACAATTTTAGTGGCGAGCCCACAGGATTCCTATATGCGCTAATGCGTAGTTGGCATTTGATTTTTGGATTTGCACTCATTGCGGTTACAATTTTTCGGATTTATTTATTTTTCACCAAAGAATGCGCAAAGGAGCGTCGTTCATTTTCAGACTTCATTAATCCTATGGTTTGGATTGGTGTCATTAAGGCATATTTACTGCTTGGTGGACATCCGCATTTAAAAGGTTCTTATAATCCCTTACAGCTTATCACTTATATCACCATAATGTTGCTCATTCTTGCAATTTCACTTACAGGCTTAGTGCTATATGCAAATGTCTATCACGAGGGCTTTGGAGGATTTATTGCTCCTTTGATGAAGCCCATTGAAGTGTTGTGCGGAGGGCTTGCAAATGTGCGTTCAATCCATCATATCTTAACTTGGGCATTTGTGATTTTTATCCCTATTCACATTTATATGGCTGTATGGAATGCTACACGCTATCCAGGTGGAGGAATTGACTCTATCATAAGTGGTGCTAAATTTGAAAAAGAATAGGAATCCTCCCTATTCTTTAGAAGCTTTATAGGTATTTATTAAAGCAAATTTAAATAATCAAAAAAGTTTTCATCCACTTCAAAACTTGTACTGAGTTGTTTTTTATTAATGAGATGTTTATCTCCAAAAAGATACTTTCTATCTTGCATAATCAAAACCTTATCAGCTAATTTATAGGCATTTTGTGGAAAATGCGTGTTGATAATGATAGCTTTATTTTGCTTTTTTAAATTTTCTAAAACATTTAAAATACAATGTTGATTTTTAAAATCTAAATTAGATTCAGGCTCATCTAATATAATCAACAAAGGATCATTAATAAGAGCCCTCGCTAAAACAACCATTTGCAATTCACCTCCACTTAAATTTGCACAAGATTTTTCACTTAGTTTTGCAATATTAAGCGACTCTAAAATTGCATAGGCTTTTTCTCTGTGCATTTTCTTAGGAATGCTTTTTATGTGCATATTGCAACCCAGCAAAACCATATCCAAGACGCTTAAGTTGATACTAGAATTTTTCGCTTGAGGCACATAGGCTATTTGTGAAAAAAGCTTCTTAATAGGAATGCTTTTAATATCTTTTTGGAGTAAAAAACTTTTCCCATTCGTCCATTTTAAAAGCCCAATGCAACATTTAATCAGCGTTGTCTTCCCCACTCCGTTATGCCCTAAAATCGCTAAAATTTCTCCGGGATTTAAATCAAAATTTAAATCCTTAAAAACCATCTTATCCTTATAGGCAAAACACGCTCCATTGATTTTAAACACACTCATAAATTCACTCCTTTAAAACGATAAAGTATAAAAAGAAATACCGATGCACCAATAAAGGCACTCAATACAGAAATAGGAATCTCCTGTCCGAATAAATTCCTACTCATAGTATCAATAATCAACATAAAGATAGCTCCTATAAATACGCTAGTAGGAAGGATTTTCGCATTATCACTTCCAAAAATCAGCCTTGCAATATGTGGTATAATAAGCCCCACCCAAGAAATAATCCCACACAAACTTACAATAGAAGAGATGATAAGCGTATTGACAACAATAAGAATGATTCTTAGCTGTGTTACATTTAAACCAAGACTTTTAGCCTCCAAATCCTCCAGCATTAAAAGATTATGCTTCCATCTAAAAAAGAGTAAAATTAAAATTCCAACGCTTGTAATGACACAACAAAAAACTATCTGTGCCACATCACTAACCTGCAAAGAACCTAAAAGCCAGTAAGTTATCACAGGCAAGACATCTTGTGGATCAGCTAAATATTTCACCAAGGAAATGAAGCTTTGAAAAAGTGCCGCTACAATAATTCCAGCAAGCACTATCATCACATAATTACTAGCTCCCCTTGCAATAAAAAGCGTAAGAGTCAAACTTATGATTCCAAAGAGAAAAGCCAGAGAATTTACCCAAAAAACGCCCAAACCAAAAAGCAAAGCTAAAACCGCACCAAATGCTGAACCACTAGTTACCCCTAAAATATCCGGCGATGCTAAAGGATTTTTAAAAATAGCTTGAAAAGAAGCTCCAGCAATACCCAAAGTCGCCCCACAAAAGAGTGCTAAGATTACCCTTGGAAGCCTTATATCAAAGAATATAAACGCAGCATTGGCTAGATTTTCATCATATTCTAAAAGATGGAATCGCATTAAGAGAATCTTATAAAGCTCCTCAAGGCTTAAGCTATACCTTCCCAAACTCAAACAATACAAACAAACAACAATCAAAATCAATAATAAAACTATATATCTCATTGCTTTATCGTGCCTTGTATGGGAGTAGGATTAAACACCCTCTCTAGCTGCTCTTCACTAAGCTCAAGATTGAAAAAAGTTTTAAAATGCTCTTTATAAACCTCTTTTATATCCATATCCCTAAAAGCATCGGGATAATTTTTTTGCGCAAGATAAAGCAAAAAAGGTCCAAAATCAAGATTAGGCGCAAAAGCCCTGTAAGAGCCTAAAGGCACTTTATAAACTCTTTTATCTTTCACAGCTTGCAAGCCTTGCCATTTTTTATCATCATATAAATCCTGTGGCATTAGCGGTGTGAAATTACTAATAAAAATCACCTCCGGATTAAGCTTATAAACCTCCTCTAAATTAATGCTACCATTTGCTTTAAAATCATAGCTATTAGCTGCCCCACTTTGTTTATAAAAATAATCCGCATAAAATCCCGGAGAAATATTTTTCTCGCTATATTGTCTAACAATCAAAACCCTAGGCTTTGTTTTACCCTCTATCCTTTGTGCTATGTCCTTTTGAATACGCTCAATCTCGGCGATGAGTTTTTGGTTTTTCTCTTTAATGGGAAAATATTTTTCTAACTGAAAAATCCAGCTCTCCAAAGCTTTCTTGAAATTATAATTATCCACATTAACACCAAGCTCTATCAATTCCACCCCCGCTTTTTTAAGAGCACCACAAATTTTAACATTAGCCTGATGACAAATATACAAATCTGCTTTAAGTAGCAAAAGCTCCTCTATATTATCATTATCAGAATTTGCTCCTTTTTTAATCTCTCTTAGCTTAGGAAAAAAGTCCAAAACCACAGAATCCTCAATCAAACCCGACCTAGGCATATAGATAATTTCAGCATCGGTATAAACACTAAGCATATTAGGCACAGGCCACATTCCACCAATGACAGCAACCTTTGTCTTTGCAAAACCTTGAGCATAAAACAAGCAGCATAAAGCCAGCACAAACGCAATTTTTTTCATAATTTATCCTTTCAAAATGTCGTATTCAATCCATTGGATGTATTTTTCAAAAAAGGGCAAGGTAATGGGCATAAAGCCCTGCCCTATGTGAAAATCCGGATCTAGGGCACTCAAATAAAGCCTCCCTTTAAAATGCAAATCATCCTTATAAAGTATGTTCTCACCAATTTCATTGATGAGTATTCTTTGGCATCCTTCCTCCACTTTAAAAGTGCCGTGATAATGCCACTTACACTCCTCAATGCTTAGAAAATTCCAAAATGTATGGTTTGCATTAAAAGCAAAAAGAGGCAAATCTGCCCCCTCGTGAATCCACCACCAAAAATTCACTTCTCCTTCTTTATAAACTATATGGGGCAAATACTCCTCCTCCACTCCACCTAAAATCGCTATATTTCCACCCTCCTCCAGATAATCTAGCAATTTTTGCGCATTGAGTCTTAAAAATTTAGGATTCAAACGCGAAGAGAGAAAAACGCAATCATAATTTTTCAAATCATAACTATGCAGCTTAGGCAAATAAATTACCTCACTAAACAAATGCGCAAATTCAGTCCTTGCAAGCAAAGCCTGATGAAAATAACTCCCACCTAGCACAATAGCTCTTTTTATCACCCTATCTCCTTTAAATGCCCTTCGAGCCATAGCAAAAGATTAAAAGCTAGTCTTTTTGCTGTGCTGTTTTCAAAAAACCCAAATCCTAGTAAATCTGCCCCTGCTGTGTGGATGAGCAGCCCTTGTGTGTTATCTACATAAGCGACGCATCGTCCATCGCTATCCTTTAAAAAAATTTCAGCATTTTTAGGGCAATCTATAAAACCTCTTGAAAAAAATCCTTTAACCCCCCGCCTATAACTTATGTCATAGGATTTTACCCCCCTAGTGATGCAGTGCTCTAAAGGTTCAATATCCCTTAGCTTAATAGGTGTTTTGCTCGCTGTGTATAGGGGAAGCTTGGGTAAATATTGTAAATAAGTCGGAGCAAAATTTAAAAGAATTCCTCCATTAGTTAAAAAATTTTTAATTTGATTTTTATTTTCAAATAATAAAATCTGGTCAATATCCGTAGGAAAGATAATAATCTTATAGCTTGTAAAGACATTCTCTTCTTTTAAAAATTCCTCATAAGCATCTTTAGAAAAAATCAGCCCTTCTTCAAAATAATCCCCATAAGGTTTTTTATAACCCTGCGTGTCTAAATAAACAATACCCTTATGCTTTTTAATGTGTTTAAAATCGCAATGGGAATAATCAAAAAGCGACATTGCCAACCTTAAAGAAATTTGATAGCGGGAATTCTATAAATTTTCAACTTATAAAAATATTAATAATAATTATCATTAATAATATTTTAGAATTTTTATAAACCTTAACTTTATCCTTTAATTTTTTATCCGTTTTGGGTAAAATCCACAATCAATTAGCAATTTAAGGTAGGGTTTTGAAAATACTGATTTTAGGCATAGGTAATATTCTCTTTGGCGATGAAGGCATTGGCGTGCATTTATCCAATCTCTTAAAGCTCAATTACAAGTTTAGCGGTGAGCATTCTGTGGATATTGTAGATGGTGGGACAATGGCACAGCACCTAATCCCGCTTATCTCACAATACGATTCTGTGCTAATTATGGATTCCATTGATGCAAACGATGCAAAGGTTGGCGATGTGTATTTTTTTGACTTTAATGCGATTCCAAACGCCATCACTTGGGCAGGAAGTGCGCACGAAGTGGAGATACTCCAAACCTTAAAAATGATTGAAATGCTAGGTGATTTACCACCAACAAAAATTCTAGGAATCAAACCCTTTATCATCGGTGAAAGCACAACTTTTGATTTAACGCAAGAAGTTTTACAAGGGGCTAAACTTATGGAATCCCAAGCAATTAAATATTTAGAATCGCTTAATGTGATTGTAGAAAGAAAAGGCAATCAGGATTTACAAGAGATTGCAAAATTTTCCTATAAAGGCTATGCGTGATATTTGCAAGCTACACTTTTGAAAATATCGCCAATTTAAAGCATACAAAATTTAGCACAGATTCCATTAAAAACTTCCTTTTACAAGCCCTATATGCTGCCCTTGAAAGCAAGCAATTAGAAGGGCAATGCGTGCAAAATTACGATTCTATTAGCCTTCAAACACGAGGCACACAAGAACAGATTTTAGAATTTAGCAACACCCTAACACAATACATTCCGCTATCCTTACAATGGGCTTTTAAAGAGCTTACGCTCATAGAATCCTTTAGCACACAAGGAATCTTAAAAAAGGATTCCAACTTTAAAAGCCATTTTTTAACTCCCTTAGAACTTCACAATCTTACAAACAAGGATTCTAAAGATTTTTGTAATTTGTGGGGAGATTTTATCCATTATAAACAAGAGAAAATTACTTTTTTGCAAAAGGATAAAAAGCTAGAAATTAGCAACTCTGCAGAGCTAAAACAAGCTTTAGAAACAAATGCACAATTACTAAAAAATGGCGAACAAATTTTTCTAAAAACAATCTTTGGCAAATACGCCGTTATTTTGCTTGATGAAAAGCGCAAAGCCCAAGAAACAAAGCTTTTGAATGATTTTATGTTTATGCCTTTTTCCTTAGATTGCGCAAAGCTTATCTTTAAAGCAGAAGAGCAAGATTTACAAGCCCTAGCCACGCTAGAGAAGCCCTTAATTACTCTTAGTCCAAAAAGCATTTTTGCAGACTTTTTTCCTAATGCGTTTGTGAATGTGATTCTTCCTTTTGAACCGCATTTAGTGCTTTTAAGCAAATTTTTAGAAGAGTATCAAGGTTTATATTTATTGCCACTGGATAAAAAACTAGAGAATGGAATCCCTCCGTTACACATTAGTGTGGCAAAAAATGGGCTAATCCTAGCACACAGCTTTAGCCCCTTTACACCAAATGCGAACCTGCACGCATTTAAAAACACAATCACAAGCAATCATTTAGAGCGCACAAATGCAGTTTATCTAGGTAGACAAAACACACGCTTTTTAGTGTATTTTGATAATAGCTTTAAAGAAGCCTTAGAATTTAGCTTTGAATCCAATTTAAGCAATACCATTGCTACTTTAGAATCGCTTAATGCAACTACGCAAAGCCTACTTAAAAACTTCACAAAAGAAAATGAAACCTTGATTGCGCATTTAAAATCCTTGCCTAAAGATTCCATCATCTCTGAAAATTTACTAGATTTAATAGGAATGGCAGGAGTTTTATTAGATTTAGGGAACGAAACAGATTTGCAACACGCTTACAAGCAAGTTTTACAAAGTTCTGCTAACTTTATGGGGCAAAAGGGACCACGCATTGACTTCCGCTTGGAGCGCGATAGCGAAGGTAAAATTTCTCTTAACACACTACGCACTTTGCGTTCTGTGATGAGTTTTAAACTTGCTGGTGTTGAAACTCCCCTACTTTGCTTTGGAATTTTAGATTCTTTAGCAGAGTTTTTTGCAAACCTTAGCCGTGATATGAATGAAAACTACCACACACAAGGCATAGTTCTTTGTGGAGAAATGTTTTTCAACAAGCAATTTTTAAATCAGTTTTTACATTATCTTCCTAAGACTTCAGAAACTTTTGCCTGTGAAACTATGGAGTTTACACACCAATAGTGTAAAAGTTATGTTACTAATTTACACTTTTCTTTTGCTTTAAAAGCTGTCTTAAATACGCTAATTGAATCACTGCTGGAATTGTTACTCTATAAGCTGGGCTAGCAATATCAAAAGCAGTCCAACCAATAGGACCTAAGAATACAGATAAAGTTTTAGTCAATGTTGCATTAGTTGCAAAAGATAAGCCTTTCCCAAAAATAAATTTCCAAAACGCATTGGCTACAATAACCGTTAATTTATAAGTTGCAAAACCTTTTGCTTTCATTATTGCTTGCAAGCTAGCAGTTAAGGACGCTTTAGTGCTAAAAGAAACATTAACTCTCCTCCAATCTTTTTCATATCTTCTGGAGATAAATTATTTATATAATCTTCTAATATTTTTGCAAATAAATTTTCTTCAATGATTTGTGTTGATGATGTTTCATTGTAATTTACTTTCAATTTATCACAAACATCACATAGAATTTCTTTGTAAAGCACACCCTTTCCACCTCTAAATACATTCACAATAGAATTGCCTCCAAAAAACTGAAGTTCCTCTAAAATTAAATCTATGTATTCTTTGTGCTCTGGATATTTATATTTTACCAAATCGTTATTAGTAAGCATTTCTGTAAATCTAGTATTGCCATCTTTTCTCCTTTCTAAAAATACATAATATTATACGAAATAATTTCTTAAATTAATTATTTTATATGAATATATTTCGTAATTTTAGATTAATAGGAATCATTGTTTAATGCTTAAAATTTAATAAGAAAGCCTTTTATGAAATACACACAACAAGACAAAGCTAGAATTTTAAAAATTACAACACGCACATTGCAACGCTGGAAATACACAAAACCTGAACTTTTTGCAATTATTGAAGCAGGTTTCAAACTACGGGAAAAAATAAATTGTGATGATTTCTACACAAAAGAAATTGAAGAGCTAATTCGTCAAATTGACAAGGAATCTCAATCTTAATCTTGTTTATCTAAATATTTCGTATCAAAAAGACTCTTTAAATGCACATTGCTTAATGCCACTTTTAAGGAAGTGAAAAAATCTGGATTTGCCTCCTCCATTTCCTTTAACATTTGCTTGGTTTTCTCCCTTGCAAAGGGGCGTTTATCATCCTTTTGCCACATTATCGGGCAGTTGCAATCAGGGGCTATGTAAATATTATTTTTAGCGATAAAGTCTATGATTTGTCTCTCTCTTACAAAAATCAAAGGACGGATGACAAAAAGTCCATTCTCCGCCTTGTAAATGGGTGGCATAGAACGCAATGCACCATTATAAGTTAGATTCATCATAAAACTCTCTGCCGCATCATCTAAATGATGCGCTAGAGCCAGCTTGTTGTATCCGCCTTCTAGCGCTTTTGTGTAGAGCGCACCCCTACGCATACGCGAGCAAAAGCTACAATACACGCTCCCTTCTCTTTTATTCTCTTCTAAAATCTTATAAATCTCTGTGCGGTAGAGTTCATAAGGGATTCCGTGTTTTTCGCAGTATTCAAAGATGTAGTCGTATTCTCCACCGCGCCCATAATCAATAGTTATCGCTTTAAACTCAAAATCAAAGGGAGCATATTGCTTCAATCTAGCAAGCAAAGTAGCCAACAATATGGAATCCTTCCCCCCGCTTAAGCCTAAAAGCACTCTATCGCCTTCTTTAATAAGCCCTAGTTGCGCATTGGTTTGCCCTGTGATTTTTAAGATTTTTTTGCTAATTTCCACTCGCATTGGTTTCCTTAATTTTTCTCATTAAATTAAACTATTCAAATTGACAAATCACTTCTTCGCAATACACTCTATCAAGTTCTGCTTCTACTTCTTCTTGGCTAATATCAGGTCCTAATCCATAATATACTCTATCATAAATATCGCTAGCATATAAAAATACATAATCTTGCGGATTTATAAGGATTTCTAGCTTTTCTTTAGGGTCGCTTACAGCATCATTTAAGGATTCCATAAATTCCAAAAAACCATCGCTATCAAATTCCCAAGCTTCTTGTAATGCTTCTGCGTCTTGTGCTTCTTTAGGCAATAGCGCATTATCTTTTATGATAAAACTTACTTCTTTTTGTGTGTCTTTGATGTAGCCTTTGAATTCCATTGATTTTCCCTTAAATTAATCTAAATTATCAAAAAGACTAGGCTTGCGTTCTTTGCGATACCAAAGCCCATTGCGTTCATAAGCTAACAATTTTAAAACTTCTCTTATAAGTTTTTTACTTGCTTGCACACCATTTTTTGAAAGTGGTATTACTTCAAAAACTATATCATCAAAGCTTACGCCTTTGTTTTTTTCTTGCGCTCTACCTAAAATTGCTTTTATAAAATATTCCACCCTGCGCTCTAATGGAATTTCATAGTTGCTAAAGCCAGAAAACTCTTTTAAATGGTATTTGTCGTTCTTATCACACGCAAATCGCTCATTAATGATAAGAATAAAGTCTTCAAATCGTTTTACAATTTTATCGGTATAATTACCTTCAACTGCTTTAATAATAAGATTATTCCAAATTTCATCTGCGGTCGCCCCATCTCTCTCAACGATAATCTCTTCAATATCTTTAAATATTCTTTCTATTATATTTTCTCCAACTTCAATCTTTGTGCGTGATTTTGCATTATCTACCTTTTTAAAATAAATAATAAGTTGCCCATTTAATATGCGTGTAGGTCTTTGTCTTTTTTTAAATGTAGTTTGTCCATTTTCTTGACGCATACTACTGACATATTCAAATCCTAGATTTTCAGCGGCTTCTACAAGGGTTTGCCAAAGTCTTACATCTTCGTGCTGAAACACAAAGGCAAGCCAGCGGTTAAACTTCAGCACCCTATACATTTCTTTTAGGCTTTTTTTCATTAAATCATAATAATCATAACGCGTTTTTTCTAGGCTTCCTTTTTCTATACATTCCTTCTCTCTAATCTCTCTATTTATAGGGAAGTCAAGCCACGCATTCCACATTGTGCTTAAGTCTAAATATGGAATCTTAGCACCATAGGGCGGATCTGTGTAGATAAAATCTATGCTTTGGTCTTCTATCTCTTTTAAATTTGTAGCATCTGCTTGGAAGATTTTATCGCCATTGCTTTTGGATTCCATAGAATCTAATTGTTCTAAATTCTCTCTATTTACTAGCAAAGTTCCGCTAAAGTCTTTAATCACGGATTTTAAGGGCTGATAATAGGCTTTGTAAAAAGTGGATTGCTGATGGGGGGAGGGCTGTAATTCCTTTTTTCCTTTAATTATCCTGTCAATTTTACTTTTGAATATATCACCAACATCAATCAGTGTTGGATTCTTTGCGACACGATAACGATAATATCTAAAAATTGAACTATCACCTGCTTTATCAGTAAGTCCTTTATGATTTGATATGTGATATGTTAGGTTGGCAACATTAATGGTATTATAAAATGCAAGCAGTAAAGAATAGCGTAAATTGCGCTTTAGGATTCTGTTTTCTTTATTTCCACTTGGAATGGTTTTTTTAAAAATTAATTGTCTTAAAAAGGCTAGTTCTACTAATTGTTTAGAAGTAAAAAGTCCTAAGAGAGAATCCACATTGCTACCTTTAGGTAAAATTTCATCATACGGAATCCAAAATGTGCTATCTTGCTCTTTTTGTGTGGCAGTTTTTCCAAACTCATTGTCAATGGCGTTAGGGTAGTATTTAGCGTTTTTTAAGAATGCCTTTGCTTCTTTTCCATTCTTTGGTCGCATCGCTTCAAGTTCTTCTAAAATCTCTTCTGCGCTATCATAAAGCAAGTCTAAATCGCATTGCGCGCTTAAAGCCTTTGTGATAAAAACGCTTAAGGGATTTAAATCAGCGTGGATTCCAATTCTACCATTCATCATCGCTTCTATTGCAGTAACACCACTACCACCAAAGGGGTCTAGCACTACATCGCCTTCATCGGTAAAGTTTTTAATATTTCTCTCTACAATATCCCAACTTTGTCTCGTAAAGTAGGCGGAGCAACCATAATGTCTTGCCTTTTCTCTTTTTTTGGGTTTTATTATGATTTTTGGCAATTCTCTTGTTAAATACCATTCATCAGGCTTTTTTGACGTCATATTTGTGTGCGTGGGGGCTTGCTTTAAAGAGTTAGGCGGTGTGGTTAAATACTGCTTTAAGAGATTGCGCTTGCTTGTGTTATAAAACAACTCTTGGCAGGTAAAAGTTTCTAGCATTTCTTGCGTGTTAGTGCTAAAGAGTGTCCATTCTAAGCCGTTGCATAGGGCGTAATATGGGGACTTTATCGCCTTGTTGATTGCGTAGTAAAAGACTTGGCGTTCGTTGTTACTCTCTTGGTTTATGGATTCTGTGGAGGCTTTTGCGTCTAAAATGCAATGAGGTTTGGATTTTATATAAAGTGTGTAATCTGGGCGCATCAAGTCTTTCGCGCCTATTTTTTTGTTTGAGCCTGTGATTGTGGGGTTTGTAAGGGTTTTAGAGCGCGCTACTTTAAAATCACCTTGCGTGTCAAAACCAAGTGCCTTTAATAGCGGGGCTATGATAAGCTCTCTTACCGAATCCTCTTTAAAATCTTGCAAAAACTCTTTATTTTCAAATTGTGCAAAGTCAAATTCTAGCATTCTAGCTCCTTAAAGCAGTCCTTTAAATGCTTATTAATAAACTCTAAAATCTTATCTTTGTCAATAATGTGCTTATCGTATTTAATCACCGCTATACGCTCACTTTCATTAATATACCACTCTAAAATCCCGCTAAGTTGCGCTAAAGACTCTAAAGAAGCGTTTGCAGTGGAATTTGCAAGGGGTAGATAGAGATTTTTTTGCATTGCTGGATTTGCCAAGAAAGCAAAGATTAAAATCCACACAAAACACGCAATCACTACAAAAACCACAAGGGATAAAATGCTAAAAAATTCATACAAATGCCCACCTAAAACTGCTCCAAAAAATGAACCTAAATAGCCAAAAGCAGTAAAAATTCCCATAGCACTTCCCTTTTGATAAGCCTTACAATAGCGACTTGCAAGGCTTTGCATAATGGGTTCGTGGATGGAAAACCCGATGAAAAACACAAGCACGCCAAAGATAAACACTGCTTTACTTTGGCTTAACATCAACAAATACGCTAATGCAAAAAATAAGATTCCAACAATCATAACCGCCTTAAACTTACCTTTTTTTTCTGCAACAATCGCCGCTGGAATCATCGCAAAAAACCCTAGCAAACTTGCAGGAACATACACCTGCCATAAATCTCCTTTAGACATATCAAAGCCCTTTACAAGCGCAATTGGAATCACTAAGAGTGCTAAAGTCATAAAGCCTTTTTGTAAGAAATTTGTCAAATTCATAATTTGCAAATTTTTATTTTTTAAAACACTGCTACGCTCTGCATTTCTAAAGCTGTAAGTGATTTTTGGTGCATTTGGCACAGTAACAATAAGAACAACAAAAGCAATACAAGCTAAAGCACAGGTTATCCAAAACAAACTTGGCACACCAAAGCTTCCCGCTAGAATCGGACCTAAAATCAATGCTATGGTAAAACTTAAAGAAATCGTTGCCCCCATAAATACCATTGCCTTTGTGCGATTCTCTTCTTTAACTAAATCTGCAATCATCGCACTAACAACGCCACCAACAGCACCTGCTCCTTGCAAAAGGCGTCCTAAAATTAGCATATAAATGTCTTCGCTTAAAGCACAAATTAAAGAACCAAGCGCAAAAATGACAAGCCCAATGGCAATCATACTTTTGCGTCCAAATTTATCGCTTAAAAACCCAAAGGGGATTTGAAAAAGCACCTGTGTTAAGGCATATCCACCTACTGCGATTCCAACTAAAAGAGGCGTTACACCCGGAAGTGATAGAGTGTAGAGTGAAAGCACAGGCATTACAATAAATAGTCCAAAAAAGCGTGAGCCTAATATCAAACTTAGCGGCAAACTTTGTTTGACCAAAGAATCTTTTGCCATTCTTACAATCCTTTTGCTAAAATTCTAAAATTGCAATTCTAGCTAATAAAAACTTATACAAGGTAGCAATATGCGCTTAATTTTGGCAACTTCCAATGCAGATAAAATTAAAGAAATTAGGGAGATTTATAGCCCCCTATGCAAAGCATTACATTTAGAAATTCTAGCGTGGGATAGACTTATAATGCCTTTTGAGATTGTAGAAAATGGAGAGAGTTTTAAGGAAAATGCGCTAATTAAATCTAAAGCAGTTTTTAATGCGCTAAAGGGCGTTTTGCGCCACAGCGATATTGTGCTATCTGATGACAGCGGGATTTGCGTTGAAGCACTTGGTGGCAAACCCGGAATCCATAGCGCAAGATATAGCGGAGGAAATGCAACAGATAATCTAAACTTGCTCTGCGCTGAAGTTGCAAAACTCCCTAGCAAAACTTCAAAGGCGCATTATTGTGCGTGCATTGGAATCTCTAGCGCACAAGGGGATTTTAGTGCGCACGGCTTTATGTATGGAAGTGTGATTAGCACACCCAAAGGCAAAAATGGCTTTGGCTATGACCCTATGTTTATTCCCAAAGGCTTTAACAAAACGCTAGCAGAATTAAGCAGTGAAGAAAAAAACGCAATCTCACACCGCACACAAGCCTTAATGCGTGCAAGCTATATTCTTCGCACCTTAAAGACTTAAAGCTAAAATCGCATTTAGATTAAAACTTGCTTTATTTTTTTACGAACATTTTATTGCTTTTGTGCGTGAAATTTTAAAAAGCAAGAATATCTATCATAAGCTAACCGCAAGGCTTTCAAGTTTATTAAACCTACTCTCCACCTAAAAGTGCGCCTTGAATGCTTCTTTGTAGCTCTTGAGCCTGTTTTAAAAGCTTCTTTTGCTCCTCTAACTCGCTTTTAGATTCCGTGTTTTTTGGTTCTGTCACAGACTTTTTCTTACCATTAATGGAATCTAAAACGCCCATTTTTACAAAGGTATCTTCATAATTTTTGCCACCCTTTTTAATGCGAATATATACATTTCCACTTGCTTGGTCATACAAATAAGTATCATCCTTATCGCTAAACATCACCCAAGGCTGTGCCTTTAAACTCACTCCACACAGCAATAAACCAAAAATTTTCAATAGTATTTTACGCACGGCGATTACCTTTGATTTCTTTTTTTGCTAGAATTGCGAAATTTTATCAAAACTTGGGAATAAAATGGATTTAATCAAGGTAAAAAATCTCCACAAAAGCTTTGGTGATTTGGAAGTTTTAAAAGATATTAATCTAAACATTAAAAAAGGTTCTATCTTTGGGCTTGTGGGGCATAGTGGTGCTGGCAAAAGCACATTATTAAGAACTTTTAATGGATTGGAATCCATAAATAGTGGTTCAATTAACATTGATGGATTAGAAGTTTCAAAACTTAATGTAAAAGATTTACGAGCCTTGCGTCAAAAAATTGGAATGATTTTTCAGCATTTTTCCTTATTGCAACGCAAAAGTGTGTGGGAAAATGTTGTTTTGCCCCTGCAATGCGCAAATCTTAAAATTGACAACCAAAAAATTAAGAATCTTTTAGAGCTTGTAGGCTTAAAAGATAAGGCAAATTCCTACCCAAACGCACTAAGTGGTGGACAAAAGCAGCGCGTGGCAATCGCAAGAGCCTTAGTTTTAAACCCTATGCTACTCCTTAGTGACGAAGCAACAAGCGCACTTGATCCTAACATTACAGGGGCGATTTTAGAATTGCTTAAAAACATCAACAAAGAATTAAGCGTTACCATCGTGCTTGTAACGCACGAAATGGAAGTGGTTAAAACACTCTGTGAAGAAGCTGCTTTTATGGAAAATGGGGAGGTACTAAAAAGTGGCACGATAGAAGATTTATTTTTATCGCCAGATCCTAAAATGAGAGAGTTTTTAGGAGAAAATGAAATCTTGCCACAAAGTGGGCTAAATATCCGCATCTACTTCCCTAAGAACATTGCGCAAAACCCTATCATCACACAAATGGCAAGGGCATTAGAGATAAACTTTAGCATTGTGTGGGGGAATTTGGAATCTTTTAATGGTGTAGCACTTGGCGTGCTTGTGATTAATATTAAAGAAAGCGCAAAAGAGAGCGTTTGTAACTATTTAGACGCACAAGGGGCAATTTGGGAGATGATAAATGGATAGCAAAATGTTTCATTTACTTTTAGAGGCAACCTTTGATACTTTATATATGAGCGTGCTTGCAACACTGATTGCAACAATCCTAGCAATTTTGCCTAGTGTGCTATTAATGCTATGTGCCCCCAATGGATTGTCGCCTAATGCGTTTGTGTTTAGGGTACTAGATAGCATTACAAACACTTTGCGCTCTTTTCCGTTTTTGATTTTAATGGTGGTTTTGTTTCCCTTGACACAAATTATTGTGGGTAAAAGCATAGGCGCAACAGCGGCAATTGTGCCTTTAAGCATAGGTGCAGCTCCCTTTATTGTGCGGATTATTGAAAATGCACTTAAAGAAGTGGATAAAGGCGTGATTGAAGCAGCCCTTAGTTTTGGAGCAACAAACTTACAAATCATTTTTCGTATTATGTTTGTTGAAGCCCTTCCTAGCATAATTAGTGGAATCACACTTGCATTAATTTTAGTCGTAGGTTTTAGCGCGATGGCAGGAGCAATAGGAGGTGGAGGGCTTGGAGATATTGCAATCAAATATGGTTATTATCGTTTTCAAACTGATATTATGTTATACACCGTTTTGATTTTAATTGTCTTAGTGCAAATTATCCAAAGTCTTGGAGATTTTCTCTATAAGAAGCTTAAGCGTTAAATAATTTTAACACTTTTAATGCACCTCTTTTAAATAAACTTTTTTTGGAGTGTTGGAGTAAAAATTCTGCAATCTCTTTTCTCCTAAACATAATCGCAAAACTATAAGGCGTCATACCTAAGCCATTATTTTCATCAATATTCGCTCCATTTTCTACTAATAATTTGCACATTGGCAAATACCCTTTAAAACATACACCAGCAAGAGGGGTTTGCCCTCTATCATTTTTTTCATCTACTCTTGCGCCATTTTCTAATAGCATTTGTGCGGTTTCTAAAGCATTATGATAAGCAGCTAGCATTAAAAGGCTATCCCCTTTATGCGTTTTTAAATTAACATTCAAACCCGCTTTTATCATCACTTCTAAATCATCACATTGATTATTCCTAGCAAAGTTAAACGCCATCTTTCCTAATTCTTCAAACCTTTTTTCTTCTTCTTGAGTTAAAGACATTTTTTATCCTTTTATAACCGCCCACAAGGGGCAGAAATTACTTACCTAAAGCCTCTTTTACACCTTTTGCATAATCAGGAGAAATGTTTTCAAAATGCTTCAACGCCTTTTGAATGATAGCATCCTCTACCTCTTCCATACTTCCAGCGATGTTGCTAAAGAGCTGTTGTTTTTGCTCTGCATTCATAAGATTAAAGAGCGCTCTAGGCTGTGTGTAAAAATCCTCATCTAATGGCGAATATCTTTGTGCATCACCCTCTAGTGCCAATGGTGGCTCTAAATAAGCGGAATTTTCTTTTGGGCTATCTGCACAGCTATTTGGCTCATAATACGCATCGCCATTTTTATAAACATCAAAATTCATCGCACCTGCAACATTATAAGTGTTCACTTCACTTCTTGGACGATTAACAGGAAGCAAGTGGTAATTTGTCCCAATTCTATACCTATGCGCATCAGGATAGCTAAAGACTCTAGCTTGGAGCATTTTATCAGGACTAAAGCTAATGCCAGGAACAATATTACTAGGGCTAAATGCTGCCTGCTCAACCTCATTAAAATAATTTTCCGGATTCTTATTTAACACCATTTCACCAATATCTATAAGGGGCACAACACTATGTGGCCAAACTTTCGTTAAGTCAAAAGGATTAAAGCCTAGTTTATCTGTTGCATTCTCTGCTAGAATTTGCACTTGCACTTTCCATTTTGGAAAATCCCCTTTTTTAATCGCTTCATACAAATCTCTTTGGTGGCTCTCTCTGTCTTTTGCAATGATTTTTTCAGCTTCTGCATTTGTAAGATTCTTAATGCCTTGTTGTGTTTTAAAATGGAATTTCACCCAAAATCTTTCCTTCTTAGCATTAATGAAGCTATAAGTATGGCTTCCAAATCCGTGCATATGACGATAAGTTGCTGGAATCCCTCTATCACTCATTAGAATTGTAACTTGATGCAAGGCTTCAGGACAAAGTGTCCAAAAATCCCAGGCAGCATTATTACTTCTTAAATGCGTTTGGGGATTACGCTTTTGCGTATGGATAAAATCTGGAAATTTATACGCATCGCGGATAAAGAATGTTGGCGTATTATTGCCTACTAAATCCCAATTTCCTTCTTTTGTATAAAATTTAATCGCAAAACCCCTAACATCTCTCTCAGCATCTGCTGCCCCTGCTTCACCTGCAACGGTTGAAAAGCGCAAGAACAAAGGCGTAACCTCACCTTTTTGGAAAACTTTCGCCTTTGTGTATTGAGAAATATCTGCTGTGATTTTAAGCTCTCCATAAGCTCCACTTCCCTTTGCGTGGACGGTTCTCTCTGGGATTCTCTCTCTATTTTGATGCGCAAGTTTTTCAAGCAAAATATAATCTTGTAGTAAAAGCGGTCCTTTAGATCCTGCGCTTAATGAATTTTGATTATCCGCAACAATGTTACCAAAATCATTTGTTAGATTCCTCATTAACTCTCCTTAATAGTGAAATTTGATAGATAATTGTGTGAATTATCTTAAGAAACATTATAACAAAAATAAATCCTACATTTTCATTTTTTAATAAAAAATACTAAATAATATTTTTTATCCATTAAAATATGAAACATAATGAAACAGGAATTTAAGGATTCCTATGTTAAAAAACGCAAACGATTTTATTTAAAAAGGAAAAATTATGCTAACAAAAACGATTTTTAGCAAATTTACATTAGGTACTTTAGGTGTGTTGCTTACAGCAGCAGTCTTTAGCGGTTGTGATTCTAAAATGGAATCCACACAGGATAACACCGCAAGTCAAGCACAAACAGAAAAAATCATCGTAGGTGCTACTCCAGAACCACACGCAATAATTTTAGAGCAAATTAAACCGCTTTTAGAAAAAGATGGTATAGTGCTTGAAATCAAGGAATTTACAGATTATGTAACTCCCAATAAGTCTTTAGATGATGGCTCGCTGGATGCAAATTTCTTCCAACACAAGCCCTATTTAGATTCCTTTAACCAAGAACACAAAACAAATTTAGTCAGCGTAGGAGGAATCCATATTGAACCAATGGGTGTGTATTCTAAAACCATTAAAAACTTAGAGGAATTGCAAGAAGGCGATTTAATCTCACTCCCAAATGATCCTAGCAATGGTGCACGCGCACTTAGAATCTTAGAAAAAAATGGACTCATTGCTCTAAAAGGCGATGTAGAGCTTGTTAGCGTGCAAGACATTGTAGAAAATCCAAAAGGACTAAAATTTAAAGAAATAGATGCCCCACAACTTGCACGCACTTTAGATGATGTAAGCGCATCTGTGATTAACACAAATTTTGCATTACTAGCTGGATTAAATCCCCTCAATGATGCCATCGCCATTGAAGACAAAGACTCTCCTTATGCAAATATCCTTGTAGTAAAAGCAGGCAATGAAAACAATCCTAATATCCAAAAGTTGATTAACGCCCTACAAAGTGAAAAAGTTAAACAATTTATTACAGAGGAATACAAAGGCGCAATTCTCCCTAGCTTTTAATCATTCTTTCTTAAAGGATTGCCAGTGGATTTAAGCTAAATCCACGCAGGCATAACCTCTTTGCTTTGCAATCCTTAAAAGCTCCGCATCACCATTACACACAACAGGCTTTGAAACATTTTCCAACAATGGTAAATCATTAATAGAATCCGTATAAAAATAGGAATCCTGCATCAAAGCATCATAATCCTCTTTTAAATACTCTCTTAAGCGCAAAATCTTCCCCTCTTGAAAACTAAAAATGCCCTCACTCTTGCCGCTAAAGATTCCATTATGGAGCACGCAAGTAACTGCAATGCTTTCTTCAATGCCTAAATGTTTAGCAATTTTGCGCACTAAAAAATCTGCCGTAGCTGAAATCACAATGCAACGATCTTGCTTATGCTTTGCAATAAGACTATGGGCTTTTGTATGGGGCTTGATATATTGCGTGATAAAAGCGTCGCTTAAAGATTCCACCTCTTGTCTACTTTTATTTTGAACACTGCGCAAAAAAATGCAATGTATGCACTCATATCAAGCGTTTTTGCGTGGTATTGTTGTTGAAAAAGTGTAGCTTGTTGCAAGCAAGAATGCTCTAGGATTCCTTGTTTAACGCAAAATTGAATCCATAATTGCGCACTATCATTTTGTATTAATGTTCCGTCTAAATCAAATAAGGCTAGCAAGTTAGCTCCTTAGCAAATTCTAAATGGAATTTAAGATAAACATTATCATTCACATTAAAATGGCTAGAATTGCTAAAATTTAAAGTATCAATTTTTAACTCTAAATCCTTTATTTTTACCTTATAGCGAATCACATTTCCTAATAAAATTTTTTCTTTAATCTTTGCCTTCACCCCTTGTGTACCACTAATTTCTATGGTTTCTGGTCTTAAAGCGATGTCTTCTTTAAAAGAATGGGAAAGATTAAGCAAATCTAAATCCTTTGGGCTAAGAATATTGTAATTTCCTATAAAACTTGCCACAAAGCGATTCTTAGGAAGTAAATATAAATTTTGTGCATCGGAATTTTGTAAAATCTCCCCTTGGTGCATTAAAATGATTCTATCAGAAAGCTCTAGGGCTTCTTCTTGGTCGTGCGTTACAAAAATTGTAGTAAGATGGAATTCTTTTTGAATGGCTTTAATTTGCGCCCTTAAATGCTTACGGATTTTAGCATCAAGGGCAGATAAAGGCTCATCAAGCAACAACAAATCAGGCTTTGTGATTAAAGAGCGCGCTAGTGCCACTCTTTGCGCTTGTCCTCCGCTAAAGCTATGGGGATAACTTTTGCTAAAATCCTCTAATTCTACGAGTTTTAGCATTTTTTTCACTCTTTTTTCTATCTCTTTTTTATGCACTTTTTTGATTTTCAAACCAAAGGCAACATTTTCAAACACATTTAAATTGGGAAAAAGTGCATAATTTTGAAACACCATTCCAATATTTCTTTTTTGCGGACTGAGTTTTGTAATGTCTTTATCTGCAAGAGAAATTTTACCTGTATCAACAGAACTTAATCCCGCAATACATCGCAAAAGTGTAGATTTTCCGCAACCACTTGGTCCTAAAAGCGTTACAAACTCCCCCCTTTTAGCAGAAAACTCTATGCTATCAAAAATCGCTTTATCCCCATAGGATTTTTTCAAATGCTTAATTTTAAGATAAGACATATTCACTCCTTCATACTAAAAATGCTTGCAATAAAAGTTGCTAAAAAAATCAAAAAAAATAAAAAAATACAAAGGCACTTGCATAATGTCCACTCTTTCCTCTTATGTGATAGAGATAAACTTGTAAGGTTTCATAAGAGCTACCAACTAGTAGGTTTGCAAAAAGGAAATCTCCAACCAAAAAGGAAAAAGACAAAAAAATAGCAACAAGGATTCCATTTTTAATATTAGGTAAAATCAATTTGAAAATAGCCTTGAAAAACACTTCCACTAGCATTGCATTAGAATCCATCAACTCCCTGAGATTTAAAGGATTAAGAGCATTGTCTAATGCGCGATAAATAAAGGGCAACACACAAATTAATACACAAAAATCAAAATAAAAGCACTCCCTACTAAACTTTCTGCATACAATTGCAAAAGCCCCACACAAGAAACAACGCCCGGAACTGCAAAAGGCATTATAACAAGCACATTAAAGAAGCTTTTTAGCTTAGGATAATACAAATTCGCAAGTAAAACCATTGAAAAAATCAAAACAATTGCTAAAAAATCGCACCAAAGCACACAATAAAACTTCTTAACAAAGAAGCAAGAAAGCGCATATCCCTAAAAAGCTCTGCATACCATTTTAGTGTCAAGCCATCAGGCAAAACACTGACCCCCCAAGAAGTAGAAAGAGAATACAATAAAGTAGCAGCAATGGGTGAAGCCATAAAAAGAAACACAAAAAATAAAAGGCTATAATGATAAATCCTAGCCTTTAAAGACAATGTATTTTTCATTTATAACGCCTTAAAATTGTATTTTTTACTCATAAAATTTGCAACCAAAGTAATCCCTAGCATAATCACCATTAAAACCACGCTCAAAGCACTTGCCAAATAAGGGTCAAGACTAATATCGCCAGCGACTAAACTTGTGATTCTAATGGGCAGAATGTTAAAATTGCTATTTAAGGCATAAATGCTTGCATACGCACCAATTGCATTGGCAAATAAAATCACAAAAACACCTAAAAGCGCAGGAGCTAACAGGGGGCAGGCGATTTTTATCCAATAGACAACATTGCTAGCACCTAGAATTTTTGAAGCTTGCTTGTGGGATTCTTCTAAACTTTTAAATGCAGGAAATAAAAGCAAAACCCCAAGAGGAATCTGAAAATAAATATACACTAAATTGATTCCAATATTAGAATAAATGCTAAAAAATGGCTCAATCCCCATACTTTTTAACAAAACATTCACAACCCCATTATTACCCGCAATAATAATGCACGCAAAGGCTAAAGGAATCCCAGCAAAATTGCTAAACATCGTATTTAAGGAGAACAAAAAAGAAGCAAGCTTTGAAGGACTAAGTGCATAAATAGAATAACTTGTTAAAGTTGCTATAATTAGCCCAATAACACTAGAATAAAAACTCACACTAAGGGATTGCACAATGCTTTGGAGATAAAATTGTGAGGCAAAAATTCTCCTAAAATTTTCTAAAGAATAAGATTCCAACTCTTCTGCATAAAAAGCATTCATAAGAATCCAACCAAGAGGAAGGATTAAAAACGCAATAAAAATGGCAAAAATTGGTAAAAGACTCACACAAGAGAGTATTTTAATACGCATTTATTGCACTTTCTTTAAAAACTGCAATCCTAAATCAGGAAAATCCGTAAAGACACCATCTGCCCCTGCTTTAAAAAGAATTGCGTCTAATAACGCATCAGAGGATTGCGTCCAGCTTGGCAAAGCATCTGCTCTATGCGTCCAAACAAACACTTTGAGCTTATGCTTATGCGCATTTTTGACAAAGGCGTTGGGCTGTGCTTTATTCTCTTTAATGGTAAAAAGTTCATTATAATTAGGGGCGATTCCCATTACAATTTTTGCAAGTTCAGCATTCCTTTTACCCGATTGAAAAGGAGTGTAGTCAAATGCTACCCACTTTCCATTTTCTAGTGCATAAGTTTCATTCCATTCATTTTTGCCCAATGCAAACACAAGATTGACATCCATATCCATTTGAGGCAATAATTCTTTTTTAATACGCACTAGCTCAGGATAATCAAAACTAGAAAAATAAAGATTATTTGTGTCAAGCCCATAATTTTTAAAAATTTCTAAGACAACTTTTGAAATGTCCTTGCCTTCTTGTTTGTGAAACCAAGGCTTTTTAATCTCAATGCAAAATCCTATATTTTTGCCAAAGACTTGATTAAGCCCCTGTATCAACTCTATCATCTCAGACAATGTGCTAATAGCAAAAGAAGCATCCCCCATCGGACAACGCTTAGGATATTTTTGCTCTTGCTTGCCATCCTTAAGTGTAAAAACTTCGCTCATTTTCAAAGTCTTAAGTTCATCCAAGGTAAAGTCAATCACATAATAATGCCCATCTTCACGCTTTCTTTGTGGAAACTTTTGTGCTACATCACTAAGATTATCCAAATATAAATCGTGGATAATCACAGGAATATTATCTTTGCTTAAAACAAGATCAAATTCCACATAATGTGCGCCCATTGCGTGTGCTAAAACCATTGCTTCTTGCGTGCTTTCTGGCAAGTATGCACTCGCACCTCTGTGTGCGATAATAAGCTTATCACTTGCAAAAAGATTTAAACCTAAAAGCATTAGAGCAAAAATCATCTTTTTCATTATCACTCCTTCAATAGCATTTTGCACGCTGTTTTATCGTGTGCTATGTTTAGAATTTCACAAATTGTTCCACAAATTTGCGTTTGTGAAATTTCACACTCTTTTAAAGAAAAGCTTTTTTCCAAAAACAAAAAACGGCACAAGCCTCTCTTCATCGCTCAAGCCCCGTGTGTGTGGGCTGTATTCATCCCGTGATCTGAAGTGATGATGACACTAAGCCCTTCTTTTAGCCAATTTGGAAGTAAGGTAGAAAGGATATAATCTGCTTTTTTGTGGCGTTTGCATACTCTTTTGAAGCAAGATTAAACTTATGCCCACTATCATCAATATTCATAGAATGTATGAGTAAAAAAATCTAGGTTTTTTCTTAAGCGTAAATTTTCCCCATCCATAAAAAGATGAGAATCCAAATAATCATCCTCACAATAAAAACTCCCATAAGGCAAAGGTAAGGACTCATCATCAACATAGCGGTGCAAATAGGGATTAAAAGGCATTTTGTTATACAGCTCAAAAATCCAATGATACGCTGCCGCACCTGCCTTTAAACCTGCATTTTTAGCATAATCAAAAAATGCTTTTTTGCGTAGAAAAGCCTAAGTGATTATTTACGATTCCACTTAAGGCAGGCTTTACTCCCGTTAAAATACACTCATACAAGGGGCGTGATATGCTTGGAAGCTCACATTGCATTTTGTAGAGCTTCCCTACATTTTCTTCGCACAAGGCTTGTAAAAAGCCCATATTTTCATAAGCAACATCGTAATTTAAACCATCTAAGACTACCAAAATACAACGCTTCATACTCACTTAGCCTTTAAAAAATCTTCCACTTCTAGCAAAATCACTTCATTATCATCAGGGATAAAAGGCTCTCTGCTTGCTGAAAAAGGAAAATTATTATCATTTGCTACAACAATATGTTTAGAATCCACAATATCCACATATTCAATGGTAAAGAAAGGAAAAACAAACTTACCATTTACCAAAGGTTTTTTAGCGATTTTTTCTGGGTCGCTAATGTTCATAAGATCAATGTAAGCGATTTTTTCCGCAACGCCTTTTTTCTCATCAAGCTTAACCTTGTAAATTCTTTTAAATTTAGCCGGGTTTTTAAAGCAATGCTTTGTTGTTTGCGCATTACAAGCCTTATCCATCGTGCCTTCGGTATCATCTCTTTCTATAATTAAGCCGTATTTTTCATCAATCATATTAAAATCCCCAATAGAATGTGCATTGCTCTCTAGCGTGTAAGTATAGCTTTTGCCTGTGAATTTTCTAGCCTTGATATCAAACTCTAAGATTCTTAGGAAATTTTTACCCCCATTATTTTCATACTCTCCGTTTTTAAACATCGCATATTCTAGCATAGGATAGAGTTTGGTTTTATCCTTAGAGCTTGCCATTGCTTCAAAGCCTTTAGAGCGTTTAATGTTAGCTTTATTTTCCACTTTATCTGGATTTGAAAGCTGTAAAGAAGGATTATCAGGCGATAAAATAGGCTCTCCGTTTAAACTCACATCAAACACTTCCTTTAAAGTGCCTTTCTCGTCAAATTCTAACAAAAATGGTCCAAACTCATCTCCTACCCAAAAACTCTTACCGATGATTTGAAAGCTCTCAGGATCTATATCCGCCCCTGTTAAATATCTGCTTGTTGTGCCTTCAAGGTTGATAAGATAGGGAAATTTTTTATTTTTATCATTAAAAAATAGGGTTTTAAGATGTTTATAATCTCCCTTATTAAAATCAAATTGATACTGATGGATAAACACCATAGAATCCGCAGAATTTTTCTTAGTGCCTAAGCCATTATCGCTTAAAAGCCAATAGCTCTTATCCTCTGCAAATTTAATCCCACTATGCCCTTGCAATGCTTGTTTTTTAAAAGGAATCTTAAAAGCATTAGGCGTTTCTTCCTCCACATAATTTGCATCAAAAGCTCCTAGATTTTCATTTCTTGTTGTGCGTAAAAACTTCCCCGTGCTTTGTAAAAAAGTAGGCGCATCTTTAGGGGCGTCAATAAAATTTTCCGCAGGGATAACAATATGCCCCGCAAGCTTTGCTTCATACGCATTTGTGGCAAATAAAGCACTGTATAAACATAAGAAACATAAAATTTTTCTCATCACTTCTCCTTTACTTCATATTAACAATAACTTTTTCCTGCCAAAGTGCTGGAAGTTTTTTAGAAGTTTTTTCCCAGATTTTTTGATCTTTTATAGGCTTTGCGTTTTGATATTGCTCACTTGGTAAAAGATTATCTTTTACATCTTCAGGCAAGCTTAAAAAATCCGCCCTTATAGGTCTTGCATAGCCTTTTGCAAGATTGATTTGCCCTTTATCTGATAGGATAAATTCTCTAGCGAGTTTTGCAGCATTAGGGTGTTTTGCATACTTATTAATAATCGTTGCATAGCCTGAAGTAATACTTCCATCGCTTGGAATAAACACATCATAGCGACTTTTTCCAATCTTTTCTCTATATCCTAAGCCTAAAAAATCCCAAATGATTCCAATCTCTATTTCACCTTTTTCAAGATTTAATAAAGACACATCACTTGTTACTAGTCTGCCTTGCTTTGCAATTTCTGCAAAATAATCAAGCGCAGGTGTTAAATCACTCTCATCTCCACCTAAGGAATAATTTGCTGCTAAGACACCATTAATTGCCATAGCCGCCACGCTCACATCACCAACAGTTACCTTATAATTGCTTTGTAATAACTCCTGCCAACTTTTAGGGGGATTTTTCACCACTTCCTTATTCACAATAAAGGCAATCGTCCCTGTGTATGCCACTATCCAATGCCCATTCTTTATCCTTTGCCCATTGTGGAATCTGCTCCCAATAACTTGTTTTAAAAGGTTGCGTAACACCTTGCTTAATCGCAACATCACCAAAAGAGATTCCAACATCTCCTATATCCCCACTTGCATTTTTTCTCTCCGCTTTAAACTTCGCAATCTCTTGGGCTGAACTCATATCTGTGTCGCTATGCTCTATCCCATATAAGCTTTTTAAATCTTCCCAAGTTTCTTTCCAATTTGCCCACGCATCAGGCATCCCTAAAGAATTTACTCTACCTTCTTTTTGCGCAGATTGGATCAAACTCTCATCAATTCCATACAACGCTAACGCCCCTAGAAAAAAGATTCCAATCCCCTTTATCACGATTCTTTTTACTGCTTCCATTCTTATCCTTATTTCAAAAGATTTTTTGCAAGTATGGCTTAGTTATGTGTCTATTCTGTATAGCATTTGTAAAATATTCGCAAAATTTATTTCTGCTCTGATTGCCTTAACTTGAGCGCATCACACATACGCATTACTCTTGCAGACAACATAAAAAGAATCATTAAGTAGCGGTATTTAAGGGATTTTATAAAATTTTGTAGATTTAAAAGTTTCAATGGTGGCTCGAGGCGGAATCGAACCACCGACACGGAGATTTTCAGTCTCCTGCTCTACCGACTGAGCTATCGAGCCTTTTTATAAAAAAAGAGTTGCAATTATAGCATTTAACATTTAACTAAAACTTAAGCCCCAAGTTTGCGGAGCAAATAAATCGCATTGCCCTTTGTATCGCAGAATGCTTTGAGATTTTCATATCCGTAAAACAAAGCAAGCTTAAAAAACCCATCTAAGCTATAATCTTTTGCCTTCTCCACAAAAATCATTCCTCCACTTTCTAGCTTTTTATGCAAAGACAAAAAGTCCTTTTTTTCACGATTCTCACATTCTGCACTACTAACTTGCGCAGCATTTAAACGCTCTTTAGTAATGCCTGAAAACCACATCTTAAGCAAATGTTTTTCAAAATAAATTTCTGGATTCAACACATAAGGTGCATAATATGCCATTTTAACTTTTCTTCCATTTAGCACAGCATCTACTGCACTTTCATTGTCAAAGAAACTTGGCACATAATAATGTAAAATTAAAATTTTCATCGGATCAATATTAGATAGCACAGCCTTATATGTGTGTAAGGCAAGTTCTCTTATGTCAAAATATTTGGGGGCAGAGATTGTATTATCTACAATTTGTGGCATTTTTAATGCTTCAGAAACCAAACGCTTAATCCATAAGTTCACAAAATCCCTAGATGCAGAATCCAAAAACTCTCTAACGCTCATCACTTCATCATAAGTTTTGGAATCCAAAAACTGCTTCACGCCACAATCTGAATAATTGCGTGTGATTTTAATCTCAGCTAGACGATTCCTAATCCCTGAAAAAGTAGGATAAAAAAACTCCGATTCAAAGTTAATCTTAATGAGTGGATTATCATCATACACTAAGCATTTTCGCTCATTAATCGCTGCTTCAAAGGCAAAATTTCCCATTGGCATATAAGGCACTAAAATCTCTTCACCCTCATTTGTCTGCGATAAAATCACTCTTTCATAAATGCTAAGATAATCCGCATCTGAAATCTTTATTAAGTCTTTTAATCCCTGCATACAACCCCTTATTGATTTTGGCGCATTCTAACATATTTATATTGTTTTATTTATTTTTTAACTTTATATGCGCATAATTCAAGCTTTCTTGCAAACACAAATAAGGAATCGCAAATGCTAATCTTTACGACCACACAACAACTACGCTACCACATTGCAAAGCTTAAAGCTGAAAATCCCAATAAAACTCTAGGTTTAGTTCCTACAATGGGCGCATTGCATAATGGACATTTATCCCTTATCACACAAAGTAAAGAGCAATGCGATTACACAATCGTGTCTATTTTTGTCAATCCCACACAATTCTCCCCTAACGAAGACTTTGACAAATATCCTAGAAAACAAAAAGAAGATTTAAAAACCTGCCAAGAAGCAGGTGTTGAACTTGTCTTTATGCCTGAGATTACAGAAATGTATCCCTTGGATTCCACCTTACAAACCACCTTTAATGCCCCAAAAACTCTAGCAAATGTGCTAGAAGGAAAAATGCGTCCGGGGCATTTTAATGGCGTGCTACAAGTGGTGTTAAAACTCTTTAATCTCACACAACCCACAAAAGCATTTTTTGGACAAAAAGATGCACAACAACTCTTAATCATTCAAAAAATGGTAGAGGACTTGTTTTTGCCCATTACCATTGTGCCTTGCCCAATTGTTCGCACACAAGAAGGATTAGCACTCAGTTCGCGCAATGCGTATTTAAGCGCAAATGGTAAAAAAGAAGCCTTAAAAATCTCTAGCGCATTAAATGCAATCACAAATGCGATAATGCAGGGAGTTATAGAGTCTAAAACATTAAAAAAAATCGCCTTAGAAATTTTACAAGGCATAGAAGTAGAATATCTAGTAATTGTCAATAGGGAGTTAAAAGAATTGCTAGAAATCAAAAAGGATTCCACCTTAGTGCTAATTGTAGCACGCATAGAAGGCGTGCGATTATTAGATAATTTATGGTTTTAAGGAATCTTAAAACTTCTTCTTATTCACATCTCCTAAAATATCATCAGCAATCTTATTGACATTTGTAGAAATATCACTTGTATGGTTTGCAACACTTACATTATCTTGTGTTACAGATTCTAATTGTGCAATGGCTTCATTGATTTG
>NZ_JALEIK010000013.1 GCF_022770205.1 Helicobacter sp. | reverse complement strand
CTTGTGCTTGGGATTTTGTTTCTAAAGATTCTTTATTCTCTAAAGAGTCTTTAACACCTCCTTTGTCTTCTATAAGTTTTTGCAATATTTCTTTTGCTGACATATCTGCGCTTATGTCTTTTGTGTCTATACCTGCTTTTTCAAGTTCTTTTTTATCATTTCTTTATTGCTCTTGTCCATTTCTTTTAGGAAGCCAAAAAAATCATCACAACTTGGAGGGACATAGCCACCATTTTCACTTCCACTAGAGAGTAAATCGCTTAAATATTTTCTCACATCCTCTAGTGTCATTTTTTCATTGACCGCAATCCTCCCATCAGCATTGTTATCCTCTTCTAAAGCATTATTTAATGCTTCTTCTATGGAGCTTGCAAGTTTTGATACATCTCCATCGCCAAACTCACTTACCTTAGCATAGGTGATGAATTCTCCAGGCTTTATTGTGTTGCCTTGTAATATAGCACCAAGCCCGTATCCAGCAGTTAGTTGTTGTTTTTCTTCATTATTTAAATGCCCATCTTGATTAGCATCAGCTTGGCCATAGCCTCTCTTATAAGCAATATCACCAAACCAACCACCAACAAACTTCTCTGCTTCACCCTTTAATAATACATTGCCATTATTGTCTTGTTTAATGGAATCTCTTCCAAAAACATTGTAATTTACTTAGGTTTGCATCACTTAAACCTACTTGCACATAGGCATTACTTAAAGGATCTCTGAAATAGACATTGTTGTTATAAGCACTTTTACTACTTGTTTTTATTGCGCTTATTTCTATGTTATCTTTAGAATGACCTTGTGTGAAGTTTGTGTGCATAGCAGAATAGATTGTATTAGACATAACTGACTCTACTCCAACTAAGTTTTTAGATGAAACGCCTAGCATCGTATTCTCCTCCCAAACTAAGAGTTAAAACAAACCCTTAAAATAATTATGATTATGCAAACAAATCTATAAAGTTTATTCTTTAATAATCATTAAAAAAGTAAATGAAAGTTAAACAAGATTTTTATTTTATAAAAGCGTTACAAATATTAACAAACTAGAAAATCAGACTCATATCAAAAATGTGTTGCAATCCCACAAAAGGCTTTTATGCTTTTGTGTGCTATTGCTAGTTTTTGTCTTTGTTGATTAGTTTGCCAGTGCCAATCCAAGGCATCATCGCCCTTAAGCGTTCGCCAACTTTTTCAATGGGGTGGTTTGCTAGGTTTTTACGCTCTGCATTCATTCTTGCATAGCCTGCTTTACGCTCTAAAATAAAATCTTTTGCAAAACACCCCTCTTGAATGTCTTTTAAAATTGCCTGCATAGCCTTTTTGGATTCTGCATTTATGACGCGTGGTCCGCTTACCATATCGCCGTATTCTGCTGTATTTGAAATAGAATAGCGCATATCTGCAAGCCCACCTTGATACATCAAATCCACAATCAGTTTTAGCTCGTGCAAGCACTCAAAATACGCCATTTCTTCAGGGTATCCTGCTTCTACTAGTGTTTCAAATCCCGCTTTTACAAGACTGCTTACACCACCACAAAGCACTGCTTGTTCGCCAAACAAATCGGTTTCTGTTTCATCTTTAAAAGTGGTTTCAATGATTCCGCTGCGTCCACCACCAATGGCACTTGCATAGCTTAACGCAATTGCCCTTGCATCGCCTTTGCTCGTGTCCTGCTCTACTGCAATTAAATCAGGGATTCCACCCCCCCTTACAAACTCGCTTCTAACCGTGTGCCCCGGGGCTTTTGGTGCTACCATTATCACACCCACACCCTTTGGTGCTACAATTTGCCCAAAGTGAATGTTAAACCCGTGCCCAAAGGCGATGATTTTATCCTCTGCTAGATAAGGTGCAATATCGCGTTTGAATACATCAGCTTGGAGTTCATCAGGGATTAGAATCATAATTAAGTCTGCCCATTTTGTTGCTTCACTCACTTCTAAAACTTTAAAGTTTTTTGCTTCAGCCTTATTCCAGCTTTTACCACCTTTATAAAGCCCGATGACCACTTCAACACCAGAATCGCGTAAATTTTCTGCGTGTGCGTGTCCTTGAGAACCAAAGCCAATAATGGCTACTTTTTTCTTTTGAATAAGCCCTAAATCACAATCTTTATCATAGAATACTTTTAACGCCATAGAAACACCTTGTTTAAGTAAAATGTAAGATTAGCGATTATATTGCATTTTTCCTTAGTGCATACTTTGGATTCCATAGTTGAAAATCTTTAGGGCGTGAAAAAGCTAAAAAATGCTAAAATACGCAGGAAAATGATTTGAAGGATACAGGTATGTTTGAACGCATTGATGGAATTTTGCGCGAGATTGAAGAGGCGCAAGCAGAGATTCAACTTCTTTTGAAGTTGGCAAAAATTTCTTTTGTGGATTATGTTATGATAAAGCGTGGCGCACAAGACGCTCCAGAGGGGCTTGGGGCGTGGAATCTCCAGCAGATTGATAATGAAGTTTCGCGTTTAAAAGATGCAATTGATGCGCTAAATAAAATTAAAAAGGAAGTGTTAGTATGGTAAAAGGATTCCAATTTACCATACGCAACGCCCGCTGATCCATTGATTAACTCTAGTAGAGGCAAAAGTCCATTATTGCGCCTATCCTCACTTTCTGCTATGGAATCTCTCATAGACACAAGCACATTTATTTCTATTGCTCTTAAGTGCTGTAAGATGTAAAAATCTTGACTAAAACGCGTCAAATTTACTCATAAATCTTCTCTTAAGGATTGGTGGGCGTATGGTGATTATGCACAAGCTTTGCAACAACTTAAAAAGCTCGCAAAAACAACCTCCACAAAATTCCAACAGGGAAGGCTTGTTCATTGGAAATTGTCGCAATTGTATAGAAGCAATTAACCCATTCTAGGCTTAGAGTAAAATCAAGTGACAGCAATGGGTCTAGTGCTAAGAGTTTAGGAGATGAGCTTACCCTTATAATAACCACTTGCTGGGTAGATTCTCTCCAATTCTAAGATTTGATTAATCTTTTCTCTCTTTTTCTTGGCAGATTTTATCATAAAGCTTAAAGAAAGGATAATAAATCAAGGCATCAATGATAATTAATAATATAGAAAGCAGTGCGGCACTAACGCTTCCTCCTGATGCTATGTAAGCACCTATGGGGGCAGGGGTAGTCCAAGGCACTAAAATCACCATTGCAGGAACTAAATCAAGCAAATGCGCAAAATAGGCTAAGACACTATTAGTAAGGGGCGCTAAAAGCAAAGGAACCAAAAAGATGGGATTTAACAAAATAGGTAATCCATAAATGATGGGCTCAGCTATGGAAAAGCATATTGGCACCATACCTACTCTGCCGATATTTTTACAAAGTTTAGATTTTGAAAATAATACAAGCAAAATGCACAAGGAGATAAGTCCTCCACTTCCTCCGTGTGTTACATAAAAATCCCAAAAGCCATTTGTTATAGTAAAGGGCAAAGGCTCTCCTGCTTGAAACGCTTCTAAATTCGCTCCTAAATTGACAAGCAAAAAGGGTGTCCAAAGTTGTATAAAAATCAAGGCTCCATTGATTCCAAAAAACCACAGAATATGAATAATAGCGGTGAGTATTAAAAGCGTGTATAAGGAATCACTAGCTTGCACCACAGGGGCTAAAAATTGTTCAAAAACAATTGGCACAGAGGCTTGAAAATAATGCTCTATTAATAATGCAAAAGGATAGAGAGTTAACAAAACAGCTAGTATGGGGATAAGCGTGTTAAAACTTTGGGCGACTGCTTCTGGGATTTCTTTAGGCATTTTAATACTTAAATTATGCCTTAAAATAAAGCGTTTAAGTTCTGTCACATAGAAGGCAATAAAAATAGCAACAAACAAGCCCTTGCCACCAAAATAAGTGATATCAGCAGTTGAATTTTGATAGGGCATACAAAGCAACAAAAAAGCCATCATAGAAAGCACTGCCGTATGCAAAGGCGTCATTTTATATTCTTTAGCAAGATAAAAACTAATGCTTGCACAAGCAAAAAGAGAGATTGCATTAAAGCTCATTTGAAAGACGCGCCATAAAGGTTCAGATAGCTCTTTTGCTAGAGTTAGCCAAGCTTGTCCAAAGCTACTTGTGGTGTTTTCAGGATAAGGCGGAATCAATAATATCATCATAAAAGAACCTATGATTAAAAAAGGCAAAAGCACAATGAAGCCATTTTTAATGGCAACAATATGGGGTTGGTTTTCAAAGCGCAATGCTAAAGGTTTAACCTTTTCTAACATAAAAGTGTTGAGAGTGTCAAAAATTTTCATCAAAATCCTTTTGTGTGAGTTTTAATGTTGTTGGTGTGAGAGTAAAGCGTTTAACGATTCCGTGGTAGCAAAAAATTCTTTCCTGCGTAAAATCTGCCTTAAGCTCTAGATCAAAACCTTTTGGTTGAAAGCTTAAGGCAAAGCTAATGCCTCCTCTTAAACGCAAATTTGCTAATTTACCCTCACCAAGCTCTTCAAAATAACAGGGCAAAATTTCAATATAATCCAAGTGGCTTTGCATAAAAAGCTCTATTAAAGCAGCGCTAATCCCCAATGAAGCATCAATTTGAAAGGGTGGATGAGCAAGAAGAAAGTTTTTATAGAGACCGCCACCATTGACAAAATCAATTTCCTTGTTGTGTTTAAGATGATGGAAGGGGCTTGGAGTATCTTTAGCGTTCTTACAGAGTTTTTTAAGCAGTATTTTAACCTTTTTAGCATCTTTAAGGCGCGCATAAATGGCTATTTTCCAAACTAAAGACCAGCCCGTCCCTTCTGTGCCCCTATTTTTTAAACTTTTAATAGTAGCCTTTAAAAGCAGTTCATCCTTATAAAATGAACTTCCCGGATATAAATCATAAAGCTGGGATAAATGCCGATGCTTAGGTTCAAAATCTAACAAATTCTCTGCATACCATTCTGCAATTTCACCCTTTTTATTAATTTGATGGGGGGCTAAATTTTCAAAGATTTCTTGGATTTCTTTATAATTGGGATGTTGTTTAGATAGTTTATTCAGCGTGCGACTAAAAAGCTCTTTGAGCAAAGAAATGTCTAAAGCAGAACTTTTACTCAAAGCCGCCCTTTGTCCTGTTTTTGGATCTTTAAAGGAATTCTCAGGTGAGCTTGAAGGCAGAGTGTGATATTTGCCATCATCAAGCTTAGTTACAACATCAACATAAAAAAGGGAGCAAGGGAGCAAAAGGGCTTGTATCCTTTCTTTAAGAGGGGATAGAGGATTGAAATCTAAATAATGCTGGAGTGTTAAAACCAACCAAGCCGAGCCCAAGCACCAAAGTGTATGCTGCGCCCCATTTCCTGTAGGATAAGCGTGGCGGTATAAATCACTATTGTGATGTAAGCACCAACCCCTAGCTCCATAAAGTTCTTTTGCCACTAAAGCACCTGTAACACTAAGCTCTTCACATAAATGCAATAAGGGCTCTATCGTATCATCTATCCCTAAAAAGGGGGCAATCCAATAATTCATTTGCAAATTAATATTTGTTGTGTAATTGCTTGACCAAGCACTCATTATGCTATCACTCCAAATCCCCTGTAAATTTGAAGGTTGGGTTTTGTTTGAGCTAGCACAATGTAAATAGATTCCATAATGGAATAATAAGGCGATTTTCTCTTGTAAATTTAGCTCTTTTTGCGAAGAAAAATAATTTTTGTCTTGATTGAATTTCAAAAAATGAGGAAAAGGATTTAATCTTTTGTTTTCTTTGTTAAAAGTTTTTTTTAAAAAGATTAAACAAGCTCCTTCCATCGCTGATTGGCTTAGTATCAAAACCTAAAAAACCCGAAACAATATTTAAAGTAAGCTTGAGCGCAGTGGTGTTTTTAAAACTCAAAGCAACACTTTTTATTTCAAGATCTCCATTGATCTGTTGGATCTTAACGCCTCCTAAAAATCCTATCCCCTCCCCCTCTTCAAAAATAATTGCCTCCTCTTCTCTATAAGGTGAAGCATAGGAGGGACATTTACCATAAGCTACAAAATAACCTTCTTTATAAAAACTTGTGGCAAGCAATTCTCCTTCAAAAGAGAGGCTAAAATCTATGCCCTTTGAAGCACTAAGCTCTAATTCTAAGCCATTTTCTCCCATAATACTTACTAGAGAAACTGCATTTTCACCCAGCATAAAATGTTCTTTATGTGCGAATTTTAATAAATCAAGCTCTCTATAATAATCTCCTACACTTTCAACAAAATCAAAACGCAACAGACCAAAAGGCATAAAACTACCAGAAAATCCCCCTTGTAACCATTCATTAGCAAAAGTGTTTGCTAGGGAATATTTCTCTTCTAAAATCAGCTTTTTAACCTCAGCTAGCTTTTCTTTAAACAGCTTACCACATCTACTTTCCTTGCCTCTATATGCATAAAGACCATCTTTGATAAATCCCATAGGCATTAACATTTCATCGTTAGGATTTTCATCAATAAGGGGCTTGCCAGAATAAAGTGTGGATTCATTAAGACCATACACTCCCAATCCATAAACCATAACACCTAAGCGTCCGTTGCCTAAAGGCAAAGCTTCGTTAAAGTTTTTTGCAGGTTTTGTAAAATAAATACGCATAGATAAGGACTTGAGTTTTTATTTTAAAAGTATCATAAAGTTATATGCATTGTAAATAAAGAATCAGATTTCTATTCAACAAATAAAATAAAAATGTTTCAATAATATACAAATATCCCATAGTATGTTTCAATAATATACAATTTTATAAATATCTTAGTGAAAAATACATTGCGTTTCTTTTTATGTGTTATCAATAGCAGAATTCTTAAGGTTACAAATGCTAGAAATAAAATCTAGAGTTTTTCATTGGATAATTTTACAAATGAAATGTATTTCTGGGAGGGAGGGGGGTTCTATTTTAGATCATAAAGCCTTATGTTGGACTCTAGGAGTTCAATAATTACTGCAACGATTGTCTGAGCCCACAATGGGCTAAACAAGCGTAATCATAGGAATGATTGTGGGATATTTCTTAGTCTTTTTAAACATTAGTTTTCTTAAGGCATTTCTGAGTTCATTTTCCATTGCTTTTTGGCTGTTGTAAAGCTCTTTTTTGCAATTTTTACTAAAAAGTGTGAAAAACTCTTCAATTTCTTTGTTGAAAGCTTGCGTTTCTTTGTTTGCAATGATTCCCATTGTTTGAATGCGCGGTTTTCCAATGACGGAATTTTTTTCTTTATTCAACTCCACAGACACGATTAAGATTCCATTTTCTGCTAAATCTTGTCGCTCTAAAATCACATCATTAGCAATGGTGGTATTAGCTTGATTATCAATGTAAGTTTTTCCAGTTTTTACGCTCCTTACCTTGCGTAAATAGTTATGCGCAATCTCTACTTGATCTCCATCTTCCATTAAAAAAATATTGCGCTCATCTACACCGCAAGAAATTGCCGTTTCCTTGTGCTTTAAGATGTGATTATACTCCCCATGCACAGGCAAGAAAAACTTAGGCTTAACAAGGCGAAGCATTAGCTTTTGCTCTTCTTGGGCTGCGTGTCCGCTTGTGTGAATCTCGCTAAAGTCTTGGTAATACACCCTAGCCCCTGCTTTGTTTAGAAAGTTTAAAATAGTTGATACAGAGCTTTCATTACCCGGAATCGCTTTTGCTGAAAGAATGATTGTATCTGTTGGTTTAATCTTAATGTGGCGGTGTTCATCTGTTGCCATACGATAAAGTGCGCTCATCGTTTCGCCTTGTGAGCCTGTGGTAACAATTAACACCTCTTCATCTCCGTATTTTGCCACTTCGTGTGCTTCAATGAAAATATTTTGTGGAAGTTCAATGTAGCCTAAAGTCCTAGCAATTTCTAGGTTTTTTTCCATTGAACGCCCAATAACTGCAACTTTACGCTTATATTTAATGCCGTGTTGGATTGCTTGATATACGCGATGGATATTAGAGCTAAAGGTGCTCATAATCACACGCCCTTTTGCGCGCGAAAAGAGTAAATCAAAAGCTGGTCCAACGCTTGCTTCACTAGGAGTGTAGCCGGGTTTGTGTGAATTTGTAGAATCGCTTAAGAGCAATAGCACGCCTTGCTCTCCATAATGTGCGATTCTGTTTAAATCCGTTGGGTAGCCATCAATTGGCGTGTGGTCAATCTTAAAATCGCCTGTGTGGAAAATCAGCCCTGCCTCTGTCTTAATTGCTAAGGCACTAGAATCCACGATGGAATGCGTGATATGAATCCACTCAATTTCAAAATCTCCAATTCTTATAGGCTTGCGTTTTTCAACAGGACGAAAGAGTGAGCGGAATTTTTTCAGCCCGTGTTCATCAAATTTAGAGCCTATAAGCCCTAGCGGCAGGGCTGTACCATAGATGGGGAATTGGTATTTTTTAAACAAATAGGGCATTGCGCCAATGTGGTCTTCGTGGGCGTGCGTGATGATAACACCTACAATTTTATCTTTAATAACCTCTAAATAACTAAAATCTGGCACTAAAATATCCACGCCGTGCATACTCTCATCAGGGAAGCTCATTCCTGCATCAATGATGATGGCAGTATTTTGCGTCTCCATAATCGTCATATTTCCGCCAATTTCGCCCAAACCGCCAATTGGCGTGATACGCACCTTGCCATTTGGATTAAATTCTATCTTAGAATGCGGCGTGAGTGCATCTTCGTGAATTTTTGCGTTTAACTCCACGACTTTTCTAAGCTCAAGGTTTGAAGCTTGAGTAGTTGCGCTTGCAAAGTTTTTGTTGTATTGGCGATTTTCGCGTGTGTTTATGCTATTTTTATCGCCTTTGAAGCGATTGTAGCGGTTGCGATTTTGTAACTTTTGCCCATTCTCTCCTTCTTTTGTGGAATCTATTTTTTGGGATTCCATTTTATCTTTACGCGGTCTAAAACGACGCTTGTTTGGATCGCGATTTTCTTTATTTGGTTGTGTGTTTGGATTAGTTTGTTCTTCCATTTTTCCGCCTTTTATAAAATTTTCAAAAGTCGGTGATAGTCTTGGGTATCAATCTCGTGAGGTCGTTTGCTAGGCATAATTTGCAAGGATTCTAAAGCCTCCGTAATAGTTTGTTTAGGATAGGCTTTACTTAGATTATTTAGAAGCGTTTTTCTAGGTGTGCTAAAGGCAACTTTTAATAACGCTTCTAAATGTTCTAAATCCTTAAAACTAGGTGGATTTGCTACCTTTTGGAGCAAAAACACTGATGAAATAACCTTAGGCGATGGCACAAAAGCAGTAGGAAGCACATCAAAGAGCAATGTTGCTTTTCCCACGCTTTGTGCAAGAACACTCAATGCACTAAAGTTGCTTTCTTTGTGTTGTGCGCAAAATTTTTGTGCAACTTCTTTTTGTGTCATTACAACACAGCCTTTAGATAATGGGTCTTTAATAGTCTTTATCACAAGTAAAGTTGCAATGTAGTAGGGTAAGTTTGACACAAGAAAATAGCTCCCTTTGCGCAGACTCTCACCCTTCCAAACTTCTAATACATCGCCCATCTGAAGGCTTAAATGCCCATATTCTAATGCGCTTTTAAAACGCTCTTGTAAATAAGGAAATAATTCTTTATCAACCTCATAAGCAGTGATATTCCCTAAGCTTAATAGCTTATTTGTGAGATCACCTAAGCCAGCCCCAATTTCTATAAGTTCAATGTTTTGTTCCATTTTGGGAATGGATTGGATGATCGCATTTAAGACATTTTCGTCATTTAAGAAGTTTTGTCCAAAATGTTTTTTTGCTAAACTCTGTCTTATTTTTATAGTAACACCCTTAAAAATTCTAATTGTAACACAAAAACATTAAAATTAGCATTTTTGGATAAAACCGCTTGGCAAAATACAGATTTTTACACTCTCTCCACTTTTATTAAAGAGCCCTAAAAACACATTTCCATTTGGGATTGTAGGCTTTTCATAAGGTTTTTTACAAAGTAGGAATCCTTTTGCATCAAATAAAATCCTAGCCTTGTATCCTTCTCCACAGCCGCCAGAGATTTTAACATTTTGGATTCCATAGCGTTGGGTGATGGCTAAATCACCATTTCTTAAAGGGTTTGCAAACTTTGAATTATCGCTATTATAGACATTTAAATATTTATTATCTAGTAAATCTCTAGCAATCTCTTGTCTATCGCGTGGGCGGTCATCAAAGTTTTTAGTGCGCACAGAGCGTGCAGAATCACTAAAAATATAATACGCATAGCCAATATCTTGCAAAAGGGAAAATTGTATGCGCCATAAACTCTCACTCCAGCGTGTGCGCTCTTGTGCGCAATTATCACTTTGACAAAAGGCACTTTGGGTGATGTGCTTGGCACTATTTAGACTTAAAAAGCGCGTGTAGTTTAAGTCAGAAATAATTTGATTTTGCGCTAGGTGGAGCTTAGAAGATGGAATCCAAAAATAGCCTAAAGTTGCAAAAATGCTAAGGATTGCTAGCATTAGAAGTGTTTTAAAAAGGCTAAAGGCGTGGCGTGTCATTTGAGATAAAAGGTGGTGATGGTTTTGCCATAATAAAGAATAGGAATCTTTTTTGCACCGCTTTTTGGAGAATCATAAAGTTGTGCGCCACCTTCTTGGATTCCATAAAATTTTAAGCGTAATTGCAAGTTTTTATCTGTTTTTACAGATTTTATGCCTTTTTTATGCAATGCAATTGCAAGCTCTTTGGCAATAAAGTGGCGGTATGCAAAGTGTTCATTGGTATCTGGGATAAACACAAAAAGCGGTTTGGATAAAAATAATGTTGCATTCACGGCTAAGAGCACAATAAAAGTAGCTAAAAATGGGATTTTGTATCTTGTGCGAAATTGTGGCAATCGCACGCGCAATCCGGAGAAATAAAGGCTTGTCATTAAAGGAATCCCAAGCAATAAAAAGGGGGCAAATTGTTCAATTTGCACTCTTTGGCGCAAGGATAAAAGCCAAACAAATATTAACGCACAAAAAGCGATATACCACATTAAAGGCTTTGTTTTTGCATTAAAATAGCGATAGAGTGTGTAGAGAAAATATAAATAGACAAGCGGAGAGAAAATTAGCATTAAATGCCCATTTGCATCTAAGAAATAACCTTTTGGATGCCCTCTAATACTAAGCCCAAAAAGATACATATTAAGCGCAAATAAAATCAAAGAAACCAAAAGCAATTTTGTCTTTTTTTGCGTCATCGCATAGAAGACTAATGCTAAAAACAGCAACGCAAAGCTTGTATCAATAAAGGCTAGGAGTATGAGCAAGAGATAAGGAATCTGATTTGTTTTTTGCACGATAATGCAAAATAAAAGTGTGAAAAATATCACAATGCCTGCATTAGAAACAAGCAAAGCAGCAGCATTTACACCCGGAAGCAAACAAAAGAGTAATGCAGAAAAAAGTGCATCGCTTTGGCGTTTTAGGAAAACTTTAGAGAGGTAAAACATCAAAAGTGTGTTGCAAAAATGCAAAAGTAAAAACGGCAAACGCAAGGCAAAATCGTTTTGTCCAAAAATTCTAGTGCTTAAGCGGCTAGAAAAATGTGCAAAATTTGCAAAATGCGGGGTTTTAAAGAAAATTTGCGCCTCATCATAACTAATACTAAGTGTGTTTAAAAGCCACAAAAGTGCGCTTAAGCTTGCAAGAAGTAAAGCGATAAGCAAAGTATAAATGCGAATTTTTGATTCCATTAAATCTCTACAAAGGCATAGCCATTTGCTTGGAGTTGTGCACGAATTTGGGCTTGATGCTCTTGCCCTTTTGTTTCAAGGCTTACTATTACATTTGCATCGCCAAAGGCAAGCGAAGTTGAGGTGCGGTCAAAGTCAATCTTTACGATGTTTGCTCCAAGTTTTGAGAGCAAGTTGCTAAGCTCTTGTAAGCTTCCGGGCTTATCAATGAGCGTTACACAAAATCGCATTTTGCGGTGAGAGCGCACTAAACCTTTTTCAATGATATTGCCAAGCATTGTAACATCAATGTTTCCACCACTTAAGACTAATCCTAAAGTTTCTCCCTCTTTAAAATCTATTTTATGGTGCAAAAGTGCAGCAACAACACTTGCGCCAGCACCTTCTACGACTAATTTTTGATTTTCAAGTAAATATAAAATTGCATTAGCAATCTCTTCATCATCAACTTTAACGATTGCATCAACAGATTCTAAAATGTATGAGAAGTTTGTGGGATTAACATCTCTAACAGCGATTCCATCAGCAATTGTGCGCACAGAGGCTGTAGTTTGGATTTCTTTTTTGTAAAAGGAGTGATACATTCCCGGCGCACCTTCTGCAACAACGCCAATAATGCGCACATTGGGCAACATTTGCTTATAGACTGCTGCAATGCCTGCAATTAGCCCGCCTCCGCCAATTGGCACAACAATAGTATTCAAGTTGTTTAAATCCTCTATCATTTCTAGGGCAATTGTGCCTTGCCCAGCAATGACTGCATCATCAGCAAAAGGATGGATAAACTGCAAAGCGTGCTTTTTGGCATATTCTAGCGTGTAAGAATAGGCTTCATCATAATTGTTCCCTTTCAAAATTGCTTCTGCTCCAAGCTCTTTAACGCCCATAACTTTAAGCAGTGGTGTGGCTTCTGGCATCACAATTACACTTTTGATTCCAAAATGTTTTGCACTATAAGCAACGCCTTGTGCGTGGTTTCCTGCGCTTGCAGTAATGACGCCTTTTTCGCGCTCTTTTTGGGTTAGAGAAGCAATTTTATTAAATGCGCCGCGCAGTTTAAAAGAGCCTGTGTTTTGCAGATTTTCTTGTTTGACATAAACCTTTGCGCCACTAAGCTGACTAAGTTTTGGAGCAAAGGCAAGCTTAGTGTGTTGCACGATTCCACTTAAGCGGGCTTTAGCATCCATAATCTTAGAGATGGGAATCATTAAAAATCCTTTGGTGTTCAATTTTAATGCAGGCATTTTCAAAATACACAATTCCCGCATTTTCTAGTAAGCTTTTAGCTTCTTTGCTGCTTAAGCCTAATTGCACCCACACGCATTTTGGGAGATAGGGAAGGCTTAAAACTTCTTGTGCAACTTCTAAAAGTGCTTCACTTTTTCTAAAAACATTTAAGAGATCAATGTCTGCTTCTTGCTTGAAAGCATCTTGCAAGCTAGTGTAGGCCTTAACTCCTAAAATCTCACCACCTTTTGGGTAAATAGGAAGGATAACATAGCCTTTATCTTGCAAGTATTTAGCGACTTTGTTGCTAGCTTTTTGAATGTCAGGAGATAAACCTAAAATGGCGATTTTTTTAGAGCTTTGTAGAATTTCTTTATCTTTTGTTTGCACGATATTGCCTTTGTGTAGAGATTTGCCTTATTCTAGCAAAAAAGAATTTTTAAGATTCTAAAATTTTTAAAGACTCTTATGCTTGCATTAAAAATGGTGGTATGTGGTTTGTAGTTTTAAATCTCTGGCGGAGCGGACGGGGCTCGAACCCGCGACCCCCTGCGTGACAGGCAGGTATTCTAACCAGCTGAACTACCGCTCCAGTGGTGGTCGCTATAAGACTCGAACTTATGACATCCACCTTGTAAGGGTGGCGCTCTACCAACTGAGCTAAGCGACCTAATATCAAGGAAGTAATAAAAGTGGTGACTCCTAGGGGACTCGAACCCCTGTAGCCACCGTGAAAGGGTGGTATCCTAACCGCTAGATGAAGGAGCCACTTTTATTTGAGTGGTGACCCGCGTTGGATTCGAACCAACGGCCCATTCCTTAAAAGGGAATTGCTCTACCAACTGAGCTAGCGGGTCTTGAAAAAGGAAGTGCAATTATATAGGTTCATAGCACAAAAGTCAATAGATTTCAAAAAAAATCCTTAAAAACAGAATATACGCATACAACGCTGCTTGCTCTTGGATAAAGTTTCTATCGCCCTTAAACTGCAAGCGTTCAATGATTTCCTTCCCCTTAATGCTTTTTGCTCCAATGTACACAATGCCAACAGGCTTATGCACGCTCCCGCCGCTTGGTCCTGCAATTCCGCTTGTTGCAAGTGCAAAATCTGCCCTAGAGAGTTTTAATGCGCCATCAAGCATATCACGCACCACCACTTCGCTTACTGCGCCAAAATGTGTCAAATTTTCAGTGCTTACGCCTAGCCAAGCCTCTTTCATTGCATTTGCATAGCTAATTACAGCTCCATCAAAGACTGCACTTGCACCGCTTTTGCGTGTTAGTGTAGTAGCAATTAGCCCTCCTGTGCAACTCTCTGCACTAGTAATTTTAAGATTCCGCTTTTGTAAAAGCATAATCACACTTCTAGCTAAATCAAATGTTGCAAAAATTTTATTTCCAAATGCTAGTTTTATTGTCCTTTTAAAGCCTTGTAAATCTCCACCCACTGCGCTTAAAACTTCTAAATGTGCAACTGCATTTAGCACGCACACTTGCACGCCAAAATCCTTTGTAATACCACTTAATAGCATTTGCGCTGCTATTGCATCAATACCAAGCGGATAAAGATACAATAACCCTGCATTTTCAAAATCCTTCACAACGCCCTGCGCACTAAAAACCTGCTCTAATTCTGCTTGTGTTGCACTTTGTAAATCCAATAGAAGCGTTTGTGATTCCTTATTTTTCACACACATCGCATTTGCATTCACAACATCTACTTGCGCGCTATTCCTAGATGTTTCAAGCATTATTAAAATTTCTTCAAAATTTTTCTTTGGAGCAACGACTAAACATTTTACACTAACTTTTAATGCGTTTTCAAAATTCCTAAAAATACTTCCAAACTCCTGCACAAAGACTACGGAATCCAAAACGCCAAACATTGCTTTAGCAACATTTTGTGCATATTGGTTGAGCGGTGCAAAATCTCGGTAATGTTCACCTACACAAATTAAAACATTCAATTTTTGCCTTTTTGATGTATTTTTAATCCTTGTATGGTAGAATTTTAGCGATTTTAAGCTAAATTTGGAGGAAATTATGAGCAAAACTTTAGTAGTGCGACCAGAAGATGAAAAACCAGGCGAGGTTTATAATAATAGTGGCAAAATTAATAAAAAATTTTATGAAAAAGAAATTGTAAAGTTACAAATTGAACTCATCAAGTTACAAAATTGGGTGAAGAAATATGAAAAGAAAATCATTGTAATTTTAGAAGGGCGCGATGCAGCAGGAAAGGGAGGAACAATTAAGGCATTAAGAGAGCATTTAAATCCAAGGGGAGCGCGTGTGGTTGCGTTACAAAAGCCAAGTGATGTGGAAAAAACGCAATGGTATTTTCAACGCTACATTGATGAGTTGCCAAATGGTGGCGAGATTGTATTCTTTGACCGCAGTTGGTATAACCGCGCAGGAGTGGAAAAGGTTATGGATTTTTGCACAAATGAGCAATACAGAGAGTTTATTATCCAAGTTTCACACCTAGAACAAATGCTCATTGAAAGTGGTTATATTCTCTTTAAATTTTTCTTAGATGTAGGCAGGGAAGAGCAAAGAAAGCGCATTGAAAGTCGTAAAGATGAACCTTTGAAGCGTTGGAAATTAAGCCCTATTGATGAACTCTCTTTAAATTTATGGGATGAATACACAGAGGCTTTTGAAAAAATGTTTTCGCGCACGCATACACCTTTTGCTCCTTGGCTCATCGTGGATTCTAATGACAAAAAACGCGCTAGAATCAATCTTGCTAGAATTTTGCTCTCCAAAATTGATTACGAAGATAAAGACGCTCAAAATGTTTGCTTGCTAGCAGACCCGGGAATTGTATCGTATTATTCAAGCGTGAAGATGTTTTCAAGCGAGGGAGATAAGATGCACAATAAAGAAAAGAATAAAAAGGATAAGAAAAAGAAAAAAGACTAATAGTGGCATTTGAAATTTTAGATTATCCTAAAACAATTGGATTTGAACGCACGCACACGCAAGTTGGGGATTGCGTGATAGCAATCAAAGCACTCTATGCACTCAAATCTCTTTATCCTAAATCCAAGCTTATCATTTTCACGGATTTAAAAGGTGGCGGACAACTTTATCCCTATCTTAATCTTGCAGATTCCATCGTCAATGTAGAAACACAAAGCAATAAGGAGCAGAATCTCTCAAATGCGCTTCATACAAATCCTGTTGATGTTTTACTTCTTTTGCATCGCACATCTTGGAAGATTAGAGTTGCTAAAAACAGCCCTGCAAAATGTATCATCACGGAGTTGCATATGCATAACTTGCTAGATGCTAGGTTTAAGACGCCTATGATGATGATAAGTTATTTTGTGCATGGGAGTGAAAAGGTGTTGCGGCTTGTTAGAAGAATCAATCCTAAATACTATGATAATGCGATTTCTAGCCTTGATTTTACGCAGGTGCGATTCCATATTCCACAAGAAAATAAAGCCATCATTGATGATTTCTTCACACAAACAAATGCTAAAAATTTTCAAGGCGTTGTTGGTGTAAATCCCTTTGGTTCATCAGCGCATTTTAATTTTGACACACAAGATTGGATTCATCTTACACAAGAGCTAGCTACACAATTCCCCAATCTTTTATTTGTTCTACTCACCTATCAAAACAATCCCCATAAACTTAAGCTCTCTCAAGCAAGCAATATTGCTATTTTTGAAAACGATAGCCAATTAATCACACTTGTTGCACTCACTAAAAAGCTTAATTTACTACTTAGTTTAAACACAGGCAACATTCATATCGCAGATGTTTTAAGGATTCCAACTTTAATTCTTAATAAAACAAAAGAGCGTTATAACTGCATTGGAGGAAGTTATGGCGGGGAGTTTGATGCAATTTATTTACCGAAAAATTGGAGAAAAAACTACCAACACTACTACCAAGCCTACACACAAAAGGCGATCAAAAAACTACAAACTCTATAAGGAATGCTATGTATCCCATCGTGTTAAATGCTGATGAAAATTACATTAAATACGCAAGCGTGCTAATCACAAATATTATCCATAACATTAACTTAAGCGCAAACTTTGCCAAAAATCCTATCCATTTTCACATTCTAACTAACGCCCTAAGCGCATCTGCCAACACTTAATGGAAGCCATAGCGCATATTGGCGCATTGTAATGGCAGAATATCTCCCGCCAGAGATTGACACCTGCTTATATTTAGATGTGGATATATTAGCGCTATGCGATATTAGAGAGATTTTTTCCCTAAAATGCGATTCCACCCTTGCTTGTGTGCCTGATTTTGGGCGATACGCAAATAGAATCTTAAAGCCCATTAAAAACGCACCTGCCATCACTTTTTCTAAGAATTATTTTAATTCTGGCTTTTTGCGCATCCATCTCAAACAATGGCGCGCGCAAAACATACAAGAGCAATGCCTTAAAATCTTAGAAAATTATCATCTAAAATTCCACGACCAAGACATTTTAAACGCAGTTTTTGCACAAAACTATCATAAACTCTCTTTTTGCTATGATTTTATTGCCCAAGCCTTTGGGGCAAGCGTGTGCAAAGATGAGAGCAAGCACCATTACAATATCCATCACACAAGGGATGAGTTTAATCGCATAAGAGAAAACATTAAAATCCTACACTTTTGCAGTGAAAAGCCTTGGAACACGCTAGCAAGCTATATCTATGAAGGGCAATCATCACAACACTTTGGTGGGAATTTGCGCAAAAAACGCCCATTTTTAATCAAATCTTACTAGAGCAAAAAGCAAAATTATCTAGCAACACACAAGCACACGCGCTAGGATTTTTGATTTTACAAACCAAAGGAGTCTTAAACATCCTTAAACTCCCATTAAACATCTTAAAACATCACGCACAAAACGCCACCACAAATACAAGCACAGACACCGCGCAACTCCTTCAACCCCCCCCCCTATCAAACACTGCTTATGAGCTAGGCAAGCTTGCCTTAAGGCTCTCTCAAAGCAGCAAAAAGCCTAAATATTTCATTTTACTTTTTAGAATTTTACGCGCTAAAAACAGATATAAATCTTAGCGCACTTGATAATCCCCGCGGATTTTGTATTTATAGCTTGTGAGTGATTCTACGCCCATAGGACCGCGCGCGTGGAGTTTTGAAGTAGAGATTCCAACTTCAGCCCCATAGCCAAACTCCCCTCCATCACTAAAGCGTGTAGAAGCATTCACATACACACAAGCAGAATCCACCGCATTTAAAAACGCTTCAATCACGCCATAATCCTCACTTAAAATCGCCTCACTATGCCCACTACTAAAAGTGCTAATATGCTCTAGCGCACCACTTAAGCCCTCCACAATGCGCAAGTTTAAAATATTCTCCCCATATTCCCTGTGATACTCACTTAATGGAATCTTTTCACACGCAATTTTACATTCCTTTAAAATTGCACAACTCCTAGCACAGCCCCTTAAAAGTGTGCCTTTTTCGCACAACGCCCTTGCTACCTTTGGTAAAAATTCACTAGCAAAGCTGGAATCCAAAAGCAAAGTCTCACACGCATTACACACGCTAGGGCGGGAAGTCTTAGCATTCACAATCACAGCAATGGCACTCTCTTGCTTGCAAGTGTGATGCGCAAAAATATGGCAAACCCCCTTATCTTGCTTAATCACAGGAATCTTAGCGTTCTCACTTACAAAGCCAATCAAGCCCTCCCCACCGCGTGGAATGACTAAATCAATCAACCCCTTAGCATTTAAAATCTCTTTAAGCTCATCACGCTTTTTCATAGATGGAAGCAACACCATACAATCCTTAGGCAGCCCAAACTCCCCTAAAACTTCATAAAACACTTCCATAATCGCTGCATTGCTCTTTTGTGCTTCCTTGCCACCCTTTAGCACGCAAGCATTTCCGCTTTTAAAGCAAAGCCCCGCCACATCGCTTGTTACATTAGGACGCGACTCATAAATCACCGCTATCACGCCTAGTGGCACGCTTATTTTTTCAATTTTTAAACCACAATGATTGCTAAAACCGCCTAGCACCTTGTTTAAAGGATCAGGGAAGGACGCAATTTCTAGCAAGGATTGCGCCATATTTTGCAGTTTTTTAGAATCTAACTCCAAACGCTCTAGCATTGAAGCACTTAAATTTAACTCTCTAGCTTGCTCTAAGTCTTGTGTGTTTGCCTTAAGAATTTTGGATTCCATCTTTAATAACACTTCTGCGCATCTATGCAAAAACTCCCCACGCAAACCATTAGATAAAGCGGATAAAATTCCTTTTGTTGCCTGTGTTTTTTGGAGTTGTTCCTGTAAGTCCATTAGGATTCCTTCAAATGAGATGGCGCATTATAACGCACAAAATAAATTTTATATTCTAAAACTAATTTTAAAGCATAAGGCATTATAATTGCGCCTTAAAAATACTAAGAATGGATTTTAAAATAAGGGTGCAAGTGTTAGAGTGGAGCGAAGAATTTAGCATTAAAAATCAAAATTTAGACGAACACCATAAGAAATTTATGCAACAAATCTCTGAAGCACTAGAGCTTACAGAATACGACGCTGAAGACAAACCGCAAAAACTTGAAAAGCTAATTAATAGCGTTATGAGTAGCGCACAAGAACATTTTAAAGCCGAAGAAACTTATATGCAACACATCGGCTATCCCTTTTTGGATAAGCATAAGACTTTCCACAGAGAATTTGTTTCTAATATTTCAATGCTAATGATGGAATTAGAAGATGCAAAGAATTGTGCGCAAGAGTTTTATAACTGCTTGAAAAATTGGCTCATTGACCATATTTTAGTAGAGGACAAACAAATTGAAAGTTATCGTAACCGCCTTTATGACATAAAAGAGATTCCTTATAGCTTAGAACAAAGAACGAAAATTCTAGCAGAACGCGTTGATGTGGAAAATGAGCCTAAGCATAAATACATTTGTTTATGCCATTTAAAAGAATTTCAAGTGTGCGATTCCTTGCATAAAATAATGCAAGAAGAAGGCACATTTATGCGTTGCAAAACTTGCAAGCAACCTTTAATTTATAGAGATTTAGGGTTAGACGATGAAGACAATTTTGAAGCCTTAGCCAAGCAATATTTCAAGCAGTTTTAGGAATCTGTAATGCAGTTTCAGCCCCGTGGATTTAAAATTTTTAATGATATTACAAATTTACGCAACACACTTTTACAACTCCAAAAAAAAGTTGGCGAAGAGATTGACTTTTATCTTTTAGGATTCCGCACATTTTATAGCAAAAAAGGCGAAAACAAATACAAGCCTGTGAATGATTTAGGCATTTTTGCTAAAAATACAAATTTCACTGCCAATATTGATATTAAGCAAGCCTATAAAATTGAAGTGTGTAAAAAATCCCAAAAGCCAGAACGCACCTTTGGTTTTAAGCTATTTGCAGAGGAAAGCACGATTTTGCGCGCAGTGCTTTTATGCAACAACAAAATCAAATACCACGATTCCCTTAAAGAAGACATTTATCAAGAACTTTACAAAACAATGATTCTACAAGGATATCTTATAGGAATCCGTGAATACAGCAAGCTCTCCCAAAAAATTGATGCCTTCGTTTTCGCATTAAAACAAGGAAAAATTATTCCCAAACTCACACTCAATATTGGTGTCGGCGTAGAAAGCATAGAGGGAAAAGATGGCGCATTAAAATGCTTTTATACATTCCAAAATGATTCTACACAACAGCCCATAGATTCTTTTCAGCCACGGATATGCACGCAAGCTATCAATAAAGGTGATGAGCTTTTTGCTTACACCAAGCCCATTAGCGGACAAATTGGACGGAATCTAAAAGGTGAGTTTATTCCCATCAAGGACATTCATACAAATGCGATTCAAACAGATGCGAGCATTCGCACCAGAAGCGATTCTAATACTATTAAATACCAAGCTACAAAAGATGGATTTCTCAAAGAGGTTAAACCCTTTTGTTATACCATTAGCAATGAGTTAAACATCAAAACAGAATCTAGCGAAGTTGCACCAACACAAAAAGAATCCCTAAACATCAGCGGACAAACCCATAGCAATGCAAACATCCAAACTGACATAGCCTTTATCGGCTCTCATCGTGGAGCAATTAAGGCAGATACGGTTGTAATTGATGTGCTAGAAAAAGGTTCTGTTGAAGCAAGAGTTGCCTATATCAATAGCACACTAGGTGGAAAAATTATCGCAGATTACATTTATATCAAAGAAGTGCGCTCTTATAATGAAATCTATCCGCGCTTTAGCCTTGTTGTGGATAACATCTTAGGAGAGCATAATACTTTTGAACTAGATCCAGCGAAATTTGCCTTCACAAGGCGCGATCGCGTAGAGTATGTAATGCTATCAGATCAAATTAAAATCCGTTTGCGCCATTTAAAAAAACAAATGGATGAAGTCTATGCTTATTTGCTTGCAAGTCAAGGAAAGGCACATAAAATTCAACGCGGCGCAGAAGAAAAGCCTGAAGAAAAACTTCCCAAAAATCTACAATGTATTTTAGAACAATATGAAAAAGCCCTAGAGCAATACAAACGCTTACTTGGAGAATACAAAGACATTATTAATATTCACTACACCAATGAAACGCGCTTAAAAGGCATTGATGAGGGAGCACTTTTGGCAAAAATGATTATTCGCGGGGAAATTTCAGAACCAGAAACTCTAATAAAATTTAGAGCCTATGCAAAAAATCGCGAAGAAACGCTAAAAACAATACTAAGTCAAAGCGCACCAGCAAAACTTTTTGAAGTGGAAAAAGAAGGCGATTTCTTTCGCTTAAGGACGCGCGAAGAGTTTAGCCCAGGGCTATTAAATTGGATAGAAGAAAAACGCCCACAAAAAGAATCTTAAAGTTGGAATCCTTTATGTTCTAATTGCGATTCCATTTGTTTTTAGAAATGCTTTTAAGTCTTTAATATTAATTTCTTGATGGTGAAAGATAGATGCCGCTAGTGCCGCATCAGCCCCGTTTTCAAAAGCCTGTAAAATATGCTCCTTACTTCCAGCTCCACCACTTGCAATTAAAGGAATCCCAACACTGCTTGAAACTGCTCTAAGTTGCTCCAAATCATAGCCATTTTTTGTTCCATCACAATCCATACTTGTTAGCAAAATCTCCCCTGCTCCCCTATCATACACTTCTTTTGCCCACTCCAATAAAGCAATCTGTGTAGGATTCCGCCCTCCGTGTGTGTAAATCTCCCAGCCCCCATTTGGATTCCTTTTTGTATCCATCGCCACCACAATGCACTGCGAACCAAAGCGTTTTGCGCCCTGTGTGATTAAGTCAGGATTCTTAATTGCTGCAGAATTTAGACTAATCTTATCACAACCCACATTGAGTAAATCATACATTTGCTCTAAACTTGCAATTCCGCCACCAACTATTAGAGGGATAAAAACTTCTTTTGCCACTTGTGCGACCATTTGTAGTGTTGTCTTTCTAGCTTCAAGCGTTGCTGTGATATCTAAAAATGTGATTTCATCTGCGCCTGCATCATTATAACGCTTCGCAACTTCTATGGGATCTCCTGCATCTTGAAGTCCTACAAAATTCACGCCCTTTACCACGCGTCCATCTTTAATGTCAAGACAAGGAATAATGCGCTTTGTAAGCTCTGTTTTCATTTTTATCCTTAATTGCTGTAAAGTTTTTGGTTATATAAAAGGAGGATGTAAGGAGAGTAAGTATGCGAACGCATACTTAAAGAGAGATTAAAACTTCTTCTTATTCACATCTCCTAAAATATCATCAGCAATCTTATTGACATTTGTAGAAATATCACTTGTATGGTTTGCAACACTTACATTATCTTGTGTTACAGATTCTAATTGTGCAATGGCTTCATTGATTTG
>NZ_JALEIK010000031.1 GCF_022770205.1 Helicobacter sp. | reverse complement strand
AAATAAGAGAAATGAAGTTGTGTTAGGCATAATAGCGGAACACAATAGGATTGTGCTGTCTGGCTTCACAAATGAGGAAAAAGAAAATTATAGACTTTTTGAACACAGATATTATCCAGAATCCTTTAAAAAATTATGGGACAATGCGAAGGAAGCAAGGAATATGGATATATTTGTTGAGCCGCAAACTTTAGTGGTTTTTTTCTTGGGTGCGCTTATTACAAGTTTTTATCTTGTGTTTTTTAAAAAACTTGTGGGTAGATTTAGAAAGGAGAAATAATGTTGTGGGTTCTTTTAATAGCTGTTGGGGTGGGGGTTGCAACGAGTTGGAAACAGCCTTTTTTATGGATTTTGGCAAAAGTCATTATGTGGTTTTCTGTGATAGGCTTTGGGGCTGTTTTTATAAAAAACGCAAATGCTGAAGTTGTATCTATTTTTCTAAATATACTCTTATTGTGTTTACCCTTGGTTGTTGCGGGATTTTGGTTTTTATACAAGAAAAAAAGAATATATATTTATTTTTTAATTAACGCATTTGTTAACGCTAGCACAAAATATGACGACATTGAACTTCCTATGGATAGGCTTATTTTAATATTGATGGCTGTGTGTTTTGCTAGTTTTATTGAGATTGCATTGCATATTTTCAAAAAAGTAGAGCTGTTACCCAAAAAACAACAACACGAATCCCACCCCCAATTAGACGCGTAATTGGAACTTATGAAGTGTTTTATAAGAGAATGTATTCTAAGCGTAGAATTGCTAAAAAGTTACTCATTGAGAGTAAAATTAACAAAGACGAAGTTAATAGGATTTGCGGAGATGATGAGTGCAACGAGTAGAAAGACACATTATTAAACCAAACGATAAACGCTTTAATAGCATAAAAGAGATTTGCCATAAATCTAAAAATCTCTATAACTATGTTAATTACATTATTAGATAAGATTTTATTGCAAATAAATCTACTCCAAAAGAGTATGATTTAACAACAAAATTAGCTAAAGAAAAACAAGCCGATTATATTTCTTTACCAGCACAAAGTAGCCAACAAACAATAAAACTCTTATACAAAAACTACAAGAGCTTTTTTAAGGCTTTAAAATCTTATCAAAAGGATAAAAGCAAATTTACAAGCAATCCAAAACTACCAAAATATAAAGCTAAAAATGGAGTAAGCATTGTTGTTTTTACAAATCAACAAGCTAAAATCAAACAAGGCAAATCACTAAATAAAATTCACTTTCCAAAAAGCACAAATTTAAAACCATTCATCACAAAAATAGACAATCAAACTTCTACACTAAAGCAAGTTAGATTCATTCCAAAATCTACTTGTTTTATTGTGGAAGTTGTTTATGAGTGTTTAGCTAAGGCTACAAATTTAATTGAAAATAGCTTTTTAAGCATTGATTTAGGACTTAATAACTTTGTAGCTTCAATAGATAATCAAAGCAAACAGCCTTTTATTATCAACGGCAGAGCGATTAAAAGCGTCAATCAATTTTTCAACAAATTAAGAGCTAAATACACACAAACGCTAAAACTCTCAAATAACAAATTTCACTCAAAAAAACTAGCAAATCTAGCTTTAAAAAGAGATTGCAAGATAAATGATTTTATGCATAAATCAAGCGATTTCATTATAAAGCATTGTGTAGAGCATAAAATCGCTAATATCGTAATTGGCAAGAATAAAGAATGGAAACAAGAGATTAATTTAGGTAAAAAAACAAATCAAAACTTTGTTTCAATTCCTTATAACTCTTTTATTGAAAAAATGGCATATAAATGTGAAAACTATGGCATAAAACTTCATTTAACCGAAGAGAGCCATACTAGCAAATGCGACCATTTAGCCAATGAGCCTTTAGGGCATAGAGAGAATTACTTAGGCAAACGCATTAAGCGTGGATTATTTAAATCAAGCACTGGCAAATTCATAAATGCGGATTTAAATGGTGCAATAGGTATTGCTAGAAAAGTATTCCCTAATGCAGTGCAAACTCTAAGGGATAGCGGAACAGCGTTCGTTCCAATAAAAATTTCAATAGGTTTTTAACCTATGAAAAAGTTTATGAAAGAAAACTATTTAAATTCTAATATAAAATTAAATAGATTTAATGGTTTTTTGAGCGTACATTGTTTTAAACTTTAGCTCGTTTTGCTTTGTGCTAATGGTTTCAACAACTACATAATATCCATTAACTTGTTTGCCGCTAAATACTCTTTGTCCATACTCATCTGTTTGAATCACTCTTTTATCTGCATTGTTTATACTAGCTTTTTTGCGTTTTCTTGTGAGATTTTAAGATTTAATGTGTTTTGCATAGAAATCCTTTTTTAAAAAGAGTGGTGTTAAAAAATTTAGCAAGAATCTTGCTAAATTTTTAAGGCTAATGTGTATCTTTCCAGATTTTGCGCTTCCATAGATATGCAATAACACCCATAATTAGCATAAAAATAACAAGTTTATAGCCTAGAGATTCTCTCTCTTCTTTTTTGCTATCGCCAACAGATTCCATATATGCAATCACTTGCTTTTCTGCTTCTTGTGTTAAGCCAACGCGTGGCATTGCAGTTCCGGGTAGAATCTTTTGGGGATCATTGATGAAGTTATGGAGATATTCTATGTCACGACTACGAATCATCATTGATAAATCTGGCACTTTTGTGTCTAAATAAGTCGTAATACCGCCATCTGCTTGCCATTTATCATAAAGCACATTATGGCAACGCCCACAAGCATCAATAAAGACTTCTTTGTTAGTCATTTCTTTTGGGGCAATGCTTTGAAGGTAGGCAATCATATCTGCAATTTCTTGATCACTCATCCAACTAAATGGTGGCATTAAATGTGTGCCATCAAATTTATGTGTTTGTTTAGTGGCAACTGCTATGTCTTTAATCACATTAGCAAGGAAATTTTTCTCATAAATTAGTCCTGCTGAAGATAAATCTGGAGGCAATACTCCATACGCTGCAACAGCAGTTTCTGCGGTAAATGGAGATTCTAAGCCATCGCTTTTAACAGAATGGCAGGCTACGCAATTTGCAATCACGAGTTCTTTACCATTTGCGGCATTGCCTTCACTTGCTTCAAGAGGTTTTAAATCTGCAAAAGTGTAATCTGCAGGAGCAACTTTTGGATGCATTTGTCCGTGCGCAAAAGGCTCAACTCCTAAATAAATAATTCCTGTAACAACTATAACAATAATTAACGCTAAGAATTCTTTCATACTGACTCCTTAAGCCTGCTTTTTATCTTCAATCTTAGTGATGATTGGTAAAAACACAAATAATAGCACTAAGAATGCTATTGTTGCTGCAAAGCCGATGTAGGCATTAATGCCTGTTGGTGGGAGTTTCCCCCAAATTGTTAAGATGATCATATCTGCTACTAATAACCAAAAGAAAACCATAAAGCCCGGGCGTTTATGCGCTGGTGCAACAACTTTACTGCGATCTAACCAAGGGAGCAAAATAAACACAACATTTGCGATTCCAAATGCGATAAGCCCTAAATCTGCACTAAAGAAGAATCCGCGTAAAATCTCATAACTCCATAAGAAATACCACTCTGGATAAATGTGCGGAGGGGTTTTTAAATGATCTGCTGGATCAAAGTTAATGGGATCTAGAGCAAAGCTATAATGGTAACAAGTGAGATAGAATAAAATTGCCAAGAAAAAGCTTACTACAAAGAAGTCTTTAGATAAGAACATAGGCCAAAATGGAATCACTTTAGATTCTTTTTTGTTGCCCGCTTTAAACTTCTCCGCTTCCTTTTCAAAATCAATTTCTTCGCCATACATATTATTAACATGTGGGATTCTTAAAGAATAGAAATGCACAGCAATCACAAGCATAATTACAACAGGAAGTAAGACAACATGTAGCATAAAGAATCTTGTAAGTGTTGCATCAGAAACAATGAAGTTACCACGAATCCATACCACTAAATCAGGACCAATGATTGGGATTTCGCCAAATAAATTTGTAATAACTGCTGCTGCCCAATAACTCATCTGCCCCCAAGGTAGCATATAGCCGCTAAATGCTTCTGCGGAGAATAATCCAAAGAGAACCATTCCTGTTATCCAAATCATCTCACGCCCATTTTTGTAAGAGCCATAATAGATTGCTACAAACATATGGATGTAAATGATTAAGAAGCAAACAGAAGCACTCACGGCGTGTAAATGTCTCCAAAACCAGCCATACGCCACCTCTTGCATAATGGTGTAATTTACACTATCAAATGCAAGCTTAGTATCAGGCTTATAATACATTAATAAAAATAATCCAGAAATCACTAAAAGCGTAAATAAAACAACTAAAACAACACCCATTGCCCATAGGAAATTGATATTCTTTGGAACCCAATATTCTGTCATTAAAACTTTTATTAAAGGTTTAATTGCAAGCCTTTGATCTAGCCAATCAATAATACCATTTGCTTTTTGAATTTGTGCCATACGCTACTCCTTATGCTTTGCCGGTGAGTTTTAGGTATTCTGGACCTTCTTCACCTAGCACTAATTTTGTCCCATCAATTTTAAAAGGGGGAATTACCATAGGGCTTGGAGGAGGACCAAAGACTTGTCTGCCACACACATCAAAGCGTCCTCCGTGGCAAGCGCAGTGAAATTCTGTGTTGTTAGAATTATAAGAGGGAATACAGCCTAAGTGCGTGCAAATTTGAATCCCAACACTATAACTTGATTCTCCAACAACCACATCTCTTTGCTCACATTGCTGCATTGCTGCAGTTTTTTTAATGACATATACGGGAGTTCCCCTGTATTCCACTTGACGATATTCTCCTTCTTGCATACTGCTTAAATCAACAGTGGTAAATCCTGCTGAAACAACACTTGGTAAGGGATCCCAAGAAGACTTCATTGCAACAAGCGATGCGCCAACACCAACAGCTGCAACAGCCCCAAGAGTCATACCAAGGAAATCTCTACGCTTGACATTCTCTGCCATCATTATCCTCCTAAAATATAGTATCAATCTTTTAAAATAGGCATTTAAAACCCTTGATTTTATCAAAAGGAAACTTTATTTTTTAAAAAAGTAAGAAAATTTTTTACAAAAAAAGAAAGAATGTTTCAAAAATGCAAAGGATTCTAGGGAGTTGTAAAAAGGATTCTATGTTGGAGCTTTAAAAAGCTTGTTAAGTAAGAGTTGTGCTAAAATTTGATTTTAGAATTTAAGAAGCTAGATTAGGAGAAATGATGGCGCAATCTGTGCAAAAATCAAAAGAAGAGTTAAAAACACTGGGAATCCCAAAATTATTTTTCTCTTATTTTTTGCCCGCACTCATTGCAATGCTTGCCCTCTCTAGTTATTCTACGATGGATGGAATCTTTGTTGGTAAAAAATTAGGCGAAAATGCGCTTGCTGCTATTGGAATTGCTTGGCCTATTTTTCCTGTGTTAATTGCTTTTGAGTTGCTCTTTAGTGTAGGAGGAGCAACAATGGCTGCGTATTTTTTAGGGCGGAATAAAGCCTTGCACGCAAGGGTTGTATTTAGCTCTGTCTTTTATTTTGGGCTTATAACTAGTGTGCTTGGTGGAATCCTTTTGTTTCTCTTTAGCGATTCCATTGCTTTAATGCTTGGAAGTAGCAAGCAACTTTTGCCTTTTGTTAGGGATTACACAGAAGTGATTTATCTAGGAGCGTTTATTATTGTGTTGCATCCGATGTTGGACATCTTTGCAATCAATGACAAACAGCCGGTTTTAGCAATGGTAGCAATGATAGTGGGTGCATTTTCTAATATCATTTTAAATTATATATTTCTATTTATCTTAGAGCTTGGAATCGCAAGCAGTGCATTAGCTACGCTTTTAGGACACGGCATTGGAATGTGTATTTTACTCCAGCATTTTTTGCGCAAAAAGGGAGATTTATTTTTAGTGCGTTCTTTTGATGTTTATGCACTTTTAAATGCCACAAAAAATGGAATCCCACAGAGTAGTTCTGAGGTTAGTGTTAGTGTGATGATGTTAATTTTTAACCACACTATTGTTAGCATTGCAGGCGATAGGGGGCTAGCAATTTATAGCGTGATTATGTATATTGGAATCATACCTTTTACAATTCTCTTATCTATGGCGCAAGGTGTGCAACCTATTGCGAGCTTTAATTATGGAGCAAAGTTAATGGGGCGCGTGATGGGGATTTTTAAATTTGGTTTATTGTTTAGTTTAGTGGGCGGAATTGTTTTGTATGGGTTTTTTTATGTGTGTTCCCCCTATCTTATTAGTTGGTTTTTGCCCAATGATATTGCAATGCGTGATGTGCATTTGCTAAAGGATACGCAAGATTCTGTGCGGCTATATTTCTTAGGCTATGCTTTGCTTGGTGTGAATATTGTGAGTGCAATCTTTTTTCAATCCATCCAGCGCACGATGAGTTCTTTTATGATTACATTTTCTTATACGCTTGTGTTTGCACTGCTTTTTGTGGTAATTTTGCCTAGTTTTTATGGCTTTTTAGGAGTGATGCTTGCCTATCCTTTAGGGATTTTATGTGCCACTTTTGTGACAGCTGGAATGATTCTTTATGAGCGTAAAAACGGAGTGTTAAAAGATATTTAATGGTAAGCTTAAAAAAATAAATTATATTTTTTCAAGCTAAAAATAATAAGCCTCTTTGATGTAATATTCACTACATAAAGATTATTCATAGTAATCTTTAAATCCAAAATTCTTTAAGAGGTCTATTATGGGAACTAGAAAAGAGCACGATTTTATTGGTGAGTTAGAGATTTCTGACGATGTCTATTATGGTGTGCAAACTTTTAGGGCAGTAGATAATTTTCAAATGACTGGGAGAAAGTTGAAGGATTATCCTTTCTTTATTAAGGCATTTGCGCAAATTAAAAAGGCAGCAGCACTTGCAAATAAAGAAGTAGGCGTTTTAGATGCAGAGAAAGCAGATGCCTTAGTAAAAGCTTGCGATAGGCTAATTGCTGGTGAGTTTATGGATCAATTTGTTGTGGATATGATCCAAGGGGGTGCAGGAACTTCAACTAATATGAATGTGAATGAAGTGCTTACAAATATTGCATTAGAGAGTATGGGGCATAAAAAGGGAGAGTATCAATACCTTCACCCAAATGATCATACAAACTTAGGGCAATCCACAAATGACACTTATCCAAGCTCCATTAAAGTGGCAACACACGCAAAATTAGGCGATTTGCTAAAAGCTATGGATGAGCTAAAAAATGAGCTTGAAATTAAGGCAAAAGATTTTAAAGATATGATTAAAATGGGGAGGACAGAGCTTGAAGATGCCGTTCCTACGACTTTAGGAAACACATTTAACGCCTTTGCTACATATATCAAAACAGATATTGAGAGATTAACCTATGCAAGAAGTGTAATGGAAACTTTGAATATGGGTGCAACTGCTATTGGGACGGGGATTAACTGCCACCCAGATTATAAGAATCTTGTAGAGAAAAAGCTTAAAGACATTACAGGCGTAGAGTATAAGCCAGCAGCAGATTTAATCGCTGCAACACAGGATACAGCGGATTTTGTCTTTGTAAGTGGTGCGTTAAAAACAGCAGCGGTGAGATTAAACAAAATCGCAAATGATATGCGTTTAATGAATTCTGGTCCTAGATGTGGTTTAGGCGAGATTAACTTGCCAAAAATGCAACCAGGAAGCTCTATAATGCCTGGAAAGGTAAATCCTGTCATTTGCGAAGTTGTGCAAGAAGCTTGCTATGAAGTCATTGGAAATGACACAACAATTATGCTTTGTAGTGAAAGGGGTGAGTTTGAGCTTAACGCAGTAGAACCCGGAATTGCCTATGCACTTTTTAATTCCTTAGTGATTTTAGAAAATGCAATGCAGACGCTAGCACGAAAAGCTGTAAAACACTTAAGTGCAAATGCTGAGGCTTGCAAGCAATCTGTGCTTAATTCTATTGGAATCGTAACAGCATTTAATCCTGTGCTTGGTTATGAAAAATCCGCAAGCATTGCAAAAGAGGCATTGCAAACGGGTAAATCAGTGGGTGATATTTGTTTAGAGAGAGGTTATCTGCCTAAAGAAGAGATTGACAAAATTTTAGATCCACAAAATATGTTAAATCCACAAATGAAAAAGAAAAAAGACGCTTAATTTTTACAAAAAGGAGGAATAAGGGAAAATGGATATTACACTAATACTTCAAATTATTGTTTTGCTTGGGGCAATTTTTGTAGGGATTCGCTTAGGTGGAATCGGAATTGGTTATGCAGGTGGTATAGGTGTTGTGATTTTAGGTTTGGTTTTAGGAATGAATCCCGGTAGCATTCCTTGGGATGTTATTTTGATTATTATGTCCGTTATCTCTGCAATCTCAGCAATGCAACTTGCAGGGGGATTAGATTATTTAGTGCAGATTGCAGAGAAAGTTTTACGCGCAAACCCTAAGTATATTAACTATCTTGCACCCACTGTGACTTATGTTTTAACGCTACTAGCTGGGACGGGACACACAGCGTTTTCAATGATTCCAGTCATTGTAGAAGTTGCAAAAGAGCAAAATATTAAGCCATCTGCTCCGCTTTCTATTGCAGTTGTTGCAAGCCAAATTGCAATCACTGCAAGCCCTGTTAGTGCCGCTGTTGTTTATATGACAGGCGTGCTAGAGCCGCTTGGTTGGAGTTACCCGCTATTGCTTGGAATTTGGATTCCAACGACATTTATTGCTTGTATGCTCACAGCATTTGTGATGACAATGTTTTCTAATCTTGATTTAAGCAAAGATCCCGTCTATCAAGAAAGGTTAGCGCAAGGTTTGGTTAAACCTGCAGTTGGTGCGCAAAATATGGAATTAAAAAAGGGTGCAAAACTTTCTGTTGGAATCTTTTTAATCGGCGTTTTGTTGGTTGTTTTATATGCAACGGCAATTTCAAAAATCGGTGGCAAGCCGGTGTTCATTGAAAATGTTATTGTTCCTAGAGATGCGGCGATTATGAGTTTTATGCTTGCAGTTGCAACATTTATTGTAATTTTGTGTAAAGTTGAAACAGGCAAAATTGCTGATACTAGTGTGTTTAAATCTGGTATGGTAGCTTGCGTTTGTGTTCTTGGCGTTGCTTGGCTTGGGAATACATTTGTGGGTGGTTATACAGAGGAGATTAAAGATTTAGCAGGAGATTGGGTGCAACAAGTGCCTTCGTTGTTAGCTGTGATTTTCTTTTTTGCAGCAATGCTTCTTTATTCTCAAGCGGCAACTGCAAAGGCAATCACCCCCGTTGTTGTTGCAGCATTAGGAATCACAGCAGCAAATCCTGCGGATTCTTATATACTTGTTGCTTCATTTGCAGCAGTTTCTGCGCTTTTTGTGCTTCCTACTTATCCCACACTTTTAGGTGCGGTGCAAATGGATGATACAGATTCTACAAGGCTTGGTAAATATGTGTTTAACCACGCGTTTTTAATTCCGGGCGTTTTGGCAATTATTTTTAGTGTTGTGCTAGGCTTTGTAGCCACTGCATTATTCTAATAAGCTCCCCTTTTGGGGTAGTTTTATTATTTCTTGCTTAGTTTTTAAATAAGCCTTTTAGGATTTTAAATTTTACAGACAATAAGGAAGAAATTGCTTGCAATTTCAGGTTTCCTTTTTTTTGTTTGAAAAGTTTAAAATCCTAAAAGGCTATTGTTGGTTTGTAAGAATGTGGGATGCTAAAAGTTGGAATCGGAATTTGCTGTTTTGGATTCCGTGTTTAAAAGGCTTCTTTTTTAAGGTATTCTGGGTATTTGCAAGCTTGGCAAAATTCTTCAATGCGCTTGTTGTTTTTGAAATGATTGATTAAATCTATTCTGCGTTTAGAATTTAAAATTTCTTGAAAACTTTGTGTTTTGAGATTTCCTAATGTGATTTCCCCTTTTGCATCAAAACAGCAAGGCACAATGCGTCCATCACATAGGATTCCAAGTTGTTTGCTAGCCCCATAGCAAAAACCTGTGTGTTGTTTTTCTGTGCGGTTTGTATCTGCCCACTCAAAAAATGGCGCACCGATTAAATGGATTTTATAGGCAAGGCGCATTTTAAGCGGGGATAGTGAAGGTAGCTTAAAATGTTTTTGTAAGGCTTCATAAATGCGTGTATTGCATTTTGGTGTTTTAAGATTTGGTTTTAGATTCCATAAGCGTAAATTGATAAACTTCTCACTTTGTATTCTTTGGTGCTCTTGGCAGAAGTCTAAGACTTTTTGTAAATACGATTCTAATGCGATGGGTTGCTTTTGATAAAGTGCGCTAGTGAGCGAGATATTGATTTGGTGTATGTTTTTATGCTCTAGTAAAAGAATGGTGTTTTTAGCATTAAAAAAGAATCCACTTGTGGTAATTTCAAGTTTTAAGTTTTGTGCGGAATCTAAATAATCTTTTAGGGAATTTATGCTCAAAGGATCACCTAGAATATGTAAAGCGCAAAGTTTTGTATGTGGGGAGATTTCTTGTGTGATTTTGCTAAAAAGTTCTAGTGGCATTGTTGCTTTTGCTTCCTTTTGTGGTGTGCAAAAACTGCAATCTAAGCCACAAAAATTTGTGATTTCTATAAAGATTTTTTCAAATTGTTTGTCAGTTTTACTCATTGCGTAGAACTTGCAATGGATTAATTTGCGTTGCCTTTGTTGCTGGATAATAGGAAGAGAAAAATACAATGATAAAAGAGCCTATAAGAATAGAGGCTAAATCAATCAAAGAGAGTTCTAAAGGGAGTTTATCGCTTCCATAAACATCAGCTGGGAGTGAAATAATAGGAAAGTTTGCAAGCACAAAGAGAATGATTGCAGCTAAAATCGCACCCACTAGGATTCCACTAATGCCTATGGCGTTGCCTAGATACAAAAAAGTTTTTTTAATCTCTTTAGTGCTTGCTCCCATTGTTAAAAGCAGGGCGATTTCTTTGCGACGATTCATCACGGTCATTAAAAGCGAGCTAATGATATTTAAAGACGCCACTAAGATAATGAGCATAAGCACGATAAATAGGGCGCGTTTTTCTAGCTCTAGGGCGGCAAAGAAATTGCCATTTTGCTCCCACCATCCTACAAAGTGCATATGGGGATATTTTTCTTTTAAAGCGATAATGTCTTTTTGCGGATTTTGTGAGTGAATATGGATTCCATCATATGCATCTTGCGGCATTGCTTTAATGGTGCGCAAAGCTTCTAGGGTAGTGTAAATGTAGCTTTTATCATAGGCAATCAGTCCAGAATTAAATGTGCCTACTACGCTAAAGCGTTTCATTGTGGGCGTTAGACTAATTGCTGTTGGGCTAAATTGTGTAAAAATGAGCAATAAATTAGAATGAAACTGCAAACCAAACTGCTCTTGAAGTGTTTTTCCAATGATGATTTGAAAGGTTTCAGTCATATAGGTTTCACCGAGCCTTTCTTTAAAATTCTGCTGTGTGGCAAGCAAGGCTTCATTAAAAACAGGATTGATTGCACTCTCGCGCAAGAAATCCACACCAAAAACTGCTGCACCCTCAATGCGTTCATTTGCTTTTGAAAGTGCTTGTGTTTGGATAAAGGGGCTAAATTTTAGATGTTTGAAGTTGTTTTCTAAATCTTCTAAAAGCTCTTCATTTGGGCGATCAAAGCCGGCACTTACCATTGTTATAGGATAATTCATAATGAACAATTTGCGTTCAAATTCCTTATCAAAGCCATTCATTAATGCCATTGCAACAATGAGCACCATCACCCCAATGCTAACGCCTAAAAACGCTAGAATGGCTGTAATGGAGATGAAGGGCTGCGTCTTATTGAAACGCAAATAACGGCGCACAAGGTAGAAGATTAGACTTTGTTTTAGCATTAAGTATTCTTAACTAACGCACCACGCTTTGGTCCGCTTTTACCACAACAATCTTTATACTTTTTGCCACTTCCACAAGGACAAGGTGCATTACGCACAGGTCTGCCTTTAAAAATCGGTGCTTTTGGATGTGTGGCTTGTGCTCCTTTTGTGGAATCAACAAGCTTTTGGCGTGCTGCTTTAGTCTGTTCTGCATTGTCTGTTTTTAATTGTATTTTTTGGAGCATTTTAATGGCTGTGTATTTAATCTGTGCGGCAAGCTCAACAAAAAGACTATAACTCTCTTTTTTGTATTCTACTAAAGGATCTTTTTGGTTGTATCCGCGCAATCCGATTCCAGCTTTTAGATTATCCATTACATAAAGATGTTCGCGCCAGAGATTATCTAGCGTTTGGAGATAAATGAGTTTTTCAACTTCGCTGCGTGTTTTTGGTTCAAGATGTTGCATTTTAGCTTCATAATCACGGATTAAAGCATCTTCAATATAGCCTTCAAAGGCATTATTTGCTTGAAAATATTCTTTTAAATTGTCTGGATTTAATGCAATGTTAAAATCCTCTCTAGCTTGAGCACAAAGTAATTCAAGATTGTCATCATCGTTTAAAACTTCACATTTTTCAAGAAGCATCTTAATGGAATCTTGACGATTTTCAATGATTTTTTGCGCAATATTATGTTTGGGATCTAACAATTCGTTACGCACACGATAAATTGCTTTTCTTTGTTCATTTGCCACATCATCGTATTCTAATAGGTGTTTTCTTGATTCAAAGTGCATAGATTCCACTTTTTTTTGTGCATTTTCCACAGAACGCGTTACAAGCTTGGATTCTATATGCTCTCCTTCATCAAGTCCTAGTTTATCCATAATGCCTTTAATTTTATCACTTCCAAAAATGCGCAATAAAGAATCTTCTAAGCTTAGATAAAATTGGCTAGTTCCGGGATCTCCTTGCCTACCGCTTCTGCCTCTTAGTTGATTGTCAATGCGCCTTGATTCGTGGCGTTCTGTGCCGATGATATAAAGCCCACCTAGTGCGCGCACTGCATCATCAATTTTAATATCCACTCCTCTCCCTGCCATATTTGTAGCAATGGTTACTGCTCCTTTTTTGCCTGCATCTTTAATGATTTCTGCTTCTTTTGCGTGCTGTTTTGCGTTAAGAACAGAATGTGGAATCCTTTCTTTCTTAAGCAATTCGTGGAGTTTCTCACTCTTTTCAATAGAAGCAGTGCCTACCAAAATGGGCTGTCCGTTTTTGTGCAACTCTACGATTTTTTGGGTTAGGGCTTTAAACTTTTCTGCTTCTGTTTTGTAGATTAAATCATTTAAATCTTTGCGTGCAACGGCAATGTTGGTAGGGATAGAGATAACATCAAGGTTGTAAATTTGTAAAAACTCACTTGCTTCAGTTTGCGCTGTCCCTGTCATTCCTGCTAGCTTTTCATAAAGTCTAAAGTAGTTTTGGTAGGTAATATCTGCTAGGGTTTGGGATTCCTCTTTAATCTTTACGCCTTCTTTTGCCTCTAGGGCTTGGTGTAATCCTTCGCTAAAGCGTCTGCCTTCACTCAAACGCCCTGTAAATTCATCTACAATCACGATTTCACCATCGCGTAGCACATAATCTTTATCAATCTTAAAGAGCTTATTTGCCTTTAGAGCTTGGTCTAGGTGGTGGGCTAAAATGGCGTTTTCAATGCTATAAAGATTGTCTATTTTAAAGAGCTTTTCAGCTTCGTTAATTCCATCTTCAGTTAGCACTATGGTGCGGTTTTTTTCGTCAATGGTATAGTGTGTTTCAACTTTGAGCTTCAAAGCAACTTCATTGGCAAGCTTATAGTTATCTAGTGTGCGATTTGCTGGACCTGAAATGATTAATGGTGTGCGTGCTTCGTCAATTAAAATGGAATCCACTTCATCAACAATGGCAAAATGGCGGTGTTTTTGCACTTTTTGGCTGTCATCGTATTTCATATTATCGCGCAAATAATCAAAGCCAAACTCATTATTTGTGCCATACACAATATCACAAGAATATTGCGCTAGGCGGTTTGCTTCATCATAGTTTCCGCTAAGAACGATTCCAACAGAATAGTCTAAAAATTCATAAAGCGGGCGCATAAGCTCTGCATCTCTTTGAGCAAGATAGTCATTCACAGTTACGATATGCACGCTTTTACCTACCATTGCATTTAAACACACAGCTAGTGTTGCAACAAGCGTTTTTCCCTCACCTGTTTTCATTTCAGCAATTTTGCCCTCATGTAGCACCATACCACCGATTAATTGCACATCAAAATGGCGCATATTTAGCACTCTTTTGCTTGCTTCTCTTGTGATGGCAAAGGAATCATAAAGGACTTTGTTGAGCATAGATTGCGGATTATCAGCGGTTTGAACTTGTTGTTTTAGTGCTTTAAAAGCAGCTTTGAGCTCTGCGTCGTTTAAGTTTTGGTATTTTTCTTCAAGGATATTGATTTTGTGAATCTCCTTGCGATAGTGTCCCACTAAGCGATCATTTTTATTGCTGAAAATCTTTTTTGCAAGCTCTAAAATCATATGTCTTACCTTTGTCCAAAATTTAGGAACATTTAAATTTTGGGTAAATTAAAACGCCAATTTTAGCATAAATGCTATGTTGCTTGGATAAAATGCGCCAAAGATTTTATGCGAACAAAGGAATATGTATGGTTTTTATAGATGCTTGTTTTAAAAAATACACGCCTTATACGCCTGTTTGGTTGATGCGTCAAGCGGGGCGATATTTAGATGAATATAAAGAAGTGCGCAAGCAAGCAGGGGATTTCCTCTCTCTTTGTAAGAATCCAAAACTTGCTTCAAAAGTAACCTTACAGCCTGTGGAGATTCTCAATGTAGATGCGGCGATTTTATTTAGTGATATTTTGGTAGTTCCGTTTGAAATGGGAATGGATTTAGGGTTTTTTGCAGGGGAGGGTCCAAAGTTTGCAAATCCTATTAGTAGTGCGCAAGATTTAATGAAACTTAATGAAAATGCTTATGAAAAGCTTAACTATGTCTATGATACCATTGCCCTAACGCGCCAAAATTTAGCTAAAGATAAGGCGTTAATTGGCTTTTGCGGCGCACCTTGGACGCTTGCTACTTATATGATTGAAGGGGAAGGCAGTAAAACTTATGCGAAGTCAAAAAGAATGCTTTATCAAAATCCTAATTTTTTACATAAAATTTTACAAAAAATTACATATAATTTAAAGCATTATTTAGAAGCACAAATTCAAGCAGGTGTTAATGCGGTGATGGTGTTTGACTCTTGGGCAAGTGCGTTAGAAGGAGATTCTTATTTAAAATTTGGTTGGCAGTATTGCAAAGAGATTGCAGAGTTTATCAAGACTAAATATCCGCATATTCCTGTGATTTTATTTCCTAAAGGAATCGCAGGTTTTTTGGATAAAATTGATGGAAATTTTGATGTTTTTGGTGTGGATTGGAGCACTCCTTTAAGTTTAGCAAAAGAAAAATTAGGCGCAAAATACACATTACAAGGGAATTTAGAGCCGTGTAGAATGTATGCTAAAGATGCTATGTTAAAAGGTGCAAAAGAAATTTTAGATTTAATGCAAGGAAGTGCGCATATTTTTAATTTAGGACACGGAATGTTACCCGATTTACCGCGTGAGAATGTGATTGCCCTTGTAGAGTTTATACACAACTATAAGCATTCTTAAACAATGGAATCTGTAAAAATACTTTAATTGTAAGTGTAATTTTTAAGTAATTTTGAGTAAAAAATAAACATTAAGTAAAAATTCTAAAAAAAGAAACATAAAAAGTTGTTTTTTGCATTGTTATTGTAAAGCTAAAAATATATAATAATTATATTTATGATTTGTCTTTAAGTTAATTCAAGGGAGTCTTATGAATAAGGTTTTAAGTTTGGTTGTATGGGCGATTATTGCCTTGATTGGTGCGTGGGGCTTTGGCGTCCTTGCTTTGCATAGTGGAGAGCAAATCTCAGCGGTGTGGATTGTTGTAGCAGCGGTGTGTATTTATGCAATTGGTTATCGCTTCTATTCAAAATATATTGCACAAAAGGTGTTAGGATTAGATGATAATCGTGCAACTCCTGCTTTAACGCAAAATGATGGGCGTGATTTTGTGCCAACAAATAAAATCGTTCTTTTTGGACACCATTTTGCAGCCATTGCTGGTGCAGGTCCGCTTGTAGGTCCTATTCTTGCGGCGCAAATGGGGTATTTGCCGGGGATGATTTGGATTGTTGTTGGGGTGGTTTTAGCTGGGGCAGTGCACGATTTCACGGTGCTTTTTGTTTCAATGCGACGCAATGGAAAATCTTTAGGTGAGATTATTAAGCTAGAGCTTGGCAGAGGTGTAGGAAGTATCGCTATGATTGGAATTTTAGGCATTATGATGCTAATTATTGCGATTTTGGCTTTAGTTGTTGTAAATGCCTTAGCAGAATCTCCTTGGGGACTATTTACCATTACGATGACAATTCCTATTGCGATTTATATGGGGATTCATATGCGCTTTTTGCGTCCGGGCAAGATTGGTGAAGCAAGTATCATCGGCTTTGTGTTGTTGCTTTTAGCCCTTTATTATGGACAAGCAGTGGCAGAAAATCCAACACTTGCAGAAATCTTTACGCTAAGTCCTGTAACGCTTACTTATATTATGATTGGATATGGCTTTATTGCGGCGATTTTACCTGTGTGGTTTTTGCTTGCACCGCGTGATTATCTTAGCACATTTTTAAAAATTGGCGTGATTGTGCTAATGGCAGCTGGAATCTTAATTGTAGCACCTGATATTCAATTTCCTGCAACAACAAAATTTATAGATGGAAGTGGTCCTGTGTTTAGTGGGCAACTTTTTCCGTTTTTGTTTATTACCATTGCTTGTGGGGCAATTAGTGGATTCCACGCATTGATCTCAAGTGGGACGACACCAAAAATGCTAGAGAGAGAATCGCACGCTAGAATGGTAGGATATGGTTCAATGGTTATGGAATCTGCAGTTGCGGTAATGGCGTTAATTGCAGCTTGTATTTTAACTCCTGGGCTGTATTTATCCATTAATGTTGCACCAGCAGGGCTTGGCACAACGGGAATCACTGATGTAGCACAAGCAGCGGCAATAGCGGCACAAACGATTAATAACTTTGGCTTTGTGATTACGCCAGAAGAGATTTTAGGAATGGCAAATAATATCGGCGAAAACAGCATTTTAAGCCGAACAGGTGGTGCGCCAACTTTTGCGATTGGTTTGGCAATGATTATCTCTGAGATTCCGCTTTTTAATCAAGGTTCTATGGCGTTTTGGTATCATTTTGCGATTTTGTTTGAAGCGTTGTTTATTCTAACAGCAGTTGATGCAGGAACTAGAGCAGGGCGTTTTATGGTGCAAGATGTGCTAGGAAATGTGTATAAGCCTATTGGCAATATTCATTCAATGTTTTGGGGAGTGATTGCGACTTTGATTTGTGTGATTGGCTGGGGATACATTCTCTATCAAGGGACAACAGATCCACAAGGTGGTGTGAAATCGCTTTGGACGCTCTTTGGTGTGTCTAATCAAATGCTTGCAGGAATGGCGTTGTTGCTTGTGGTTGCAGTATTATTTAAAATGGGTAAGGCAAAGCAAGCGTGGGTTGTGATTTTGCCTGCTGCTTGGGTGTTAATCTCAACACTTTATGCAGGAATCTTAAAACTATTGCCTGCAAATGGCGAGAAAATTCACGATGCGGTAAGCCATATTGCACTTTGGCAAATTAATAGTGCTAAAGCAGCAGAAGCGGTAGATCCAGTCTTGGCAGAAAAATTTGCAACCATTGCTACAAATAATTTAATTAACGCAAGTTTGTGTGCGTTTTTTATGTTTGTAACTTGTTTGGTTTTAATCCAAACCATTAGAATTTGCATTCAATGCACAAAAGGTGAAAAGACGATTCCATTTGCAGAATCCCCTTATTTAAAGGCTAGTGATTATGAGGAAAAAGTTGTTGCACACTAAGCAATATTTTAAGCTAGGGAGGATTTTCTCTGCTTTGTGTAAAATTTACCAGCGTTCTGACAGATTTTTTCATTTGCTTGTTGGAATGCCAAGTTATGATAAATATTTAGAGCATTTTAGGAAAAATCATCCTGATAAGATTCCAAAAACACAAAGGGAATTTTTTAAAGAAGCAATGGAGGCAAAATATGGTGCTGGGCGCAATAAATGCTGATAAACAAAGCCATAAGGTTTATGGATACAAATTTATTTTATTAAGATGGAATTTTTATGCCAAAACGCTATGATAAAATTCTTGCAACACTCAATAAGCGTCCCCTTAGCTATAATGCACTTTTATCTTTGCTAACACCAATAGCTGGGCTATTTGGTGATGTGGAAAGTGAATTTGAAATTTTTAAAAATAGTGGAATCCCTATTGAAATGGCGCATAATGCTATTTATTTTCGTCCGAATTTAACTCCTATTTTAGATGAAACTTTTTGCATTGTGGATATTGAAACAAACGGACACAATCCCTATGTGCATACACCCATTGAGATTGGTGCGCTTAAAGTACGTGGTGGAGAGATTGTGGATAGATTTGAATCTTTTGTGTATAACACTGAGATTCCAGAATACATTACAAAAATCACAGGCATTGAAGCTACGATGCTAGAAAATGCACCAAAGCTTGTTAGTGTGCTGGAGAAATTTAAGCTCTTTTTAGGCGATAGTATTTTTGTGGCGCATAATGTGGATTTTGACTATAACTTTCTTAGTCAATCGCTAGAGAAATGCGGGTTTGGCTATTTGTATAATCCACGCCTTTGCACCATTAAACTCGCACAAAAAACATTACAAGCACCGCGTTATTCTCTAGGGTTTTTAAATACATTTTTAAAGATTAATCATCAAGATTTACACCGCGCTTTGCAGGATTCCAAAACAGCTTTAGAAATTTTTAAGATTGCCCTAAAAAAGATTCCTAAAAATATTCACACAAGCAAGGATTTGTTAGAATTTACTAAAAATACACCAAAGGTCAAATATGCAACAATGCACGCAACAACAAACACAGAATCCAAACAAAACGCCACGCCCTAGCTCTTTAGTGCGGAATTATCCGCAGTGTTTTAAGGATATTCCAAGTCCTTGCTATGTGCTTGAAGAAGAGAAATTTGAGAAAAATTTAAAATTATTAAATGCAGTGCAAGAGAGAAGTGGGGCTAAGATTTTGCTAGCACTTAAAGGCTATGCGTTGTGGAGAAGCTTTGATTTAGCAAAGCAATATCTAAGCGGAGTAACCGCAAGCGGAATCTATGAAGCAAGGCTTGGCTATGAGGAGTTTGGCAAGGAGGTAACGGCGTTTAGCCCTTCTTATAAATTAGAAGAAATGCGTGCGCTAGTGGAAATTTGTAACCATATTATTTTCAATTCTTTTGCGCAATGGCAGAGTTTTAAGCATTTAATTGATGCGCAGAATGTTTTAAGGGGGCGCAAAGGGATTCCTAAAATTGCAGTGGGCTTGCGTGTGAATCCAAAATATAGTGAGGTGAATCCAAAAATTTATAATCCTTGCGTGGAGGGCTCACGCTTAGGGATTACACCAAAGGAGTTTAAAAAAGGTGTCAAAAAATACGGCTTAGATGGGATTAGTGGGTTACATTTTCACACGCATTGTGAGCAAAATAGTGATGCCCTAAAGCGCACATTAAAGCATTTTGAAAAGCATTTTGGCACATTGATTCCACAAATGCGCTGGATAAATTTTGGTGGTGGGCATCATATCACGCGTCAAAATTATGATGTGGATTTGCTTATTAAAATCATCAAAGATTTTAGAAAAAAATACAAAACTGAAGTGTATTTAGAGCCGGGTGAAGCGGTGGGTTGGCAGTGTGGATTCTTGCTTGGCAGTGTGGTAGATCTTGTGAAAAATGGAATTGATATTGCAATTTTAGATGTAAGTGCAGCAGCGCATATGCCAGATTGTCTTGAAATGCCCTATCGTCCAAATGTGCGTAATAGTTATTTTGCAAAGGCGTATTTTAAAAAGGATAAACTGCGTTTAAAGGGAGAAAAGCCTTATAGCTATCGCTTTGGTGGTCCTACTTGTCTAGCAGGCGATGTGATTGGAGATTATAGTTTTAAAGAACCGCTAAAAATTGGCGATAGATTGATTTTTGAAGATATGGTGCATTATACCATTGTAAAAAACAATACATTTAATGGGATTCCACTTCCTAGCATTGGTGTGATTAGAAAAAATGGGAGTTTTGAGCTTTTTAAAAGCTATGGCTATGAAGATTATAAGCAGCGCAATAGTTAGCGGTATCCCAAGCCAAGAGTGAGTGCTTTATCTAGCAATGTTTTGCGTGCTGGATTTAAGGTTTTAAAGTTGCGTTCAATTTCTAAAATCAGCTTTGCATTGACATTTTTATGGGCACTTAGAATGGCAATAAATTCTAAATCAAAATCATTACATTCTTGCATATAGCGGTTGTAAAATGCGCAAGCCGTCTTGGAGTATTGATGGAGAGATTCTAAAGTGTTTTCTTCTGTCTTTAAAAGCTTTAAAAGCTCTTGAGCGTTTGGGATTTTAGGCTGTGTATCTTTAGAATCTTTTTTGGTTTTGCTATTGCTTAAAGCAAATCCTAATGCAATAAGGAATAACAAGCAGATAAGAAGTATTGTGAGTAAAATCCAGCTTTGCATAAGTAACCTTTAAAAGGCTAAATTATAGCGGATTTTTATTAGTAATGCGTTATAATTTTGCATTAATTTTTAAGGAGATTTTATGAATCAATTTCAAGCAAAAGTTGAAGCAATAAAAGGTCAAGCAAATTATAGAGAGCCTATGGGGTTTGGAATCTGTTTTGCCGATGTTGGCGTGGTGAGCAATAAGGTGTTACAAGCAACCTATCCTGTGCTAAATTGGGGAGAGAATTTTGGCAGTTATGCGATTTTTTCAGCATTGCGTGAGGAATGTGAGGTGCTAGAGGATAGTGCAAGTGAGCTTGTGCTTGGAATTACAGAGGAGTTTGTGATTAAGGCATTAGAAGATTTCGCGCCTTTTATCGCAGAAACACAGGCAAATCCCAATGCGCATAAAAATGTAGCTGTTGTGCTTGAGCTTCAACGCGCTTTGCAGGAGGATAGAATTTATACAGAAAATGGGGATTTGCGTTACAGATTTTGTGCGATTTATGAAGATGTGCAATGTAAAAGTGTGGAGTCAGCGTATATGAAACTTCTTGCACTCTCACTTGGCAAAGCACCGCTTCGAAGCTTATGTTTAGAGGGAATCTTTGGACTTCTTAGCAATGTGGCGTGGAGTGGCAATGTGCCTTATGAACTTGATTGGCTAAGGGAGAATGAGATTGCACTAAAAATGCGTGGGGAGTTTCCAGCGATTGATTTTGTGGATAAATTTCCGCGCTATTTGATGCAAGTGATTCCACAATTTGATAATATCCGCCTGCTTGACACAGCAAAAACGCGCTTTGGAGCGTATCTAGGGACAGGTGGTTATACGCAAATGCCCGGAGCTAGCTATGTGAATTTTAATGCAGGCGCAATGGGTGCGTGTATGAATGAAGGGCGTATTAGCTCAAGCGTTATTGTGGGTGAAGGAAGTGATGTTGGCGGTGGTGCTAGTATTTTAGGCGTGCTAAGTGGGGGGAATAGTGATCCTATTAGTATTGGTAAAAATTGCCTTTTAGGGGTAAATAGCTCTACAGGAATTTCGCTAGGGGATGGTTGCATTGTAGATGGTGGAATCGCCGTGCTTGCTGGAACTGTGTTTAAAATCACAGAAGAAGAGGCAAAGAAGATTGCGCAGATTAATCCTAACTTTGTGGTGAATGCAACAGGGCTTTATAAAGGGAGAGATTTATCAGGCAAAAACGGCGTGCATTTTAGGCAAAATGCAAAAACAGGAGAGATGATTGCATTCCGCTCTAATCGCAAAATTGAATTAAATGCAGCCTTGCATTAAGGGCTTGTTTTTTTGAAAGGAGAGTCTAAAATGTAAGCAAAATTTTTTACTGCGTGTAAAGTTTAAAAAGCTTACTAAACATTAAATCTAAAGTGCATTACATCGCCATCTTGGACGATGTAGTCTTTTCCTTCTATGCGCATTGCGCCCGCTTCTTTGGATTTTGCTTCCCCGCCGTATTTGATAAAATCATCATAAGCAATGACTTCTGCGCGAATAAATCCTTTTTCAAAATCTTTGTGAATCACTCCAGCGGCAACTGGTGCTTTGTCTCCCTTGTGAATTGTCCAAGCACGCACTTCTTTGACACCTGCTGTAAAGTAGCTAATTAGCCCAAGCTTTTGGAATCCTAGGCGGATAATAGCATCTAAGCCACTCTCTTGCACACCTAAATCCTGTAAAAACTCTAGGGCTTCTGCATCGCTTAAGCCCACAAGCTCTTCTTCAATTTTGGAGCAAAGTTTAACCACTTCTGCTCCCTGCTTTGTGGCGTATTCTTTGAGTGTGGCAACAAAGGAGTTATCTGCACTTAAGCCATCTTCATCAACATTAGCACCATAAATAATGTCTTTGTTTGTTAAAAAACGCAACTCTTTGTTTAATAGCGAGAAATAGTCATTTTCCTTATCATTAAATGTGCGCACAGCATTGCCCTCTTCAATGTGTTTTAATAAGGTTTGTGCGACTTCAAGTTGTGCTTTTGCTTCCTTATCTGTTCCGCTTTTTACGCTTCTTGTAAGTCTTTCTATGCGTTTTTGAAGCGTTTGCATATCTGCAATTAAGAGTTCCGTTTCAATAATCTCCACATCGCGCAAAGGATTAATGCTTCCTTCTATGTGCGTAATGTTGGAATCCTCAAAACAACGCACAATGTGCAAAATCACTTCTGTTTCTTTGATATTTGCTAAGAACTGATTGCCAAGCCCCTCTCCCTTGCTAGCTCCCTTCACAAGCCCTGCAATATCTACAAATTCTACGATTGAATGTTGGATTCTCTGAGGATTGACGATTTTTGCGAGTGCATCAAGGCGTGTATCTGGCACAGGCACGATAGCTTTATTTGGCTCAATGGTGCAAAAGGGATAGTTTGCAGATTGTGCATTTTGCGTTTTGGTCAATGCGTTAAAAGTTGTGGATTTTCCGACATTGGGAAGTCCTACTATGCCTACGGATAAACCCATATTAGCCCTTTATTTGTTGTTGAATAAATTCTATTACAGCGCGCACTCCAGCACCTGTTGCACCAAAGGGATTAACCCCCCAAGCTTTTTCCACATAAGCAGGTCCTGCAATATCAAGATGCAGCCATTTTTGATGCAACTCTTCTGTGATAAATTCACCTAAAAACATTCCCGCACTTATTGCACTTCCATAGCGGTTTGAAGGAATATTGCATAAATCTGCTACATCAGAATTAAAGAGTTTGCGCAAATAAGGATTAAAAGGAAGTGTTGCACTAAGCTCACCTGCATTAAAGGCTGCTTTGTTAAAGGATTCTGCAAGTTTTGCATTGTAGCCCATCACGCCGATGCTATAATCTCCAAGTGCTACCACACAAGCTCCTGTAAGTGTTGCAAGATCAAGCAAGAAATCAGGCTTCAAATCACTTGCATAACTTAAACAATCTGCAAGCACTAAACGCCCTTCCGCATCGGTATTACGCACTTCAATGCTTTTTTGATTGCGCGCAATTAAAATATCATCAGGCTTATAGGCATTGCCCCCAATCATATTTTCTGCTAACCCTAAGATTCCGTGTATTTCAGCGTTTAATTTGAGTTTTGCCGCAGCTTCTAAGATTCCAAGCACAGCGCAAGCCCCACTTTTATCTGCCTTCATTGTTACCATATAATCGCTAGGTTTTAAACTAAGTCCTCCAGAATCATAAGTTAAACCCTTGCCAACAAGCACGATTTTTGGAATCTTTTTTTCTGCAGTGTTTTTTGGTTTATGGATTAAATGCACTAAATAAGGCGGATTAACGCTTGCCTTTGCCACGGCTAAAAAAGCCCCCATTTTTTCTTTTTCTAAGAATTTTTCCTCGTGGATTTTGCAAATAATTCCTAGTTGCTCTGCTTTTTGTTGCGCAAGGTTAGCGATATATTTTGGCGTAGCAATTGCTGGGGGAGTGTTAATGAGTTCGCGCACAAAATTAATGCTTGCACAAATATGTTCTGTCTTTGTAATGCTAGCTTGTAAGGTTTTGGCATCTATTTTTTTAGAATGCAAATGCATAGTCTTGAGTTTGCTTTGGGATTTTTTACTCTTATAAGTTTCAAAGTTGTAATTCCCTAAAAGCAGTCCCTCGCAAATCTCTTTAGCATCTTGTAGATTTTCTACACAAATGCTAGCTGTGGTAATATTGAGTTTCTTAATGCTTGGAATCGCATTTGCCACTGCATCGCGCAAGGCATTTGGAAAGGGATAGGTATGGTTATCCACACCGATAAAAAATTGCTCTCCAATAAAGCAACTCCCTTCACCTTCATAGTTTCTTAATGCTAACGCATCTGTTTGTGCTTTTGTGAGTGTCTTTGGGAGTTTTTTATTAAAAACCAATACAATTTCTAAATCACTTTTTTTGTTACTTGCTATAATATTCATTTGATTCTCCTATAATATTTTTTCAATTTTTTGTGTAACTTTATGCAAATAATAATAGATTCCACCACCTAAAAGGATTGCAAAAGGAATTACAATATAATAATGCTCCTTTGCATAATTCACAATGGCTAAGAGTTCTTTTCCAAAATAATATGCTAAAATAATCGTAATAGCCGCCCAAATAAGTGCACTGACAAAATTAATAAGCGCAAAAGTTTTTGCATTGTAACGCGTGACTCCTATGCTCATAGGAATGATGGTGCGCATTCCATAAAGATAGCGTTGCACAAAGATTATAGACCATCCATAGCGTTGTAAGAGCAAATGCGCTAGGGCAAATTTCCTGCGTTGTGTTTGCAATTTTCTGTAAATAAATTGTTTATTATAACGCCCGATATAAAAATACACTTGATCGCCTATAAATCCCCCAAACCCAGCAACAAGGATTGCAATGGGGATTGTCATATGCCCTGTATGGCACATAATCCCTGCCATTATAAGCCCAAGCTCACCCTCTAGCATACTCCAAAGAAATAAAATGATATAACCATAATCTTGTAGCCATTGCGTAAATAACTCTTCCATAAACTCTCTATTTTGCTTAAATTTACATTAAAATCCAAAATTCTATCTAAAATTTGCTTAATTACTCTAATCCTTTGCCCTCTAAAGTGATGTTATGCTTTTTGATTGCAAAATAATTTTCATCAATGTAGTAGATATTATCCAATCCCTTTTGAACAAGTTTTGTGCCAAAATCTGCTGCAGTTGCACCGCTGTGGCAATAAAGTAGAATCTTTTTTTGTGGATTTTCTTGTGCAATATGGACAATGCGTTGCAAGGATTCTATGTTTAGCGCATCTTTAATGTGACTAATGAGAAAATAGCCTTTTGAACGCAAATCAATTACAATAAAATCCTCGCTATTAAGGGAGTTTAAAGAGATAGGTTTAGCGAGACTTTTATTTTTGATATACATTTTATGCCTTTGTTTGCTAAAGTGAGATAGAATAAAAAATGGTTTATTATATCACAAAAACAAATCCAAATTTAGCGCATTTGCCCTTTGTACAACAGATTCAGATTCTGCCTTTAATCATCCTGCAAACGCAATTTGTAGAGAATTTACAAGAAAAATTACAAGCCTGCGATAGTCTAATTTTTACTTCTAAAAATGCAGTGTATGCGTTGAAGGAAAATTTAGAATCCTTAAAAGATAGCATTGCATTAAAGCAACTTTGGGCGCAATTGCCAAATTTTGTCATAGGGCAGGGAAGTGCAAATGCTTTAGAAACGCTAGGATTAAAGGCGGATTTTATTGCTTCAAGAGCGTATGGAGATGTATTTGCGCAAGAGTTAATCCCTTTATTGAGAAACAAAAAACCTTTATTTTTGCGCGCAAAAAAAATCGCATCAAACATTCCAAAAATTCTAAGAGAAAATGGAATATTTTTAGAGGAAGTCATTGTGTATGAAAATATTTTAAATCTTTTAAAAAATCCACCAAAATTACAAAAAGATTCCATTATTATTTTTTCTGCTCCTTCACACATTAAAGCATTTTTGCGCAATTTTACTTGGGAGAGTAGTTTTTGTGCGCTTTGCATTGGTAAAAGCACAAGTCTAGCTGCAAAAGAACTTTTAGGGGATTTTTGCGCACTTAAAATTTTGCAAGCACCAAAGCCAGATTCCAAAAGTGTGCTAGAGTTTGCATTAAGCTTAGAGGATAAAAACAGAATCTAAAAAGTTTATAAAACAAATTTAATCCTAGAATCTTTTTGCAAGGCTTGAAAAATCAAATCTCTTTCTTTTCGACTTTCTACTTCTATTGCAATGTTTATGCTATGGTATTTTCCTCCACTACTTTCTTTACCCGGTGTTTGGATAAACTCCTTATTGATGTTTTCTAATGCTGCTAAATGCAGAGATTGTTTATCAGAACCAATGATTTTATAATGCCAAGTGCAAGGATATTTAATTTGATTATTTATTGAATTTTCTTCCATAAAAATCCTTTTAAAATGATTTGAAAATATTTACTGCGTATTTGCATAAGCCCCCTTATACAATAGAAATTCTACTTTTATGGGGGCTATAAGGCTCTGCAACTCCAATGATTTGCGCAGATTCCACCCCTGCATTTCTTAGACTTTTTAAAAGCTTAAAAGCATCTTGTTTAGGGGTAGCAAAGACTAAGCCACCAGAGGTTTGCGCATCAAAGAGCAAAATTTCTACACCTTTAAATGTTGAAGTTTCTTTAAGCGCAAAGGAACATAAGCCTTCTAATGCTTTTTGGTTATTAAGGCTTCCGCTAGGAATGATTCCCTCCTTTGCAAAAGGAATCGCTTCTTCTATTAAGGGAATAGTGTTGCTATTTAAAACGATATTAATGTTAGGATTTAACATTTCTTTGAAATGCCCTAAAAGTCCAAAGCCTGTAATGTCTGTGCAAGCATTAATTTTAAACCCTTTAGCGACTTCACACGCATTACGATTAAGCGTTGCCATAATCTGAGAAATCTTATTTTGTGTTTGCGCATCAAGTAAATTGGCTTTTAAGGCAGTTGTTAAAACTCCTATTCCAATGGGCTTTGTAAGAATGAACACATCATCAACTTTTGCGCCATTGTTACACCAAATTTTTTCTGGATGCACAACGCCACTAACGCTTAAACCATACTTTTGCGTGTCATCTGCTAGGGTATGCCCCCCAATTAAGACTCCGCCTGCTTCTTTAATCTTAGACAATCCCCCCTCTAAAATGGCTTTTGCATAGTCTTTTGGGATTCTACTTTTATCCCACATCATAAGATTAAGTGCGCATTTCACAATTCCTCCCATTGCATAGACATCACTTAGCGCATTTGCTGCAGCAATCTGCCCATAAACAAAAGGATCATCTACCACAGGAGTAATAAAATCCACTGTTTGCACTAAAGCAAGCGTGGGGCTTAAACGATACACTCCCGCATCTTCATTGTCTTTAAAGTCAATTAAAACATTATTGTCATAAGGATTAACAAGTTGGCTTGCAAGATGTGAAAGATCTTCCAGACCTATTTTGCCTGCTCAACCAGCAACCTTAACAAAATTTGTGATTTTGATTTCTTGTTCTGTGCTTTCCATTTTTGCCTTTTTAAAAATTTATGAAAAATTGAGTAATTTTAACACTTTTTAGATGATTTATCACTTGTTTTGGTAGAATTGCTTCTTTAAAACTCTCTTAAAAGTAAAATTATGGAATATAGCATTGCGCTCTTTAGTATTGGAATCCTAACAGGAATCCTAGCCGGATTTTTTGGCATTGGTGGCGGGGCGATTTTAGTCCCACTTGTGATGATGCTAGGACACGACATTAAAATTGCAATTGGAATCTCTATTATGCAGATGATTTTTTCATCCATCTATGGTTCTTATGTGAATTATAAACGCAAGCTTTTAAACGCAAAAGATGGAATCTATGTTGGGCTTGGTGGATTTGTAGGTGCAGCATTTAGCGGATTTGTGATTGATTTTATAAGTTCAAAAGCACTAGAGATAATTTTTAGCATTTTTATTGCCTATTCTTTTATAAAGCTTTTTAAAGCCAATGCTTATGGTGGTCAAAAGCGTATTGGTGCGGGTTTAATGACGAATATATTTTTGCTATGTTGCGGTTGTGTTGTTGGTGTGTTTGCGATTTCTCTTGGTATTGGAGGGGGGATGATGCTAGCTCCCCTTTTAGCCTATTATTTAGGTTATAGTAGCAAACAAATTATTCCTTTATCTTTATTTTTTGTAATTTTCTCTTCTGTTTCAGGCTTCACTTCCTTAGCATTGCACGGCTATGCAAGCTTTAAAGAAGGCATTATTGTTGGGATTGCTTCGATAATTGGCGTAAGGATTGGAATCTTTATGCTCTCACAAATTGACGCAAAAAAGCATAAGGCTACATTGCTGATTTTGTATGCCATTATGCTTGGGATTATGTTGCAAAAAATGTTCTTAGCTTGAAGTTTTTTCATTTGCATCTTCTTCGCCCATTGTTTCTTTTCTCTCTGCAATGGCTTTTAAAGCGAGATTTGAAAGAATTACAGCACTCTCTTGGTGGTTATTCACCACGCCATAAAGCCCCATTCCTTTTAGCATTTCCTCTAAATTGTCATCCTTTGTTTGCGCAATGATTCTAATATGGTGTGAAATATCCATAATATGGTGGCAGGCTTGCGAAATTGCATTGGTAGATTCCACGCATAAAATCACTGCTGTGGAGTTTTGAACTTCTATTTCTTTAAAAATCATTTTATCCGTGATGTTCCCATAAACAATAGGGATTCCATTTTTTTGCGCATCTTTGACGCGATCATAATTGGATTCTATCACTAACACATTAAGATTAGAATCCTCTAAAAATTGCACCACTTTTTTGCCCAAAAGTCCATAACCACACACGATAACATCATTTAGAACCTCCTCTTTAGAAGTGTTTAGCGCATTATCTTTATAATGTGAGCGTGTTGGAATCTTAAGCAAGCGTAGCATAAAATCTGTGCAAGCATCTAAACGCTCTAGGATAAAAGGCGTAGCAACCATTGAAAAAATCACCATTAAAGTTAAAAATTGATAAATATCGTGTGGCGTGAGTTTTGCTAAAAATTCCTGCCCAAAAACTAAGCTTAAGATTCCTCCATCAAGCTGTAAATTCAAAATTTTATGTTGGCTTGCAAGCAAGAAAATCGCAAAAGAAAATTCTCCAATTTGTGAAAGAGAAAGTGCGATGCGTATCCCCGTCCTAACCCCTCTAAAGAAACTTAAAAAGGCAAACATTACTAATGTCTTGCCTAAAATCATCAATACGCATAAAATTAACACAACAACAAAATATTTTGCTGCAAAAATCACATCAACTTGCATTCCGATGGTAATGAAAAACACTCCCAATAATAAATCCCTAAAATACACCAAAACGCTTGCCACTTGGTATTTAAAGGGCGAGTTGGAAATAATCATTCCTGCCAAAAACGCCCCAAGAGAGAGTGAAAAACCAAAATGTTTGCTAAGATAAGCAGAACCCAAAACAATTAAAAACACCGTCCCTACAAAGGTTTCATCTGTTTTCATCTTTGCACTTGAGCGCAGGGCGATTTTAGCCAAAAAGCGTCCGGGCAAAATTAAGAGTAAAAGCACCGCCACAGCTGATAAACCCGTGCTTAAAAGCATTTCTCCTAGACTTAAACTTGTATCGCTTAATAATTTAATGATAAGCAAAATAGGAATCACAGCAATGTCTTGAAAAACTAAAATCCCAACAGAAGCCGTACCATAAGGCGTTCTAGTTGCATTAATCTCGTTTAAATGCTTTAATACAATAGCAGTTGAGGATAAACTTACAGCACTTGCAATGATAATAGAAGTGTTAAAATCAAAGCGTAACAAAAAGTAACAAATTGCAAAAAATGCTCCGATAGAAATTCCAATCTGTAATCCCCCAAAGAGTAACACTTCTTGTTTCATTTGCGTGATTTTCTTAAAGCTAAAATCAAGTCCAATCATAAACATCAAAAACACGATTCCAAGTTCAGCCGCTTCATTTAAATCCACAGAATCTTCTAAGCGGAATCCAAAAATATAAGTTGTTAAAGTCCCTGTTACGATATACCCGATGATTGCAGGAATTTTTAAGCGATTAAGAACGATTCCAGAGACAACAGCCATTGCCAAGACACAAATAATAATCAGTAGCGGTTCTATACAAGCCTCCTTAAAAATTTAAGCAATTATAGCATATTGTCTAACCCAACATTTTTCAGTATAATAAGAATTATTTTTATTTAATATTTATTCTGCTAAACTCTTTGCGTCAAACTTAATTTTAGAAAGGAATATTCAAATGAAAGAAATCGGTTTATTTTACGGAAGTGATAGCGGAACAACACAAGAAGTTGCACAAAGCATTGCAAAGTATTTGGAAAATGTTGTGTTGCACGATGTTGCAAAAGCCTCCAAAGAGGATTTATGCAAATACGATTGCTTAATTTTAGCCACGCCAACTTACGGAGACGGAGATTTACAAGGGGATTGGGAAGAATTTTTAGACACATTAGATTCCAATGACTTTGCAAACAAAACAATCGCCCTTGTTGGTTTAGGTGATCAAGATTGCTATGAGGAAACCTTTTGCGATGGTTTATCTTTTCTTTATGAAAAAGTGAGTCAAAAAGGAAATGTCATCGGGCAAACAGAAACAGAGGGTTATTCTTATGCCAATTCTAAAGCCATTGTGGAGGATAAATTTGTAGGCTTAGTCATTGACGCAGTCAATCAAGAGGATTTAACGCAAGATAGAATTGAAAAATGGTGCAACTCTATTAAAGCAGCGTTTTAAATTTTAAAAATCAATGTGAAATCTAAGATTTCTCATTGAAGTTTAAAAGTCTAGTAATTTCTTATTGTATTTTTTGTAGATTTTATAAATGTAAGGGTATTGCGTATCTGTTAATATTTCTTCTTCGTAGAGCAACAATATCTTTTTTCCATAGCTTCTAAAGAAGTGTTTTTTAGTAAAATATCCTTCTAAAACATAGAGACAAACTAAATTTAAAACTCGTAAATATTGTTCTTTTATTTTATTATATGTATCATATTCTATTGATTCTTTTGGTAACTCGTAATAATCAACAAATGCTATTTCTTTTGCTGAAAGTTCTTTAAAAATATCAAATTCTGTTTTTAAGACATTCATTTTAGCGTTTTTGGTTACAGGACGCAAAGCCCAAATCGCTACTATAATTGATAGGGGTGTGAGAAATAAACTTATAACTTCTTTATAAGATGTCAAAAAATCTATCACTTTTTCTCTTTGTTTTTAGGTTTTTGCTGTTCTTCATTATTCTTTGTAGATTGCTCCTTTTTAGTTTTTAATTTTTCTCCTTTTAACGCCCTTAAAACTCTCTCAGCAGGGTAGCCTTCAATAGAAACTTGAAAGTCTAAAACTTTATTATTATTATTATTCATTTAATTTTCCTTATGTTAAGATAAATATATCCTTGATATTCCAACAAAAATATTAAACATCTTGTCCAACTTTTCCAACAAAAATCAAAGCAATAGAATTCACACAATGCCGCGTGTTTTTCTCTGTGAAGCCCTCGCCTAAAAAGATATGTCCCAAGTGTCCGCCGCATTTAGCACACACAATCTCTGTGCGCCTGCCATCTGCATCTAGTTGCTCCTTTATCGCACCTTCAATGCAGGCATCAAAGCTAGGCCACCCACAGCCACTATGGAATTTACTCTCTGAAGTGTAAAGCGGTGCATTGCATTGCTTGCAAACATACACGCCCTTTTCAAAAAAGTTTTCATACTCACCGCTAAAGGGTGCTTCTGTGCCTTTGTGTAAAATCACCCTTTGCTCTTCTTGGGTTAATCCATTATACATTTGCATTCTCCTTTTCTTGCAATAATTTTTGTAAAAACTCTTCTAAATTAAACTTTTTGCGCTGATTTTCTGTAAAAATATGCACAATAATATCGCCTAAATCCGCCACAATCCAATTAGGATTCTCATCATCAATCCGATAAAAGCTCTCCCCCTTCTCCTTAAGGCATTGCAGACTCTCTAAAAGTGCCAATGCGTGCTTATCAACCAACGCCGTTACAAGCACAACATAATCCACAAAATAATCCGTCCCATTGCAGTCAAAAACTTCTATCGCCTCCCCCTTCTTCTCTTCTAAAATCCCACAGATTTCTTGCACTAACGCTACTCTTGCTTGCAATTTGCTTCCTTTATCACAGATTCTAAAATGCTATGCGGAATCCATTGTTTTAATCCCATCCTATCCCCACATTCTAGCATTTTGCGCAATTGTGTAGCACTAATAGGAACATCAAATTCCAGCTGCTTGTAATGCTTAGCATAGCCTTTGCGCGCAATTATAACAAATTCCACATTCTTTTCTAGCCACGCAAAATTTTCCCACTTCGGCAGGGATTCCACATTATCCGCTCCTAAAAGTAAAAAATACAGCGCATTGCGCCCAAAATCATAGGAATCTAAAATGTATTCTAAAGTCTTAAAAGTAGGCGTTGGAGCATTTTGACGCACTTCAAAGTCTAGCACCACACATTTTTCACACTCTTTAGCCAACTCCCTTAGCCACCTTAAACGCACACTAGGCGAAAAATAAAACGCCTTTTTAAAGGGATTCAAAAAGCTAGGCACAACAAACAGCACATCCAAACTAAGTTGTTGCACTGCCCTTTGCATAATAGCTAAATGCGCCTTATGCGGAGGATCAAACGAACCACCAAAGATTCCAACACGCTTTTGCATACACTTCCTTTTTAGGTTAAAATTCTAGCAAAAAGAGTGTGCAATGCAAGTCTTAAGCGAAATAATCATTTGGGTTTTTATCCTAGTTTTTGGGGCTAGTTTTGGGGCGTTTGCCAATGTTTTAATCCACAGAATCCCGCGCAACCTTAGCACCATATTCCCAAACTCTTTTTGCCCAGAGTGCGCCACACCACTATTTTGGAGTGATAAGATTCCGCTTTTTAGCTTTCTGATTTTAAGGGCAAAATGCCGCCATTGTCAAAAAAGGATTCCAACTTTTTACTTCCTTAGCGAGTTTTTTGGTGCAGTTTTGGCACTTTTTTGCTATTTTCTTGCCACACCTAGTGCGTTAGCACTCTTTTTTCTAATCCTATGCTTTTACATCCTAAGTATCATAGATGCGCATTTTCTAGCCATTCCTGATTCCTTAAATTTCCTAACCCTAGCCCTTAGTCTAATTGTTGCATTCTTAAACAACACATTCCTAATCTCTTGCATCACTGCTCTAAGCTTTATAGGTTTTGCGACCTTTTTAAGATTATTTGTAAGCTTTCTAATGGGTAAAGAAGCACTAGGGGAGGGTGATTTGTTACTTTTTGGAACAATATCTTGCACGCTTGGTGCATTTTATGGTGCAATAGCAATTTTTTTAGCAGCACTCCATGCCTTAGCATTTCTTATGCTAGGGCGTAAAAGCGATACGATTCCTTTTGTGCCATTTCTATTTCTAGGATTTTTAAGCGCATTTCTTTGGCAAATAGTATAAAATAGGCGTATTTAAATAAAAGGAATCCCAAATGTCAGATTTAAAACTCTTAAGCACAATCCGCACGATAAACGACTACCCAAAGCAAGGAATCATTTTCCGCGACATCACGACTCTGCTTAACGATAAAGAAGCCTTCAAGCACACCATAGACCACCTAAAAGACCGCTATGCAAGCTATGGTTTAGATTTCATTGTAGGCATTGAAAGCCGTGGTTTCATCTTTGGAGCAGCCCTAGCATATGCGCTAAACATAGGCTTTGTGCCAATCCGCAAAAAAGGCAAGCTACCCTACAAAACCTTCTCACAAAAATACACTTTAGAATATGGCTTTAGCGAGATTGAAATCCACATTGACGCCTTTAGAGATAAAGCAAATCCCAATGTCCTTTTAATAGATGATTTAATCGCCACAGGTGGCACTGCCCTTGCAGCAGTAAATCTAATCACTCAAGCAGGAGCAAAATGCTTAGAATCCTGCTTCATCATAAATCTAAAAGACTTACAAGGCGCGCAAGCATTGCGTAAGCACACGCAAGTTTATAGCTTGCTAGACTTATAAGCTCACGCAACTCCGCTTTTATGCGACTTAATCCTTCTTTCTATGACACCACACATTTGCTCCACCGCATCCACAGCGCATTCTTTTTGCAAATCCTCACTCATCTGTGTAATTCTATCCTCCAAAAGCCCCAAGCACTCCCACAGCACTTTAGAGGAGAGATTCTCCTCCAAGCACAAAAACCCAAGCCCCTTTTTGACAAGAAATTCCGCATTATAGTATTGATGATTTCCCGCTGCATAGGGATAAGGCACAAAAAGTGCCGGTAAGCCATTTGCGCACAGCTCCCACAAAGAGCTAGCCCCCGCCCTACACACTGCAAAATCACACCGCCCATACACGCTAGCCATATCTGCATAAAAGCCAAAAACAACCACATCAACGCCATCTATGGAATCCAAAGTCTCTTCCCCAAGCACCCCCACATTAAGTTTCTTTTTGACACACTCTTGGACCACACGCTCCAAGTCAGCTTTTCCACTTTGTAAAAACACCTTAATCCCACGCTTTTTTAGCTCCTCTGCTACACTTAATGCAAAGCCATTAATCCTCCTAGCTCCTTGAGAACCCCCCATAAAAAGCACGCTTCTAACCTCACTTCTAACCCTAGCTTCTTTAAAAAACGCCTGACCCACAGGATAAAATAAAACAGGCGATTCCAAATACGAGCAGAAAAACACTTTTGCAAAAGGCTTTAAGAGTGCATTTAAGCGTCCAATCCTTGCATTTTGTTCGTGGATGACTAGCGGTATCCCAAGCAAGCACGCCCCAAAAGCCGCAGGTGCAGCAGAGTATCCCCCCACACACAGCACAAAATCCGCCCTAAATTCTCTTAGGATTCCACACGCCCTTTGCACCGCACACCCCTGCTTCCATAACGCCTTTAAAAGCCTAACTCCACGCGCATTAACAACCCCTTGCGTTGGTAAAAAGTGCGTTTCTCTAAAAAGCTTCTCCTCTTTAAAATACATTGCATCCGCGCCGCTATCAGAGCCGACAAACGCACACACATATCCTCTTTTCACAAAAGCCTGCAAAAATGCTCTAGCCACGCTCAAATGCCCCCCAGTGCCACCACCAGTAATCACAATGCGCATAAAAACCCTTTTTTAAAAACATTATACTAAAATCCTTCTTTGCAAAACGCCCATAAAAATGCTAAACTTAAGAGAAATTTCACAAGAAAAGGAATCCAAAATGAACACTTTAGAAAATAACTTAGAAAATAACAAAACCCTAACAATGTCCATCCTAATGACCCCCTCCCTTGCAAACTTCAAAGGGCGCGTGCACGGCGGCGACATTTTAAAATTCCTAGACCAAGTAGCCTATGCTTGCGCAGCGCGCTATTGTGGAAACTATTGCGTAACCCTCTCAGTAGATAGCGTAACCTTTAAAAACCCAATCGCCCTAGGCTCACTTGTAACCTTTCTAGCCTCCGTCAATTACACGGGCAACACCTCCCTAGAAGTCGGCATAAAAATCATCGCCGAAGACATCCAAAAGCACACCAAAACACACACAAATAGTGCCTATTTTAGTATGGTATGCGTCAATAGCGAGGGAAAGCCCACCAAAGTCCCTCCTCTAAAGCCAGTTACAGAAGTAGAAAAGCGTCGCTATGAAAATGCTAAAAAGCGCAAAGCAGCCCGCATAGAACTAGCAAAAAAAGAAATCTAAATCGCAAAAATTATATTGACTTTTAAAACATTTTTTAATACAATACAAACCTATTCTAATTTTACAAAAGGAGAAAATAGTGAATACAAACAATACAAAATTCACATTTAATAAGAAAAGTTTCGCACTCTCTTTAGCGTGTGTGGGTCTGTTAGCGACCGCAGGAAATGCGAATTTCTCAGTAACAGGTGAAGGAGGTGTTTCAGTTACAGGGCAGAATGGTAGCTTCCATGTTACTAGTAATGGCGCAGCTGCAGGCACCATTAAAGTTACAGGAAGCAGTGGTGGTAGTAGTTTAGATTTTAGTGGTGGTAATACTGAACTTAAATTCTCTGGGGCAAATAGTATTACAATTGAACAAAGCGGCACTGGTGCATCATTAAATGATTTATT
>NZ_JALEIK010000025.1 GCF_022770205.1 Helicobacter sp. | reverse complement strand
AGAAAAGGTAAAATCTCCCCATCACAATGGCTTTTAAACACAACACCATCTTGTTGCAAACTCCATTTTAATGCAGGATAATTATAAATCTCCCCATTAAAAAACACCACAACATCGCCCCTTGTATTCTTAAAAGGTTGCGCCCCATTTGCCACATCATTAATGCTTAAACGACACATCCCCCCTAAAAAATTCCTATGTTTATAGTGATAGCTTCCATCAGGTCCCCTTTTTGCCATCGCTTGTAACATCGTTTGTAGCGCATTTTCTTGCCCATTTATGGAATCCAAACTCACAATCCCCGCAATCGCACACATATTTTTACCTTAAATATAGCTTAAATTTAGCGTTCATACTTCATTATCCGAAGGTTTTCCCAATTCCGTTTTGCGTTCATAGTTCATTCTACGAAGGTTTTCCCAATAAAAGTTTTTCCAGCCTGTTTTCAAAACTCTCATTTTGATACGCACGCATCACACACTCTGCCCCCTTAGACAAACGGGTGCGCTCCATTGTATTAGAAGCAATACGCATAATCAAACCCGCAAGCCCTTTAAAATCCTCTGGCATAAAAAACTCCGCGCCCCCATTACCAAAAACTTCTCTATGTGTAGAAATATCTGACAAAATGAGAGGTTTTTTCAAACAAGCAGCTTCCAAAACTCCATTGGGAAAACCTTCGGATAATGAACTATGAACGCATATATCGGCTCTTTTTAAAAAAGGATAAATATTTGATTGATAACCTAGCAACAACACATTCTCCATTTTATGCGACCTTATAAACCCTTCTAGCTCCCCCCTTTGCTCTCCTTCTCCTAAAATCATAAGCTTAATCTTAGAATCCTTAAGCTCCAAAAACGCCTTTAAAAGTGTTTTATAATTCTTTTGTGCGTGCAACCTCCCAACAGCTACACAAACCACATCATCGCCACAAAATAAAGATTCCATTTCCCCTAAACTCGCATTGGATTGCTCTAAAATTTGCCTTGTGTTAATGGGATTATAAAGCAAAAACACCTTATCTTTTGGAATCTTAAAATGATTAATCACATCTAAACACGAGCTTTTAGAATTACACACAACAGCCCTAGCCCCCATAAAACACATTCTATAAAGCCCCTTATTCACTTCAGCTTGCGGAAATGTCGCCGCCACAAAAGACGGCTCACAACGCACGAAAATATCATAAGGTTTGTTTAGCATTTTCGCACTTAACGCCACAAAATAACTTGTGATAAAATCCATAAAAGACACGAGCAAATCGCACTCCCTAGCCCCCTGCATAATCCTATCTATAATCAAAAACGCATTCTCACTTAATTTACAGCCCTCATCGCTTAAAATAAATTCCACTTCTAAGCCTGTTAAATCCACTAAATCCTGCGTTTTTTTAAGCACGATAAGCTTTGTTTGGATTCCACTCTGCCCCAAAGTTTTTAAAAGCATAGGCAGCACCTTTTGCGCCCCACCCCCTTTACGCATCACATCAATCACAAACGCGATTTTTCTCACTCAAATTCCTTTTGAATCACACAATAAATATAGGGAGCAAAAAACTGATTGCCCACATAAGATTCCACATTTTTCATTTTATTCCAAACAAATTTTGTAATCGCATTGCCTATATCCCTATGTTTTTGCAAATTGCTACCAAAGATTTTCCTAGCACTAACCCCCCAAGCTGGAATCCCCATAGAAAACTTTCCCAAATATCCGCTATCTATAATCTTAAACCCTTCTATATTATGTGCCTTAATTAAATCTTGCAAAGATAATAAATTATGGATTTTTAATATTTCAGGCTGATAGCAATAGCAAAACAATTTATGAAATGATAATGCAGAAAAATTTGGAATAATACTCACAATTAAACCCTTTTCACTAACCATAGTAGAAAAAATATCAATAATTCTTTTTGTATTTTCAAAATGCTCAATCACTCCCAAAGAATACACCAAATCATATTTAAATCTCTTATCCCCTTCATACAATCCACCCTCACTCTCAATATCAAATATATCTTTACAAAATATATCTCCCTTCACTCCGCAAACACCTAGCCGCTCCTTCACTTCATCACAACCAATTTGCGAATAATCAACCCCCCCCCCCGACTAGAGAAAATCTTTTGATTAAATAAGGAAGCCAAAGAGAATCCCCACATCCTACTTCCATAATACTTTTAACATTACCACCTCTAATTGCGCTCTCAATCACACTTGCAATACTTCTAAAGTCATAATAAATAGGTTTCCAGTTAGGATTAATATCCCTTTTAGATATTTGATAAGAACCATCCCAATGCTCTTTACTGCTTTTCTTTTCTATATTTTCCATTTAAGACTCCTTTAAACTAAATTTTTCCATCAGCAATATCTTTTAATATCCCAGCAATAGCTTCCGCCGCGCGCCCTTGATTGTATAAATTCTCATCGCGATATTTTTTTATTTTTTCTCTCAAAATCGCCCCCCCCCCGCAGCTAATTCAGATTCTAATTGCAATGCAGTTTCCACACATTCTTCCACACTTAATGCAACTCTATGTAAAATAGGATTTTCAAAAGACATTCCAAAATTCCTAACACGCAAATCAAATTCTTTTTTTGGTGGAGCAAATAAAATTGTTGGGCGCAAAGTGCTAAGAGGTGTGCTATAACTCACAGAAGAATTATCTGTAATAACAATGCTTTTTGCTAATTGTTCTTGATTAATATTTTCTTGAGTGTCTATACTAAAATTCTTATGTTGCATAAAACCATCAAGATAAGCATAAGAACTAATGCCATATTGTTTAGAATAACTTAAACAAGCAGAATGCAACCTAAAAACAACCTTCTTTCCCATATTCAACAAATCTTCTATAACCTTTCTACATTCAAAGCCATTAAGCCTTGGGATAAACATAAACGCTTCTATAATATCACTTTGGCAAATACTCTTCGCATCTAAAGATAAAGACCCCGCATCCAAAAGCTTTGTTGGAATTTTGCAATATTCAAAAACTTGCTTAAAAGCCTTTTTAGAAATCTTATCTAAAGTCAAATAATAATCAAATCCATAAAAATATCTCTTAATATAACGCATTAAATATTCTAATTTCTGCCCCTTTGGGAAAAATTGAAATGCTTCGCATAGAGTGTGTCCATAGCCCACCTTTATTATCTTATGTGTGCTAAGCAGCAGCATTAAGCTTCCACCAGAGAAAAATACGCTTCTATTAATAAAAAAGTCTAGTAATATCCAAGGGCAAATAAGAATTTTATAGCGACTATCAATATTCTGCTTATTGTTTAAATAAGATTCTAAATTTCCAAAATACACAACAATTTCTTCCTTTTCAAATGGAGAATATTCAACAAGAAGTCCCCTAGAAAAAGTCAGAAATATTCCCTTCTTCATCTGTAAAAAATCCCCAGCTTGCACACTTCTACAATAAGACAAGCAAGCCTGTATTAAAGGAGCAAACACCACATCATCTAAATAATACGCAAACAAATCATAAAAATAATAAAAATGTGTAATCCATTGATTTTCAAAAATATGTAAAACTCTACCATTTTCTAATATTTCAAATTTTTTCTCTTTATTTTCTACTTCCTTTTCAATCGCATTTGCAAGTAAAAATGCAGTATAAACCCTTCCATCTATCACTTTTGCGATTCCATATTTTTGACATTTTTGGAGCAACTCCTCTTGCACATCTCCCGCACACACAAGCAAATAATCCCCACTTGATACAATAGCCTCCCTATTTGCCGCTAAAGAAGTCTTATCCTCCCTATCATCTAACATTATAAATTCCACATCAATAAGACAATCTTTTAAGATATTCACGCAAGCAGCAGCACACCCACCAGCAGGATACACATAACACTGCTTTTGTATCTTAATATCCCTATATTTCTCTATATCTTCCACGCTTTCCTCCAAGCACAAAAAGTATAAATATACCAAATCTTAGCAAAATCCACCCTAACACCCCTATCAAAATCCCTTAAAAGATTCCGCACATAATTCCTATCTAAATACCCCTTAGAATACTCCAAAACATCCTCTAACAAGTAACACAACTCTCCTTTAATCCACGATTCTAATGGCACTCCAAACCCCATCTTAGGGCGATATATTAAAGATTTAGGCAAAAACTTCTCCAAATACCGCTTAAATAGCACCTTACCCCCTGTGCCATCCCTTTTTATCGCACTTCCTAGCCCCACAGCATAATCCACAAGCCCCACACCCAAAAGTGGCTCTCTCATCTCAAGCCCCACACGCATACTAGCCCTATCCGTCTTTACCAAAATATCATAAGGCAAATAAGTTTGACAATCAAAACAGCTCATCACATCAAAAACATCACCAAACTCTTGCCTTAAACTAGAAATCACAGACAAACCATTGCGCATAAAATCCTCCGCCCTAAAATGCGAAATCTCCACCAAATAATGCTCTAAAAAATCCCTTGCCTTCAATTGATTTTTAATGCGTAAAAACTTATCAATCCCCAAAGTAATTCCAACTTTATTTGCCACACTAACCACAAGCTCAGGCGGCAAAGCAAATAGCGCATTAAAAACTTTCAAAGCCCTAAATTTAGTATATTCTTTCCAGCGTGACTCCGCCCAAAAATACCTATCATAACCAAGCATTAGCTCATCCCCACCATCAGCACTTAAGGCAACTTTATGCGTTTGCGCAATTTTTCGCGCTAAAAGCAAAGTTGGAATCGCCGAGCTATCAGCAAAAGGCTCATCATAAACAAAGGGCAACCCCAAAATCAGCTCCTTTGCCTCATCAATAGAACAGATAAAACAACGATTCTCCACGCCCAAAGTTTGCGCCACTTCCCTAGCAAAATGCGACTCATCAAACTTAGCCTCCTTAAACCCTATGCTAAAAGTTGTAAAACCATACCCCAAGTCCTTCAAAACAGCGCACACAAGCGAAGAATCCACCCCACCACTTAAGCACACCCCCACAGGCACATCGCTCACCATCCGCCTTTTTATGCTAGTTTGTAAAAGCGATTCCAACTTTTCACAATCCAACTCCTGCTTTTGCTTAAAAGATTCTTTAATATCATAATAACAAGTTTTTGTGAAGTTTTTTTTGGAATCCAAAACCGCATAATGCCCCGCTTCTAGCTTATAACAAGACTCCAAAATGCTAAAGGGAGCAGGAATATATCCGTGCGCAAAATAATAGCTTAAAGATTCCTTATTAATAGACTTTTTAAGCTTAGGATAAGAGAGAATCCCTTTTAACTCCGAAGCAAACAAAAACACATTGGAATCCAAATAATAATACAAGGGCTTAACGCCCATTCTATCGCGGCACAAATACAACTTTTGCTCTAAATTATCCCACACCACAAAGGCAAACATTCCATCAAAACGCTTCACACACTCCACGCCATAGCGCATAAAAGCCCTTAAAAGCACCTGCGTATCGCTTCTTAAATCAATTTGGATTCCATCTTTTTGCAACTCTTTAGCAATTTCTTTGTAGTTATAAATCTCCCCATTAAACACCAACACATACCGCCCATCTCTACTCACAAAAGGCTGACGCGAAAAAGAACTTAAATCAATGATAGATAAACGCCGATGCGCTAAAGCAACTCTAGCCTTACAAGCATAATACACCCCGCAATCATCAGGTCCACCAGAGACCATAGAATCCCGCATAGATTCTATACTCTCAAATAAACCCCCAAAAGAACTTGCCCCATCATCAAACTCCCAACCACCAACAATCCTACACATCTCTTAATACTTTTCTAAAAGGTATTTTGCAAGCCACGCACTAGCCATCCCAAAATTATAAACATTTTTATCCCTATACTGCTTAATCCTCTGATTCCAACTTGATAAATTATTAAAGATTGTATCAACAAGCAACAAAATGCCCCCCCCCCCCGACACCAATATCAGCTTTAACACCTAAATCTTCATCAATATTTTCAGCATACAAAACAATACAAGGACACAATGTTAATAAAGGAAAAGAATATTTTGTTGTCGTTTTACCACAAATCAAACAAAAAGCTCTTGCATAACTCTCTATCTCTGTAGGATTGCCTCTATCAATATGGACACGACCAACAAACTCCACTCCATCTAGGGCGTCTCCCCATTCATATCGGTATCTTAAAATCACACGATATTGGCTACTAATACAATCAATAAGAGGCAACATTCCTTGTAATTCCTCCAAATTATAAGGGGCAACCAACACACTATCACGCAAAGCTGTAACCTGCCTTAATGCTCCAACTACCATATCATAAGCCAAATACCCACTTTTTAAAAAATTTCTACCACTAGATTTAGGAAGAAATTTTTTTCCAACGCAACAAATACTATCTGCTTTAAGCTGCTCTACATCAATGCGATTAAAATCCACAACCCCGTGTCCAATATAAACAATTTTTGCATTAGAATGATAGTCATATTGACCAGTTACACAAATTGCATTAGGAAAATCTAGGAGATACAAAAACTCATAAGAACAATACAAAATACAACCATTCTCATCTTCAATCTTATTATGCACGCGCTCAAACGCGCCCGGTTCTGCACAAAAATATAAAACCTTTCCTCCTCTTTTAATAATTTCATCTGCTAACAATCCAAAATGCTTATCTTTAACAAAATCAGGCAAAACCAAACAAAAAACTTTACCCCAACCTTTTCTTTTACACTCTAATTGGATTTTCTCAATGCTTTGTTTTGCATAATGCAATACACCATCAACAACATAACGAATTTTATAACATTCAAGCCTCTGCACAAAAGCCATATAATGGCTATTATAATCTGGATTTAACTTACTTAATGCAATATACACCACATCTTCACAAGAAATTCTTTCTTTAATAACCTCAAAACAAATTTCTTTATCCCCATCATCAATAAAATTAGGCACAATCCCATCTACATATTCCATCATCCACGCTAGCTGTAACCCTGTTACACCTCTTGGATACACATACACCGCCATTTCACTTCCTCTCTTCTGGCATATCCCTTGACTCCCACACAACACCATTTGTGCGAACATTTCCCTCAAGCACTCTATTATTTGACCACTCTGTGCAAGTCTTACAAATTGCAAAAGTTTTAAAATCAAAAGTGAGATTCTCCTCCCTTAAAACTTGCATAGCCTCTCCCTTCCATATTTCCTCTAAAGTGTTTTTTCTTACATCTCCCACACAAACATTCTCCCTCCCTATCGTTGCTGACATAGAACAACAAGCTACAACCTTTCCATCAGGTCTAACCGCCAACATATTAAACCAAGGCCAATGGCACGGGTATCTACCTTCTGGCATAGGACTCTTACTATATCCATTATCATAGTAAGAAATCTCATGACTAAAACTAATGTAATTTATCACATCTAAATAAGGATTCCAAAATTCCTTATAAGCTCCTACCTCTTCCTTTGCCTTACCTACTAAAACACAATTAAGATTAATTTCCACATCTTTTTTCAAATCTCTTACCTGCTCCATAAAATAAATAATATTATTTCTTACCTTATTGATATCAGCGCCACGAATCTTACGATAAGTTTCCTCACTTGCTCCATCAACACTAAAACGAATATAAGTGAGTCCAGCTTCTAGTAATTTCTTTGTGGCTTTTTTATCCAAAAGAGTTGCATTAGAGGTAAGACCAACCCTCTTAACCCCCTTCTCTTTTGCATATTTAATAAAATCATAAATCCTATTATCCAAAAGCACTTCACCAGGACTAGTAAAATCCAATTCACATTGATATTTAACAGCATAGTCAATACACTGATAAACATAGTCATTTTCTAATGTTACTCTCTCAAGAAAAAAAGAGGGTTTTTGTAAGGCTTTAGAATGAAAAATACACATCACGCAGGACAAATTACATTGATTAGTCAGTTCAATTGCCAGCTGATTAGGGGCATTGTAAAATAAGGTGGTTTTCTTTAACAAATCATCAAATAACATTCTTTGATGAACACTATACAAACTCCAAGAAAAAGAGAGATTAAAAAGTTTTCTTGATTCTAAAAAAAACTTCTTTTCTAAAATATTTTGCGGCACTTTTTCATTGATACGAAGCATTTTATGTAAGCGATTACGCAACTTTCTATCCAACAAATTATTTCTATACAATTTTTCAATTTTATAATTATCAATCGTTAAATTTCTTTTTAGAGAAAATAAAGCAAAATCATCAATCTCTAAAAAATAATTAGGCTTAGGATAATAATACAAATTACCCTCACACTTTAAAGATTCTTCTATAAACTTATCAACATTACATACATCGTCCTTGCTATTTAAAGGATAATTAATCCCAAAAACCTGCCAAGCATCTTTCAAAGAACAAACTTCTTCTAATACATTCAACATCACATCACTAAAAAAACTAGAAATTGCATACTCAACAATCTCACCTTCTAACCTATCTTTTAACTTCAAGGCTTCAATAAGCCCCCCCCCCCCGCAACTCCAGTGCGACTAAAATTTAAGATAAAATAACGCATTTTTACTCCTTAATCAATAGTTTTCTCTTATTATACCAATTGATAATCCAATTAGCTATGTACTCGCTTGAATTTTTAAAATTATACAAATCCATAAAACGATAATGATTGATTCGATTTTTCCATTCTATTTTCACGCTGTCTTTTGTCAAAGATTCTAATGTAGCTAAAAAGCCATTAATATCATTGCCAAATATTCTAATGTGTAAATTTTCATTATAAAAACTATCATTTTCTAAGACATCTTTTAAAATTTCATTTTCATCAGGATACAGCAAAATGGCTGGTCGCATAGTAATTACAGGATAAGAGTACATCATAGAAGAATATAATTCAACCATAGTAATACTTCTTTCTAAATCCTCCACATTTAATCTAGCTTTACTATTATCCCAATAAACAAAATTATCATATTTTAAAAAAGACTTTATAAAATTATCCTCTCTTTCTTGCGTTTCTACACCAAGCCCAAGTAAAGGTGGGCAAGCTTTAAAAATCACTCTCCATCCACGCTCTAAGGTTGCTGCAATAAATCTTTCCAATTTCTCTGGAAACTCAAAGTTTAAAAAACAGGAAATAAAAATCACAGTATCTCTACTAACCACATCTTTAGAAAACTCTTCAAAGGCAACCACTTCCTTTTCGATAGAAGGATACCCACCCTTAACAAACTTTAAAGTGGGTTCTACATTGCCACCAAACTCTTGCAATTTAGCAATAACTTTATAAAGGCTATCACTATGGATATTAACATAAGAAGACATAAAAAACGCCATATTTAAAAACTCTAAAGATTCTCTAGAAGAACATACTTGATTAGGTATTTGTTCCATACTTGTTACAATCTTAAGGTTTTTAACATTTTTATGGAACTTCATCACATTTCCTTGCTCAATGATAAAAGGAAAAAAATCTAAACTCTCGAGCATTTCACAATCCGCACACACAAATAACTCTTGACGAGCTTCCATAGTTTTCACAATATCTTTAACCCAATAATGTTTCAAAGAAAAAATATATACAATATGCAACCCTGCAGATTTCAAATAATGAATAATATTTCCTAAATGCTTTTGTTCTACACTAAAACCACTCAAATGCACAGCAACAATATTTGAACAATCATACTCTCTCTTAAAATAATGATTAATTTTTCCTGCAATAAACTCTATGCCATCATAACACTGCTTTATTCCTTGAGACTCCAAATTTTCTAACAACAAATCATAATATTTTGGTGATGATAATAGTAGCTTTGCTGATCCCTCATTAATCCCTTTTTTAACTTTGGAAGATACAGCCTTTAAACACATTTCCTCATTAGCATCATCAATAAAGGAGTAAGAATCCCCCCCCCCCGCAGCCAATAGAATTAGAACGATTTAAAAAATCAATTGCCCAAGCCATATATTCAGCATTGCCACCTTTTGGATAAATGTAATAATGCATACTATTCCCTTATTAAGATATCCCGTTTATCATACCAGTCTATAATCCAATCTGCAAGAAACACGCTTGCATTTCCATAATGGTAACAATCTTCACGGCAAAAATCCTCAATCCTTTCCTGCCACTGTTTTTGAGTCCTCCCATCATTTGCTAATGTTTTAATAGTTTCTAACAATTCACTATCCTCTTCCTCAAAACATTGGATGTGCAAACTAGGATGGAAGAAGACATCATTTTCATTCCCTAATAAAGAGCTTCTGGGAGGATATAAAACAATAGCAGGACGTTTATTTACAGCAGGAAAAGAATAACACATAGAAGAGGAATATCCCACCAAAGCAATTGCTCTTTGATTCTCCTCTTGCGTCAATCTAGGAATTGCATAGTTTATAAAATTCTCATACTCTATAAATTGCTCTGCAAAGGCATTCTCAAGTGCATCAAGCTCAATATGTGGAGGACATTTCTTAAATAACACCCTAAAACCATTATCCAATAAATTACGCATAATCTTTGCATACCGATTCAAATGATATTCCTCTACTGAATCCATAACAAAAATCACTGTATCCCTCTTCACAGAAAAATCCAACTCCAACTGGCTCTGTTTATCAATAGAGGGATAGCCGCCTTTAACCAACCGCAAATAAGCATCAGGATAAATATTATCAAACTGCTGTGCTTTTACCACAACAGGATAAATGCTTTGAAAATGCACATTGACATAAGAACTCATCGCCATAGAAAAATCTTGTGCGGCATTAAACTCCTTAGGCAGCCAAATTCTATGGGGCATCTGCTCCATACTCGTAAAAATTTTCAAACTCTTAACATCAGGATGCACCTTAATCACATCTGCTTGCTCTATTAAAAATGGAAAAAAATTTAAATGTTCTAAAAACTCATATTCTGCAAAGATATAATCCTTATTTTGCTCCTTAAGCTGCTTTTCGAGCTCATTAACCCATCGACTACTAAAAGTAATCACATAAACAATTTTAAATCCATTCTTTTCTAATCGTTCTGGAATATCTCCTAAATGTTTTTGCGTCAATTCATATCCATTCAACAAAATCGCAATCAAACGCTTCGTGTTGGAATAAAACTTAGTAAAATACGCATTAAGCATTTTAGAAATCCACACTAAACCATCATAACACTCAAAAATCTCACAATCACGCAAATTTCCAAGCAATACATCACAATATCTTGGAGAAGAAAGTAATAATTTTGCCTCCCCCTTATTAATCCCCTCTTTAATGGCGCAAGACATTGTTGCTAAACTACTTTCTTTTTCTTTATCATCAACAAAAGAGTAGGTAACGCCCCCCCCCCCCGACACCAAGAACATCAACGCGTTTTAAAAAATCAATCGCCCAAGCTAAATATTTTGCATTCCCTCCATTTGGATAAATGTAATAATGCATATTTTCTCCTTATACCATTTTAGTTTGTGTTGTTGTATTAACATCAACATCATAACAAATCTTAAATTTTTCAGCACAGCAATCACAAATCGGAAATTCAGAAAACCGCATTAAAAGATTTTCCATTCTCAGTTTCTTAGCTTTCTCTGAGTTCCATACCGCTTTGCAACCTTCATTAAGAATATTGCCTATAGAATACAAATCATTAAACAAGACACTATTCATAGTTGTACAACACACCTGCACATTCCCGGAAGGATCTACATTAAAAGTATCCCAAGGCAATGAACACGCTAAAGATTGCGATTTCTCATTACTAATCTCCACACTATTAATATCCCTTCCCTCTGCATCATTAATAAGCAATCTTTTAAACACGATTCTTGTAATCACATCTCTACAATCCTCCCATTTTTTCAAATACATTTCTTCTTCTTTACTATCTACAAAAACATCTGTCAATACACAAGTTAAATCAAATTCAATATTTGCTCCCTGTGCATTCATTTTTCTAGCTAACTCTACACATTTTCTTACCCCTCCTTCTACTTTATGCAGATCTGTCCCCCGTATTTTCTTGTATGTCTCTGGAGTTGCACCATCAATACTAATCGTCATTCTATTTAGCCCCGCTTGCAATAATGCCTCTCCTTTCTCCTCAAGCAATGTTCCATTAGTTACCAAATACACAAAAGGGATTCCTTTTTCTCTTGCATAAGAAATAAACTTAGGCAACCGCTTATCTAAAGTAGCTTCCCCAGCAGCTGTAAATCCTATTGTAGAAACTTGGGAAGATTCTGATACAAAATCTACCACAGAATACACCACAGCATCATCTAAAAATCTCTTTGTTTTAATAAAATCTGTTTTTTGTAGAGGTTTTAGCGTTTTAGAGTGCAAAGGACACATTACACATTCTAAATTACAGATATTCGTAATAGTTACATTAACTGCACTTGGATAAGGATAAAACACTTCCATTTTATCAATCAAATCACGCAATAAATGTTCTTTAGAAACTGCATATTCACTCCATTTATAAGATATATTAAACAATTTTCTTGATTCATAAAAAAACTTTTTCTTATAAATTTTTTCATCAATGCCCTTTTCCCTACGCAATAAAGTGTGCAAAACACCTCTCAAATCCCTTTGGACAAGACCATTACGATAGAGCATTTCAATCTTAAAATTCTCCGGAGTCATACAATTTCGCAAAGAAAAAAATGCAAAATCATCAATTTCTTTATAACGATTCGGCTTAGGGTAATAATAAAGATTCTTATGATTTTTTTGCGCTTCTTCATAAAAACTCTTCGCAAAACTTATATCTGCAGAATCTTGCAAAGGATAATTAAAACCTAACAATACCCCCCCCCCCCGCACATCACCTTCTATTTCCATAGTTTTTAAAATTTTATAAACTCTATCATCAAAAAAATCATTTAAGACAATCTCCTCTACACCTTCCAAACCTAAAGTCTCAATAATGCTTGATACTCCACTACGCGGAAAATTCAAAACATATTTAGGCATTATCAACTCCTTATTAATAAAATAGCAAAATCTATCACAATATCACTTTCTTGCAAAACAAAAACTCATTACACCCAAGCCCAACAACCTTTAAATACACAAACAGCCGATACAGCCTACCGCTAGGATAAGTTGGCTTGTAATACGCCGTTGGACTATTCTTAATGCACTCAAAGCCATTTTCCTTCCATATCTCAATCACCCTGTCATTTTCTATCGGCTCATAGGGTAACCCACCAAGCCAGTCAATAATATCCGTGATTTTATACATTCCACGATT
>NZ_JALEIK010000027.1 GCF_022770205.1 Helicobacter sp. | reverse complement strand
CTATAAGTGTAGATTTGATAGGCAAGATAGCTTTTTAGCTTTTCCATATTTGTTAAATCTTTGCCGCGATTATTTTGTAGCTCAAACATTAACACAGAATCTTTTTTGTTGCTAAATTCAAGCTTTATTATTTGTGCTTTTTGCATGGCTTGAAATATTTCTTCAAGTTGGGCTAACTCTTTGCTTTTCAATGCTTTTGTGAAAAACTTTTTTGCTTCTAAAATGCGTTCTTGTGATGGCGTTTGTGGCTTGTGTTTATTATCACTATTGGCAATAATCACATCATAAAAATAATCCCTATCGTATTCTAGGGCATTTAACTTCGACTTTTTTCTATTCTCTAAATAGTCTTGCTTGATATAGTCTAACTGCTCTTTATCATAGCCTTTAGAATCTAGCACATTGACTAAGCAACGCACAAAAATAATAATGGTGGTAAGACGTTGTTGTCCATCAAAAATATCAAGTCTATTATTGCCGTCTTTTTCTAATAGCACATTGCCAAAAAAGTAATGATTTTCACCCTTTGTAGCTCCTTCCAAGTCTTCTAAAAATGTCTTCCACTGCGGCTCTTCCCAAGAATATGCCCTTTGATACACGGGGATAAAAAATTGCTTATCTCCTTCAAAAAACTCTTTGAGTGTAGATTGTGTTGGTGTTATTACTGCTCCTTATAAAAATATAATAATTTAAAAATTCCAACATAAATCAAACCACACAAGCTTAGCTTTAAAAACATTTAGATTTCTAAAAAAACTACCGATATAGCCAATAGCAGACAAAAAATAAAAGGAAAAATAATGCAAGTAGGTTTTAACTTCTCTTCTTTTAAGGCTTTTGAATTTTCGCACACTTCAGCCACCACGCATTTAAACACAAACCAAAAGAATCCTAAAGAAGAGATGGCAAACAAAGATGCTAAGGAACAAACTTCAGAAATCCTCTCTAACACTTCTTTAAACAACGAACATCTCAGTGATTTTCAAAAAATCATTATGGATAAGGCTTTGAAAAAAGTTTCTCAAATCAAAGATGAAATGTTAAAAATGTGGGAAGAGGTTTTTGGGGTTAAGCCAAACAACTCATCTCAAAGCACTCATATAAGTGTGGATTCTCTGCTTAATACAAGCTTAGAGCAAAAGGTTCTAGGCAATGGAATTAGCATTTCTCAAGGCTTCTCACAATCCTTACAAATTTCTATTCAAGGCACAATTCTCGCAAATGACGGCACAAAAAAACAACTTGACATTAGCATTGGAATCTCACAAAGCTTTATGCAAAATCTTCAAATCAGCGGAATTGGTAACGCACAAGGTGGACAAACACCAAACCGAAATGTGATTGACCCGCTTGTGATTGATTATGAAGGTAACGGAACAGAATTAAGCGATACTAAAATGCAATTTGACCTTGATAGCGATGGAAAACCTAATCAAATCGCAACACTCAAAAAAGGCTCTGGATTCTTAGCATTAGACAAAAATAACGATGGCAAAATCAACAATGGTAGCGAACTTTTTGGCACAAAAAGTGGCGATGGGTTTAAAGATTTAAGCATTTACGATTCCAATAAAGACGGAAAAATTGACAAAGAAGACCCTATTTATGACAAACTAAGAATTTGGACGCCTAATAGCAATGGCGAAGGCAAGCTTGTGGGGCTTGGTGAAAAAGGCGTAGGAGTCATTTATCTAAACCCGCAAGAGAGCGAAGAACTAATGCGTGGCAAAAGGGGCGATTTATTAGGCATTAAGCGCAAAAGTGCTGATTTCTTATACGATAATGGCGGCAAAGGGAAAATCCACCACATTGATTTAGTTTCTGAGCAAATTAAAAATAAAGCTTTGTACAATCAAGCACAAAATGATGCAATTTTAAGACAAAACACAACCAAACACATTCTTACTAACAAAGCTTATAGCACCCCTCCCCAAAACATACAAACAAGCAACTTAAACACAAGCAATCAAAACCACATAAGCTTAAAAGATGGAATCCTAAATGGAATCTTAAGCAACAGCAATATTAATTTTAGCTCTAACATTGCAATGTATATTTCTGTAAGCATCAATTCCTTACAAAATGGTAAAAACGGAGTCAGTCGTGAACTTTCTGAAATGTGGATAAAGCTTGAAAACAACTTTAACAAACTCCAAATGGGAAATCTTGTTAATTCCTTAATAGAACACTTTGAATCAAGTTATCAAGAAATTAACCGCTTGCTTGTTGAATCCCATACACTAAAACAGAGCAAAGAAGCATTTAAAGAGAATAGCTTAAGCACAATGTCGCTTGCAAAACTTCTAGGGGCTTAATAAACTCCTTATAAAAGCCCTACTGACAGGCAAATGTTACATTACCCGATAAACTCTTCCGTGTATCGCTAGCACTTGGTAGTGTAATATCTTCTAGTGCGTTTTTAACACTTGGCATTAAATGCGATTCACGCTTTAACATAACCCCAACACTGCTTGCATCACCTAAAACAATCTCCTTAATAGAACATTTCTTATGCGTTAGCTTCCCATATTCCTCTGCCGTTTCTAACGCAAAAGCTAAAAGTTTTGCATTCAGCACAGAATCGCTTTGCTTAAAATCCCTATCACTCACACTCAATTCCACACTAGGAAGCAAAAACATTAACAAAGCATTTTTAGAAACTTCTGTTTCAATTTTCTCTAAAATTGCATTATATTCTTTCTTTTTGGATTCCATAAATTGACAATGCAGACTAAAATTTATCTCAAACCCCTCTTGCACCCTCTTTCCATCTCTATAATGATAAGACGGATTTATCACAAAACTCCCTCCTTTACAAATGCTATTGCTGCCTAAGAAATCATTAATCGCATTAAAAGTCTTAATGATTGCATTTTTATTTTCAAGGCTTAAAGTTTTTAACTTCTGAAGCTCTTCAGAAGCAAGAATTGTAATATTGCTTGAATATTGCTTAGGAGTAATATCAATCGCGACATTCAATCTTTGTTTAATGAGTATTTCTGCATTCGCTTGGATAAACGCCATAGCACACAAAATAAAACAAGCAAAAACTCTCATTACAAACCCTTTAAAATTAAGATCAACACCATAATTTCAAAAGGCTTAAGAGATTCCCTAAAGAATCTCAAAGCTAACTATAATGCCTTTTTTGCGCTTTCAACGATTTTTGCAAATGCAACTGGTTCGTGCATTGCAATATCTGCTAGAATTTTTCTATCTAGCGTAATGCCCGCCTTTTTCAAACCAAACATAAATCTTGAATAACTGATTGCATTCATTCTACAAGCTGCATTAATTCTTACAATCCAAAGTTTTCTAAAATCTCTTTTTCTTTGTTTTCTGTCACGGAAGGCATAGCATAAACTTCTCTCTAATTGCTCTTTAGCTTTTCTAAAATGTTTATGTCTTGCACTATAAAAACCGCGCGCTAACTTTAAAACTTTTTTGTGGCGTCTTCTTCGCACTACACCTGTTTTCACTCTTGCCATTTTCTATCCTTTACCATATTGTGGTGCGGTATTTCTACCAAACTTGCCCTAAAATTAGGGGGATGACATACTAAATGTATGAAACTTCTAGCCTATGCCATACAAAGCATTTTTTTAACCGACTCAACATTAGCACTATGCACATATTTTGGCGCATTAAGATTTACAATTTTTCTTGGGCGTTTTTTTGTCAAAATATGACTCTTAAATGCTGAACCGCGCTTTATACGATTTTTTTTCAATTTAAATCTTTTTGCAGCACCACGATTTGTTTTCATCTTTGGCATTGTTATTCTCCTTTCATAAAATAAATGATCTAAAACAGATGAACCTCTATTTCTTAGGCGTTACAAGCATATTCACATAACGCCCCTCTGTCTTAAAATCTCTTTCAATATTTGCAACATCTTCTAACATTGCAGCAACCTTATTTAAAACTTCAAAACCTGCTTGAGGTTCACTAACCTCACGCCCACGCAAAAAAACACGGAATCGCACATGCTTATTTTCTTCTAAAAACTCTTTGGCGTGCTTGACTTTATAATTAATATCATTGCTAGCAATTTTTACCGAAAGTTTAATCTCTTTAATTTCAATTTGTTTTTGCTTTTTCTTAGCCTCTTTTTGCTTTTTTTCTTGCTGATAACGGAATTTTCCATAATCCATAATTTTGCACACAGGAGGCTTTGCATCTGGTGCGATTAACACCAAATCTAAGCCCTTACTATCTGCAATCTTTAAAGCCTCATCTGCACTTATCAAACCATACTGCTCACCATCATCATCCACACAACGCACTTGCGGAAAGTCAATATCCTCATTGAGGATTACACCATCATTTTTACTCAAAAGCTAACCTCACGCATTTTCTCCTTAGTTAATGTTATAAAAGATTCAAAACTCATATTTGACTGCTCTTTAGCACGCCTATCGCGTATTGATACCGCCCTGCCTTCAACTTCCTGCGCCCCAAGCACCGCAATCATTGGCACTTTTTGTTTTTCTGCATTGCGAATGCGTTTATTAAGCGTTTCATTTTTATCCTCAATCTCAGCATACACACCAACTTTCAATAAAGCATTGCGCAATTCCTTAGCATAAGTATGCTGTGCTTCACCAATAGGAATAATAATCACCTGCGTTGGTGCGATAAAAAACGGAAACTCTCCACCAAAATGCTCTGTTAAAATCGCCACAAAACGCTCAAAACTTCCTAAAATTGCTCTATGTATCATCACAGGTTGCTGCGCGCTATTGTTTTCATCTGTGTAAGTTAGAGTAAAGCGTTCTGGTAAATTCATATCAATTTGCACAGTTCCACACTGCCATTTTCTACCAATTGCATCAGTGATTTTTATATCAATTTTAGGACCATAAAAAGCCCCACCGCCCTCATCAATCTTATAAGCAATCCCACATCGCTCCAATGCGCCCTTCAATGCTTGTGTTGCCTCCTCCCAAATTGCATCACTACCAATAGACTTTTCAGGTTTTGTAGAAATCTCCATTTCATAACTAAAACCAAAAGCCTGCATAATCTTTTGCGTAAAATCAATAATGCTCTCCACTTCACTTGCAATTTGATTAGGACGACAAAAGATATGCGCATCATCTTGCGTAAATTCTCTCACACGCAACAATCCGTGCAACACTCCACTTTTTTCGTGGCGGTGCACCACACCATATTCATAAAATCTCAAAGGCAACTCACGATAACTATGCAAAGAGTTTTGATACACCTTAATATGCCCCACGCAATTCATAGGCTTAATCCCATATTCTACTTCATCAATGGTTGTAAAATACATATTCTCGCCATAGTTTGCATAATGCCCACTTGTTTTCCACACTGCACTTTTTAAGATTTCAGGACCGCGCACAGGCTCATATCCGCGTTCAATCAAAGCTTGTGTTAAGAGATTTTCAAGATTGCGTCTAAGTCTAGCACCCTTAGGTAGCCAAATGGGCAATCCAGCACCCACTTCTTCATCAAAGGTAAAAAGCTCCATCTCCACACCAACTTTTCTATGATCACGCTTTTTTGCTTCCTCAAGTTGACGCAAATACTGATTTAAACTCTCCTTATCAGCAAATGCGATTCCATAAATCCTAGTTAGCATTTCTGCGTTTTCATCACCGCCTAAATACGCACCAGCGATTTTTGTAAGCTTAAAAGCCTTCAATAACTTTAATGTTGGTAAATGCGGACCGCGACAAAGATCTTCAAATTCACCTTGTGTGTAAATGCTTAATCTCCCATCGCCTAATGGAATCTTACTAATCACTGCTTGTTTTAAATCATCGTTTTGAAACTTCTGCACAGCTTCCTCGCGCGTTAGATAATACTTTGTAATTTTCTCACCCTTTTTAGCAATTTCCTTCATCTTTGCTTCAATTTTACTCAAATCCTCTTCCCCGATTTTACAATTCACGCGAAAATCATAGTAAAATCCTTCCTCTACCACAGGACCTACAAAGAATTGCGCTTCAGGATAAAGAGCTTTGAGTGCTTCTGCCATCAAATGCGCACAGGTATGGCGCGTAATAGAAAGTGCATCTTCAGAATTATCAAAATAAATCGGCTCGCCATTGATTCCTAATTCTTCAGCACTTTGCGTATCATAAACTGCACAATCTGTCTTAATTCCAATAATTTCAGACATAAAAACTGCCCTTAAATTTTAAATAAACTCCGATTGTAGCAAAAAAATAGAAAATTAACTCTTAAATTTCATAAAGTTGGTTGTATTACCCCGCTAGGGTAATTTTGGCGCAGGTAAATCCCCTTTGCGGGCTGCTAAAACAATTAAAAGAATCGTAATTGCAATAAAATAATACAAAAACACAGGAATTGGTAAAGGATCTCCAGCTGCATAAGAATGCAATCCAGAGAGATAAAAATTCACCCCAAAATAAGTCATTAAAATAGAATAAAATGCCACCACACTCAAAGAAGCAAACACATAAGGATTATTTGCCTTAGGGATAAAGCGCGCGTGCAACACAATCACATACACAACAATAGAAATTAACGCCCAAGTCTCCTTTGGATCCCAACCCCAATATCTGCCCCACGACTCATTTGCCCACACGCCCCCTAAAAAGTTTCCAATTGTTAGCATTGCAAGCCCTAAAATCATCGCCATTTCATTAATAGTATGCAAAGTTAAAATGGTGCGATCTAGCTCTGGATATTTTGGGCTTCTAAGAATAAACAACGCAAGCGTTAAAGCTCCAAGCATAAAGCAAAGCCCTAAAAATCCATAACTTGCCGTAATGATTGAAACATGGATGTTTAACCAATAGGATTTCAGCACGGGAATAAGATTTCCAATTTGAGGATCCATAAAACCAAGATGTGCCACAAATAAAGAGATTCCTGCTAAAAAACTTGCCATACTTTGCGCTAAATAACTTCTTCTAAAGAATATAACCCCAGAAATTCCAGCTGCCCAAGCAATATAAATCATTGATTCATACGCATTACTCCAAGGTGCGTGTCCGCCTACATACCAGCGCAATCCTAAAGCAATCGTATGCACAAGCACCAAAAGCGCAATAATCCAATGCACAATGCGACTCACAAAAATATCTGCATTTTTATGCCTAAAAATCTGCACTAGCACAATAACAAAAAGAACGATTCCAAAGCAAATATAAAGCGGTGTCAAATTTTCAAATAAATTATAGTGGTTTAAAAAAATCTCCAAATCAACCTGCATCTTTGGGGGAATCAAGTCTAATCCAAACTTATTTTGGATTCCATTTAATGCTTCCACTACGAAATCCGCATTCTCCCAGTCATTCTCAATCAACCCATAATGAAAGCTATTAAAATACGCCCCAAAAAGCCTTTGGAGCTGTTCTGCATTCTGACTATCATAGCTTGCAATTGCCTCACTTGGAGTAAACCATTTATCACTCTCCCCACTAAAATCTGGCAAAATTTTAAGACTTTGCGCTGTATAAATTAAATAGGCTGCATTGACACGCTCATCAAGGCTAATCACATCTTTATCAAATGTATCACGCATTGCTGGCTTTTTGCGATTTGCCTCCTCAATAAAATTTGCAAGCTTATAGGTATCATTCACAAACAAATCCTCAAAGGCAACATAATTCTCATTCTTATCCACACCAATTATCTCTTTGAGTTTTGGCGTAGATAAAGCTAACATTTTCACTTTCTTAAATTCATTAGGATACACCATCATCCCCAAAAAAAGCTGCATATTATCAAGTCCCAAAAAACTATCTTTCTTTGTCATTTTATGCACATATTCCATTGCTAAAGTATCCATAGGCTTCATTCTTCCACCAAAATCTTGCACAATTAAACGCCCAAATTTATGCGTATGCGCACCACTTTTTTCCTTAAGATTTTCAATTAAATCTAAAATACTCTCTGTGGTAATGGGTAATTCTTCAAACATTTCATCAGCGTGCATTTCATCATCGTGCTTGTCGTTTTTGGATTCCAACTTTGTGTCCATATTTTTTGGGGCTTCTAGTTCATTTTGCGCTTGTTGCGCCATTTGTGGAGTTGCGTGCAATGGAATCGCATTTAAGATTCCAAAACAAATCGCAAAAGCCACAACTAAATTTTGCATCTTTAAGTATTGCCCTAAACGATAAAAACGCCCATTTTTAGCAAACATCGCCCAAAGCAAGCCAAGTGTAAGCATTGCATAACCAATATATGTTGGAATCTTTCCGGGATCTCTATTGACAGATAAAATTGTGCCTTGCTCATCTAAATCATAAGAAGATTGAAAAAAGCGGAATCCTCCATAGTCTAAAACATTATTCATATAAATGTGATAGGGTTCTTCTGTATTCTTGATTGGATCAATCACCACAACATCAGAAGCATACGAAGAAGGGCTCATAGAACCTGCATAACGCTCTAACTGAAAATCCTTTAATGCAATAGAAAAAGGCAAAACAATCGTGCGACTCCCCCAATCTAATGCAAATTTTCTGCCACCAAGCACAAAAGTCTCAACCTGACCTAATCCCATATTTTTTAAGACTTCTAACTCTTTACTCTCCCCCTCAAAGCTCACCCTTACCTTAAGTCTATCCACATCCATTTTATCTTTTGCGGGGATAAAATCTACATACTGCACTTCTAAGATACCATCTTCAAAAGGCAGACTTTGTTGGAATCTCTTTTGCACCAAAGGAGTGATTATTGCAGGAAAAAACGCACGATAGAGTTTATCATCTGCTTTTTTTGCAAGAATTGTAATAAATTCTTCTTGGGATTCTATTGTATTACTCTGCTCCCCTTCACGGATATGCATAATCCCTTCAAAACCATAATAACGCGTGATTGTAGCTCCTATAAAAATCACCACTAAAGAGGAATGGAATAAAAAGGAAGCGTATTTTTTGCGTTGCAACACCCTTGAGAGCAATAAAACACCAATAAGATTTAACACAAGCAGCAAATGCAACAAATCAAACCACTGCGCATTATACACCAAAGCTTTAGCACTTGGAGTTCCATAATCATTCTCTACAAAGGTTGCAACAGCACAGGCAATGCCATAAGCAAGCAATAAAACAATTGTTACACGAAAATTACAGAATCCTTCAATGACGCCTTTTATGAGCTTTTGTGCTGTATCCATTCATTCCTCTAAAAATTAAAATTAGCCCCATATTCTATCTAAACTGCCCTTGAGTTTGATTAACAAAAGGTAAATATAATTTGCTATAATCGCATAAAAACTCTAGGAAAAATATGGAATCCAAAAACAAAAAACCCACTCTAAACTTCCCCCTTTTACAAAAAATTTTTGTTGCAGCAAATATTAGACGCTGGAATGACCAAGCCACACCAATAGAGTTTATAGAGCTTGATAAACAAGCGCATAAAATTGTGATTGCTTATTTGTTAGCCCATTATGAAATGCTAGAAAATCGCACAGAAATTGACTTTGAACGCCTAATTATGCAGTTTTGCTATGAATTTTTAGAGCGCATCATTCTAACAGACATTAAGCCCCCTGTTTTTCACAAGCTCGTCCAAAAACACAACAAAGCCTTAGTGGATTTTGTCTGCACACAATTAGAAGAATATTTAAAAGGTTTTGGATTTTTAGAAGCAATGCGCAATTATCTTTATGGGGAAGTGCAAAACCTAGAAAAAGAGATTCTAAAAGCCTCCCACTATTATGCTTCTAAATGGGAATTTGACATTATTTATCATTTTAATCCCCATCTTTATGATGTGCAAAATATCAAAGACACCATTGATAAACAAGTCCAAGAATATTACCATCTAGCAGGAATCCGACAAATTGTGCTTTACAAAGATATGCGTGAGCTAGTGAATATGTTTGGACAACTCCGCTTCCAAAAACGCTGGAGTCAAACACCACGCATTCCTTGCACCTCTGTGCTTGGACACACCTTAGTTGTTGCCCTTTGTGCTTATCTGTTAGGTTTTGATTTGAAGTTTTCTAAAACAATGCAAATCCAACATTTTTTCTGTGGTTTATTCCACGATTTGCCAGAAATTTTAACGCGTGATATTATTTCACCCATTAAGAAAAATGTTAAAGGGCTTGATGCTTTTATAAAAGAAATTGAAGAAGAAGCCGTTAGGGAAAAAATTTTAAACATTGTCCCAGACTCCATTGCAAAAGAAATTGTCTATTACACACAAAATGAGTTTAAAAACCGCTATAAAAAGAACAAAAATATCGTGTATAGCAAAAATCTAGGCGAAGAATTTTTACAAGAAATTGCCACACTAAACCCACAAACCCCAATTTTTGGAGAATTTTTAAAATACTGCGACCATTTAAGCGCATTTTTAGAAGCTAAAATTTCTATCCATCACGGAATCAAAAGCAAAGACTTAGTAGAAGGCGCAAAAAATTTAGAATATCTCTACAATGCAAAAACTTTAAATGGAATCGATTTAGGTTATCTTTTTAGAGAATTTAGGGAATAAAATGCTACTTACAAGTTTATACATTATTGGAATCACCGCAGAAGGAATGACAGGCGCACTTGCAGCTGGAAGGCACAATATGGACTGGTTTGGCGTGCTATTTATTGCTTGCGTAACAGCAATTGGCGGGGGTTCAATCCGTGATGTTCTCTTTGGACATTATCCGCTCACTTGGGTAGCACATCCTGAATACTTAGCCATCATCTGTGTTGCAGCACTCTTAACAACAAAGATTCCTTATTTTGTGGCACGCTTTGAACGCACTTTTTTAGTGCTAGATGCACTAGGACTTGCTGTCTTTAGTGTCATTGGCGCACGCATCGGATTAGAATTGCATCCTAGCGGCGCAATGGCAGTTGCTGGAGCGATTATTACAGGAGTATTTGGAGGGATTTTAAGAGATATATTTTGCGCTAGGATTCCGCTTGTGTTTCAAAAAGAGCTTTATGCAAGCATTTCTTTATTGATTGGAAGTTTATATGTGATTTGCAATTATGTCAGCAAACATTATTTTGCTTTAGATGAAAACACAATCATCATTATGTGTTTAATCATCGGCTTTATTGTCCGCCTAGTAGCAATCCGCTATCACTTAGGATTGCCAACTTTTAAGTTTAATCCCAAGAGTTAAACTTATTTCACTGCCCCACTTCTGTGCGCTGGATGCTGATATTCTTGCTTCTCACAACCACTTAGTGCAAACACCGCCACAAAAACTCCTAAACATAATAAAAACTTTTTCATTAACAACTCCTTATTTTAAAATGCACAATTATACACAATTCTTTTGTAATTTTGCTAATTTGCCCACGCAAGAATCCTCTCTTTTTGATTTAAAAAATTCTCAAACCTATGCGAACCGCCCTCTTCTACCACACATTTACAATCCTTAAAATGCAATTGTGCAATTCTATAATCAAGCACTTTATCACCTTTTTGCAACAACACACAATAAAGCCCATTTTTTATATTCTTTACATAATATTGCTTTAAGCTCTCAACCAATGACAAATCCCAAAAAAAGGACTCTCCGCTATAAGGCACTAGAATCCTACCAATTGCAGGAAGCAAAGTTACATAAGCATCCACCACAGGATTAATAAGCACTGCTTTGATTGCATATTTATCCGCTAAATAAGTCGCATAATAACCCCCAAGTGAACTGCCAATAAGACAAAGATTCTGCGCACCTATTTTTTGGATAATGGATTCCACATAAGCAATTGCTAAACTTGGAACATAAGGGAGATTAGGAGTAAGCGAGTTTGGAGCAAAGGAAGCAATTTGCTTGCCTTTGTAGCAAAGCCCAACACTACGGAATCCGTGGAGATAGAGCAATATTTTTGCCATTATTTAACTGCATTCAAGACTGCATCATAATTTGGCTCTTCTGTGATTTCACTCACAATTTCTTTATGCACAATTTCACCCTTTGGATTGATGACAAACACAGCACGCGTTAAAAGCCCAGCAAGCGGAGAGTCTGCTATAAGCACTCCATAAGCATTTCCAAAATCTTTATTTTTAAAATCACTTAAGGCAGTAACATTCGCAATTCCTTCAGTTGAGCAAAATCTCCCTTGCGCAAAAGGCAAATCAAGTGAAACCACAAAAACTTCTGCATTAGCAAGTGATGCAGCTTTTTCATTGAATTTGCGTGTTTGTGTTGCACAAACTGGCGTATCAAGCGATGGCACAACATTGATAATTTGGTATTTCTCACTTGCTCCCCCTACTTTTTTCCCGCTTAAATCACCCGCTACTAAACTGACTTCAGGTGCTTTATCGCCTACATTTACTGACTTTCCTGCTAAAGTTACTGCATTTCCTTTAAAAGTTACCATATCATTTCCTTTGATGATTAAATTTTGCGCTTTAATTATTGAATATCAAAACTGAAATTAGTCTTAAAATACATCAATTCTAGGACGCGTCTGTAAAGAATCTATTTTACTAAATTCCTTACGCCTATAAGATTCCACTGCCGCACGCCCAATCATCGCAGCATTATCAGAACAAAACTCCAAAGGTGCAAGCAATAATTCTACGCCATAAAAGTTACACATTGCTTGGATTTTTTCTCTTAAAACTAAATTTGCACTTGCTCCCCCAACCACGCCAAAATACTTCCAGCTCCTAGATTTTTTTGCATTCTCTTCAAAAAAAATCTTACACTTTTGCATCAAATGCGCAATTGCACTCTCTTGAAAACTCGCACACAAATCCGCTTTGAAGCCCTCTTCTAAAGCCCCTTCCGAACTTTTTGCTTCAATCTCCAAACGCACAGCATTTTTAAGCCCAGAAAAGCTAAAGGCAAATTGCTTTTTGCTCCGCAAAGGGATGGGCAATTTAAATTTAGTAACCCCCTTTTTTGCACACGATTCCACAATCGGACCACCGGGATAACCCAAAGAAAGCATTTTTGCTACCTTATCAAAACTCTCTCCAAAACTATCATCTAAACTCTGTGCTTTAATATTAATTTTCTCAAAACTCTCCGCTTCTAAAAGCATTGTATGCCCACCAGAAACAAGCAATACACCCAATGGAAAAATCGCATCTGAGTTTAAAAACAAAGAATACAAATGCCCCTTTAAATGATTAACGCCAATTAAAGGCAGATTCAGCGCATAACTTAGCGTTTTTGCCATCATCACTCCTTCTAATAGCGTTACATTCAAGCCCGGCTCATTTGTTACAGCAATGGCTTTAAGATTACTCAAATAAGGTTTTGTTTTTTCTAAAATCAAAGGCAAAGATTCTGCGTGCAAACGGCTAGCAAGCTCAGGGACAACACCTCCAAAAGTGCTATGCTCTGCTTCTTGCGAGATTTTTTGATGGAAGATTAAAGTATAAGCGTCAATTCCAATGAGTGCGATAGAGCTATCATCACAACTGCTTTCAATGCTTAAAATAAGATTTTGCAATAAACTCTCTATGCGTTAGTTTCTAAAACATTCACACCAAGGCTTGCTAGTTTTTTATCCACTTTTTCTAAGGCTTTCTCTAAAGTCTTTTGACTAATCTCAGGAAGCTCTCCACCCCAAGATTTTTCAGCCTGCTTATAACCACGCAAAATTCCCTCACGCCCAGCCTTAAGCTTCTCTACATCATCACCTGCACCTGCTAAAACAAGATCTGCAATGCGTTCAGAAGTTTTTGGAATCCCAAAGAAGCCATCATCACTAATTAATGCCTTTGCCTCCTCTTGTGTTAATTCACTTAAAGGTTTGCCCTTATAACCAATAGAATTTAAATCTAGCCCATTAATAATACTCTTTAAACGCTCCGGATTCTCAAGCGCATTTCCGATTCCAACTGCTACACCACTTTGCGCAGAAATATTAGTAGAAACAGAAACATTAATACTCATTTGAAATTCCACGACATAGCTTGTCATCAACGACCTTGCATCCACTTTGCTAGCAGCGTCTCTAATGTTTTTCTCACGCTCTTGCGCACTTGTTGTATCCTTTTTAAGCGGATTTGAAGACATTGCACTTTGTAAATCCTGCATAGGATTTCTTGTGCCCTTTAAAGATTCTACTGCCATATTGTCCTCCTTGACAAAACTTTATGCAATAATATCGTCAATTTTTTTAAAAAAAGTAGAAACTATGAAAAAATTTTACGCAGAATGGGAAGCCCAAGATGGAATCCTTTTATCTTTCCCGCACGCAAACTCTGATTGGAAACCTTATTTAAAGGAAGTGCGTCAAGTCTATTGTGAAATCATTGTAGAAATCTTACAAGCAGAATCCTGCATTTTAATTTGCGATTCTAAAAAAGAAACGCTAGAAATTATCCAAAATTATTGCAATACCAAATCCATTAACACAGAGATTTTAGGGCAACTCTATTGCCTTGAACTTCCAAGCAATGACACTTGGGCGCGTGATTTTGGCGGAATTACCATTAATAAAAATGGCAAAAATGTCGTGTTAGATTATGGATTTAATGGGTGGGGGCTGAAGTTTGCTTCTAATTTTGATAATCAAATCACACATACACTTCACAAAGTTGGAATCCTAAAACGCATTAAACCTAAAAAATTAATCTTAGAAGGCGGTAGCATAGAGAGCAATGGCAAAGGAATCTTGCTAACCAACACACAATGCCTGCTAGAGCGCAATCGCAATCCCTTTTATTCTAAAGCGCAACTAGAAAAAATCCTTAAAAAAGACTTAGGAATCCAAAAAATCCTATGGCTAGATTCCGGATATTTAAGCGGTGATGATACAGATGGACACATTGATACCCTAGCGCGCTTTATTGCTCCAAACACCATTGCTTACATTGCGTGCGATGATAAAAATGATGAACACTATGTTGCCTTAAGCAAAATGGAATGCGCACTAAAAGCGCTCAAAAACCTAGACAACAAGCCCTTTAAACTTGTAAAACTCCCTTTTGTTACGCCAAAATATTATAAGAACGAACGCTTGCCTGCCACTTATGCAAACTTTTTATTCATTAATGGTGCAATTTTACTGCCCATTTATAACGATAAAAATGACGCCCTAGCCATTGAGATTTTACAAAAAGCTTGTCCAAAACATAAGATTATCCCCATTGATTGCTCCGTGTTAATCCGCCAACACGGAAGTTTGCATTGCATTAGTATGCAGTTTCCAAAGCACACGCTAGATTTTGCCACACTGCAATCCCTCAAATAATTTTAAGCTTATTGCAGTATAATTGCGCCCTGTCTTTTTGCGGAAATGGCGAAACTGGCAGACGCACCAGACTTAGGATCTGGCGCCGCAAGGCATGGAGGTTCAAGTCCTCTTTTCCGCACCACTTTTACACTATCCATCTTACAAGCTTTATCCAACTAGCAATCAAATCTAAACCTTTTGAATCAAAACCCTTGAAAACTTTTCTTTTCCATTGATGTATGGTCTATATTGTTTCTTGTAAGTGATTGCATATCCACACTCTAGCACACCATTTAAAATCTGCCTTGTAGAGACTGCAAAGGGCAAATCATAATCGTTTGGAATATAATTATTATTAGCTAAAAGTGTGCCACTATCATCATATTTTTTTACAACATCAGGGATCTCTTCTAAGGGCATAAATTTTAAGCGTTTGATATTGGGACGATTTTTAATAGGAAAATTAGTAAAAAAATGTCCTGCTGCACTCACAGGCACTCTTTTAGGATTTAAATACCAATCCACTCTATTATAGCCTGCCCACGCCTTTTTATCTGCAAAATAAGAGATAAAAGCGGTGGTTACACAATTTGTAATGTTTGAAATGATGATAAATTTCTTTTTGCTTTTTATAAGAAACTGCCAATACTCTACCGCACGAGAAAAGGGCGGATTAGTGCAAACAATATCCGCTTCCTCTCTTAAAATTCTTAAGGATTCTTTCTCTTCAAAGCCCCCTGTGTAATTTGGAGGTGTGTGTATCATCTCGCTAGCACCTTCTTTGGTAAAAATATATCCCTTTGCGCCTGCATTAAACAAATCCTGCTTGCTTCCATAATGTGTGCAAATCAGCTTTTTTAACTTTAATCTAAAAAAATGCTTTAAAAAATACAGAGCAAAGGCTGATGAATCCGTGTAATCCCTACCTGCACCCACAGCATCATCGCAGTTACAAAACACAACTTTATCCTTCCAAATTTTAAGCGGATATTCTGCTAGCTCTTTTTCTACATCTTCTATGCGCGTGTAAAACTCATCGTCTTTAACCCTTCTTGCTTTATTTATTAAATCCTTTCTTGTAACCCCCCTTTCTTGCATACTTGGTTTGGATGTTTTTAGCTTTGTGATTTGGGGCTTTTTGGATTCCTTTAACACGACTTTTTTAAGAAAATGCTCGCTTGCACAGATAAAACCCACATACATCTCAAAAAGACTTGGATTATAAAAGTAAATTTCCCTATTTCCCTGCTCTCTTAGGTGAGCAAAGTTATTTTTAATATCCTGCTCTAAGGCTCTCATATTGCTAACTTCTGCAGCAAAAAGAATGCTATAAGTAGTATCACTTGATATGCCTGTAATGGCGTTATACTCTCTTAAACGGCGTTGTAAATCATTTGTGATTCCAATTTTACATTTGCTTGTTTCTAGGCTTGATTGCACGATATAAAGATATTGTTTCAAACTCTTCCTTTTTTTTAAATTCCAGCATTATAAGCTTGGTAGCCTTAATATTTTGCTTAAAAAAGCTAAAAGTTGGAATCTAAAATGGATTCCATTGTTTATCCAAACCAAGTGTATTCCATACTAATAACATCAACCAATAATCCTTCTCTGCCTTCTATATCTCCCCTTTGTAATGGACCTTTAATCACACAATCACAATGCATTTGATATTTTTCTACAAAGTCAGCATAGGTTACAATTGGAATCCCTTCTACTACACCCTGCACAAAATCATCTATAAAACACAGCGTTTCAATAGCATTTCTTTGCATAAAATCAAAAGCAATGTTTGCAGCTTTTTTTGAACCAAAAATCGCAACTTTATGCAATTTTTCTGCCATTTTTCCAATAAAAAATTCTAATGTCTCTTTACTTTTAGAAGAATACATTGGCATATCCAAAGGATAACTAAAAGGCTTATTGCTTTTCTTTCTTAAAGCTACCAATGCTATAAATCCACTGCCCCCAGCAGTGCGTGGAAGTTCCAAATCAAAACTTTCTGAAGTCTTAATGTAATCATAAATACTAGCAATGCAGTCTATTCTTTGAATGACTTTAGGATTTCTTATATAAAGCTCTCCGTTTTTATTATACCCAGCTTCTAAAATGTTTGCTTGTAAAAATTCATAAGTATTAAAAACTGCTAACCGCATAAAAAATTTTAAAGAATATGTAAAAAACCCGTGATTTAAATATCCATAAATAGGAAGCCCGTGAACCATAATTCCATCTTTTTCACAAAGATTATGCACATTTTCAAAGCAAGTCCCCTGGTTTAAAATATGCTCTGTTGTGCCAAAATTAGTAACCAAAGAAAATTGCTCTGTGAAGTTATAAGTAGTTGCGAAATTCACATTTAAATTAAAATGCAGCGCATTATAAGCACCATCTAAATCAATGCAATCATAACTTTCAAACCCAAGCGTCTTATAAAATGCGTTTGTAGAAACTCTTACATCTTCTCTAGAAAGTTCTTCAAAAGGATTCTTAACTATAAAATACCCCCCCCCCCGCACATACTTTTCCGCTTAAAACATCTAATTCAAAGTTTTTGCCATTTGCCTTAAAAGTTTCAAATGCTCTATCTCCTTGCTCCATATCATCTTGACTTCCAAGCTCAATAACACTTCTTAAACTTCTAAACTCTCCTTTATTTTTTAAATCTTGCAAAAATAACTTTGTGTTTAAATCCATTCCCATACATCTCTCCTTATCTAATCTGTAAATACGCAGCTAAACTATCATTTGTCCAAGTTTTTTGCTCATTTTGAAAACTCTGATAGCTAGCTAAGACTCTTGCAAAATCTGGATTTTTTGCACTCTCTTCTTCTAGCACAACGCCAAGTGTTTTTCTAAATGTTTCTAAAATTTCATCAGAAAAAGTTCTAATTTGCGCACCCTGTACTTTTAAATCCTCCATTGCTTTTGCATTATAAAATTGTCCCATTGCCGCCATTTGCATATGCGCTTCTCTGCTTGCCACTTCTAAAATTGCTTGCACTTCTTTAGAGTAGCTCTCCCACTTTTGCTTGTTAAAGACAAATTCCGTAATAGAACCTGCCTCCTGCCAAGGCGTGTAATAATAAGGTGCAATTTTATGAATGTCTAATTTTAAATCAAATGCTGGTGATACCCACTCTGCTGCATCAAGCACACCACGCTCTAAATTTGGAACAATCTCGCCGCCGGGCGTGCTTTTTGTTGCTGCACCAAGTTTTGAAAGGACTTGCCCAGCAATTCCAACCATACGAATCCTTAAGCCTTCAAAATCTTTCACACTTAACATTTCCTTTTTATACCAACCTGCCATTTGAATGCTTGTCGCACCCCCTAGCAGCGGATAAAGATTGTATTTTGCCGCAATCTCTCTCCAAAGACTCATTCCCTCTCCATACAAAAACCAAGCATTTTGCTCAATATCAATCATTCCAAATGGGATTCCAGAAAAAAGATTAAACGCTGTGTTTTTACCTTCCCAATAATAGGGTGCTGAATGATACGCATCAATTTGCCCACTGCTAACTGCATCAAAAACACCAAGTGCTGGCACAAGCTTCCCTGCTGGGAAAATTTCAATTTCAATTCCTCCACTACTTAAATCACGCACGGTATTGGCATAATGCTGCACAGTTTCTGCAAGGATAGGCAATGTAACAGGCCAACTCATCGCAAGGCGGATTTTCACACTTGGCTCTCTTGTTACTCCCTTATCCTGTGTGGCATTGGTAGCTTCACTCTTCTCCTCGCTAACACAACCAGCCAATGCAGCTGCTCCAAGCACAGAAACAGCACCTAAACCTGTATTTTTCAAAAACTCGCGTCTTTGCATTTTAACTCCTTAAATTAAAAGATAAATTCTAAAATTTTAGCCCAATCATCACTTTTTAGTGTTAATTGCGGAAACAAAAACATCACTCCTAAAACTAAAATTTGTAACACAATAAAGGGAATCACTCCCTTATAAATCTCTGCGATTCTAATTGCATCGCCCACAGCGGATTTCAAAAAGAAAATAGAAAACCCAAAAGGGGGCGTTAAAAAACTTGTTTGTAAATTGATTGCCACAAGCAAGGCAAACCAAAGCATATCAATTTGATAATGTATTGCAATCCCAGCAAGAATTGGCAGGGCAATGTAACAAATTTCAAAAAAATCAATCAAAAATCCTAAAATAAAAATCACAAGCATTGCCACAAGCATAAAATAAAAAGGGGAATTTAAATATTGTGAGAAAAACTCTAGCACCACAACATCACCACCAAGCTCATTAAACACGAGCGTAAAACAATTTGCGCCAATTAAAATCATAAACACCATTCCGCAAAAAACAAGCGTTTCTCTGCTTGCGTGCTTTAATAAATGAAAGTCTAACTTGCCATTAAAAAATGCCAAAAGCAATGCTCCCATAACACCAAGCGCAGCAGCCTGTGTGGGCTCTACAAGCCCAGCTAATATGCTTCCTAGCACAAGTGTGATTAAGACAATGGGCGGAATCGCCATTTTAAGTGCTTCTAATCCAAGAGAGCGTAAATCTTTTGTAGCATCAGAGCTTGCAGGTGCTAATCTTGGCGCAAAAATCACAACTCCTAGCACAAAAAGAATATATAATCCAACCAAAATCACACTGGGTAAAATCGCGGCACTAAAGAGATCCCTAACGCTTACTTGCAAAACATCTGCTAAAATGATTAAAATAATAGAAGGCGGGATAATCTGCCCTAATGTGCCGCTAGCTGCAACAACCCCAGAAACAAAACTTTTATTATAACCCGCCTTTAACATTGTTGGCACAGCAATCACTCCCATCATCACTACCGTAGCCCCTACAATGCCTGTGCTTGCAGCAAGCAAAACACCCACTAAAATCACACCCATTGCTGCTCCACCACCAAGAGAACCAAAAAGCTTTGCAATGGAGTTTATCAAACGCTCCGCAATCCCGCTGCGCTCTAAAATCATTCCCATTAAGATAAATAAAGGAATCGTAATTAAAGTTGTGTTGTTAAAAATCCCTTCCAAACGATTGGGCAAAAAAGTTAAAACATAAGGATTGCCCCCAAAAAGCATTAAATAGCTTCCCACCAATAACCCACTTGAGCCAAATGCAAATGCAACAGGAACGCCTATTATAAGCAACAACACTGCAATTCCCACTAACGCTAACAATTCCACTTTAGATTCCTTATTGCATTTTGAGAGATTGCGTTTTTATGCGTTTAGATTCTTCTGCATCAGCATCTTGTGGCATTGTGTATTGCTTTTGCCCAATTTTTACAAAAGCCTTTAAAATCTCACTAATGCTTTGCAAACTCAAAAGTGCAAAACCTAACACCACAAAAAATTTAAAAATAAAATAATAAGGAATCTTTCCATTTTGTGAGGATTCCCCAATCCTATAAGACTGCATCGTAAAATCCAATCCGTATTTCACTAAGAGCAAAGAAAAAGGAAGAGTACATAAAAGATTGATAAACAACCAACTAATAATTTTTGCTTTTTGAGAATAATGCGCATAAACCAAATCCACACGCACATGCTTATCAACTTTAAGCGTATAGGAGATTGCTAGCAAAACAAACAAAGCAAAGCAATACAGACTTAAATCATCTAGCTTGCTATTGACATAAGAAAAATTTAGCGCAATGGCTAAACCAAAAACCAAAAAGGAAAGCACCCAAAGTGCCACCATAGAAACTTTTGAACTTGCTAATGAGATTTTATCTAAAAACAATGCAAACTTTAAAATCTTCTGCATAATAACGCTTCCACAATGCAATAATTTAATTTTTTATAAAATTTAATATTATCTCAAAATTTTAAATAAAATACAAGAACAAGAAACACCAAACCATCAAAATAAAAACACTGCAATCCAATCAATCGCTTATTTAAGAAAAAAATCTCTACAATTTTCGTTTTATTTTACACAAAGGAATCTTATGTTTGAATGGATTGCAAGCCCAGAAATGTGGGTTGCACTTATAACATTAATCGGATTAGAAATTGTTCTAGGCATTGATAATATCATCTTTATTGCTATTCTTGTAGGACGCCTACCAAAGGAACAACGCCAAAGAGCAAGGATTTTTGGACTCACTTTAGCAATGGTAACACGCTTACTACTTTTATTCTCACTCTTTTGGATTATGAAGCTAACCACTCCGCTTTTTAGCATTTTTTCCCAGGAAATTTCAGGGCGCGATATTATTTTGATTCTAGGGGGATTGTTTTTAATTGGCAAATCCACACTTGAAATCCACCACGACATTGATAATGCAGGAGAATCAAACAATCCACAAACGCTAAAGAAAAACGCAGGGCAAGGATTCTTTAGCATACTCATTCAAATTGCGATTTTAGACATTGTTTTCTCGCTAGATTCCGTCATTACTGCCGTAGGAATGGTAGATACCATTGAGATTATGATACTAGCGGTGATTGTTGCAGTAGGTGTGATGATGGTAGCATCAAAGAGCATTTCAGAATTTGTAGATAATAATCCTACCATTAAAATTTTAGCACTAGCCTTTTTAATTTTAGTTGGCGTTACCCTTGTTGCAGAAGGCTTAGATTTTCACATTTCAAAGGCTTACATCTACTTTGCTATGGCGTTTTCTTTAGGTGTGGAATCCATAAACATTTACATCAAGAAAAAACGCCTACAAAGCACCAAATAATGAAAACACTCACCATCATTGACACTTTTGGATTCCTATTTAGAAGCTACTTTGCTCTTCCACCGCTTAAAAATAGAGAAGGCTTTCCTACAGGCTTACTAACAGGCTTTGCAAAACTTCTGCTGCAAATCCATAAAGACTATCCCAATGATTATCTAGTGTTTGCTTTGGATTCTAAGGAAGAGAATTTTCGCAAAAGCATTGATCCTTCCTATAAAGCAAATCGCCCAGAAGCACCAGAGGATTTAAAACTTCAATTAGAAGTGGCGATTGCTTGGGTAGAAAAAATGGGCTTTAAAAACATTAGCATTGCAGGCTATGAAGCCGATGATGTGATTGCATCACTCAATAAATGCGCCAATGCCCTAGAAGTTAGCGTTAGAATCATAAGCCACGATAAAGACTTGTATCAACTCATTGATGGCGACACCTTTTTATTTGATCCTAAGAAAAAGCAAGAAATTAGAGAAGAGCAATGCTTAGAAAAATATGGCGTAACGCCCGCGCAATTTGTGGATTATCAAAGCATTGTAGGCGATAGTGCAGATAATGTCCCAGGCGTAAAAGGAATCGGCGCAAAAGGAGCTACAACTCTACTAAAAACCTATGGTTCACTAGATAATATTTATCAAAATTTAGATTCCATCACTCCAGAACGCACGCAAACACTCTTAAAAGAAGCAAAAGAAGATGCGTATCGCAGCCAACAACTTGTGCGCTTAAGAGATGATTTGCTAAGTGATTTTAACCTACAAGATTGTGCAATGCCAAAGACCAACCCACTTTTAAATATTGTAGAATCCTTACAAGAATATGAAATTTATAGCGTGTTAAAAAAACTTCCCTTAAAAAATAACAAAGAAAAGCCTATCCAAAAGGACACTTCAAGCCACTTTAACTACAATGCGATTTTAATAGAAAATCCCGCAATGCTTAGAAATTTAATGGCACAAATCACAGCAGATTCCATCATTTCCTTTGATACTGAAACCACAGATTTAGATGTATTGCGCGCAAAAATTGTTGGATTTTCTTTCTCTTTTGATGGTATTAATGCCTACTATGCGCCCATTGCGCATAATTATTTGGGTATGCCAGAGCAAATTAACAAAGAGCTTGCGCTAGAGTTTATCGCTACCTTATTCAATGCAAAGGCAATCATTGGACATAACATCAAATACGATTTAGAAATTTTGCGCACAAATTTTAACTTTACACCTAAAAGCTACCACAACATCAAGGATAGTATGCTTTTAGCTTGGCTTTATCAAAGCGATATGCCTTGTAATCTTGATGATTTAATGCACCGCTATTTTAAGCACACAATGATTGCCTTTAAAGACATTGTTAAAAAAAATGAAAACTTTTCCCAACTCCCCATTGAAAGTGCTTTTGCTTATGCTTGCGAAGACGCTGCTGCTTGTTATCAGTTGTTTTTTAAAATCAACTCACTATTGCCAAAGTCTTTAATAGAAATTGCAAACAATGTGGAATTTCCTTTTATCCAATGTTTAGTCAATATGGAACTAAGTGGCACAAAAATTAATGTTAAATATTTTAAGAATCTAAAAACTGAAATGGCAGAAAAACTCCAATCACTCTCCAATGAAATTTACACACTAGCGAATAAACGCTTTAATCTAAACTCCCCCCAACAGCTCTCCATCGTGCTTTTTGAAGAGCTAAATCTACAAAGCAAAAAGAAAACAAAATCTGGCTTAAGCACAAATTCTAGTGTGCTAAATTCCCTAAGGGATTCCCATCCTATTATCCCAAAACTACTAGAATACAGAGAGCTATTTAAACTTTTTAGCACCTACATTGAACCTTTAATTGAATTAGCAAGTGAGAATCCAAAACACAAAATCTACACTTCTTTTATGCAAACAGGCACAACCACCGGGCGTTTAAGCTCAAAAAACCCCAACCTACAAAACATCCCCGTTAAAACCCAGCAAGGACGGCGCATTAGAGAAGGCTTTATCGCACAAGATGGGCATTTACTCTTAAGCCTTGATTATTCTCAAATTGAACTGCGTCTTTTAGCGCATTTCTCTAAAGACAATGCAATGCTTGAAGCCTTCCACAAAGAAGCCGACATCCACCTAGAAACCGCAAAAAAAATCTTTGGTGAAGAACTCGCTAGGGAGAAACGCTCAATAGCAAAAAGCATTAATTTTGGGCTAATTTATGGAATGGGTGCTAGAAAACTCTCTGAAACCTTACAAATTAGCTACCAAGAAGCAAAAAGCTATATCCAAAATTACTTCAAATCTTTTCCCACCGTGAAAGATTTCTTAAAAGAACAAGAGGAATTTATTTTACAAAAGGGATACTCCTTAACACTTCTTGGAAGAATGCGAAAATTTAATTTTGACAACATTCAAGACTTCCAAAAAGCAGCATTTTTGCGCGAAGGCATTAATGCGATTTTTCAAGGAAGTGCTGCGGATATTATTAAGCTTGCAATGATTCAAATCACACAAGAAAAGTTAGAATCCAAACTGCTTCTACAAGTCCACGACGAGCTGATTTTTGAAGTTCCAGAGAATGTTGCGACAAAAGAAGTGCAAAAAATTATGCAAATTATGGAAAATATCACAACATTGCGCGTGCCACTGCGTTGCGGTGCGAGTTTAGCAAAAAATTGGGGTGAGTTAAAAAATTAATAATCCACACGGCTTAAAAATAAACCATTAGGTGCAATAGGGATTCTATAACGCCTCTCCCCTAAAAGTTGGGCTTCTAAGTCCTTTAGCGTTAAATTTCCTTGATCAATCTCTAGTAAAAAACCCACCATTAAACGTACTTGAGAGCGCAAAAACCCATTTCCCCAAAAAGACAGAATCCAAAACCCCTTAAACTCCCTTAATTCTGCCTTAAAAATTGTGCGCACACTAGTTTTCTCATCGCTTCCTTGTTTTTTAAACGCACTAAAATTATGCGTGCCCACAAAAAGCTTTAATGCTTGCTGCATTAAACTGGGATTTTTTAGATTATAATGCAAGGAAAACGGCGTTAAAAAGGGAGAAGAATACTTGCTTAACACATAACAATACCCCCGCCTTTTTACACTAAATCTTGCGTGAAAATCCCTATCAACTTCCCAAATGCGCTTAATGGTAATATTTGGTGCAAGCTTTGTGTTTAAGAGTGCTTGTAAGCCCTTCAAATCCTTCCAAAAATAAGGAATCTCTAAAGCAATCACTTGCGCACTTGAATGCACTCCCTTATCTGTGCGCCCACTTGCGATAATCTTGCTAAAGATTCCCACACTATGCAACACATTCTCTAATGCATTGGCAACACTTTGCCTACCATTTTGCCTTTGGAATCCAAAAAACGCACCGCCATTATACGCAATGCGCATTGCTACCCTAAAACCTTGCAATGCCTTAATGGAATCCCCCTTGGCTTAATAAAATCTTGCCACATAGCGTTTGTATAAAACATACCCCACACAGCACCAAATAAATGGTAGTAAAACCATTCCAATGAGCGGCACATAAGTCGTTACTAAATACATTAAAACAAAAAATGTCCCAACCACACCCATTGTTTGAAGGATTGTATAATTCTTTTGATAGCGCGGATTTTTCACACCTAGCAAGGGAAAATAAAATAAACTAATGAGCGGAAAAAGGGAAAGCAGCACATACATACTAAGATTCCGCTTTGTCTTATCCTGCCTAGGATTCTCATAAAACGCCCTTTTCCAATACTCCATCAAACCCATATTGCCATCACCTGTAAAATCCACAACAGAGCGCAAAACCATCCTGTCAAAATTAACACTCTCCATTCCATCGCTAACTTTACGATAAATCTTGCCCTCTTTTAAATGCACTGCAATCACGCCATCAATATTTTCAATGCTTACCCTTTTAGCAAAAATTAGCCCATCTTTTTGACTGCCTTCACCCTTTTGTAAAGATAGCAACACAATATTCTCATAAACATCATTCTTTCCTCTCTGCACATACACAAGCCATTCACCAAGTTTTTGTCCAAACTCTCCAGCTTGCAAATTTATATCAATACTGCTTTTGCGCTCCTCTAAAAACTGCCGATAGGCAATATCACTAAGCGGAGTTAGCACAAAAGATAACACAAATAAACTCACGCTTGCAAGCAATGCAATGGGCAAAAAAATCTTAAAGATTTGCTGTGGTGGCATTCCAAGCGCAAATAGCACAGGAAGTTCATAATCAAAACTAAGATGCGACAACCCAAGCACACACGCCACAAAAAAACTTAGCGGAATCACAAAAAATAGCATTGTTGGCAGCGTATAAAAATATAAAGTTAAAAGCTCCAAAAAGCTAATTTTTACTATAAAAGTTACCCCTGCAATACGGATAAAAATCACCACAGAAGCAATAAAAAACAGCACCAAAAAAACAGGAAAAAAGACTTGTGCAAAACTCTGAAATAAAAAATTTTTAATTCTCAAGGCTTAAAAACCTTATAATAAATGCGTAAATTTTCCCAATGTGCATCAAGCCAAGATTGCACTCTTTTAGGATTTGCATCAAATTTTTCTACAAAATTCCAAAAATCCTTACTATGGTTTTGGTACTTTAAATGCGCTAGCTCGTGAATGATGACACTATCAATGCAATCTTTTGGCATTAAGGATAAGCGTAAAGAAAAGCGGATTTTCTGCGTTTTTGCATAGCAGCAACCAAGCTGCCGATAGCTTTTACCAAACCCTATATTGCTAGGATATAAATCCATAGCCTTTGTAAAAACTTCCAAGCGTTTTGTTACATAGGATTCTAACATTTCTTTATAAAGCATCTCTAGCACCTTTTTATGGTGCGAATCTTTCATTGCATTACACCAAAGCATTTGCAAAACCCTAAAATCCATTTTGGATTCTAACTTTTTAAACTCCCTTTGTATGCGCATTAAAACCTTATCCAATCTTTCTGCTTCCTTTAATTCTAACCATATAGCATTAAAGTCCCGCCACTCACCAAAGCAATACATTTGATTTTCACGCATTTGAAATGCTTGCATTTCCTTAAAATGTGCCAACACCCAATCCCTATTTGCATTTAAAAACTCCAAACAATGCTTTTTGGAAATTCTTTTAGATTTCTTAACCACCAAAGCACCTTCCCCATCAAAACCCATTTTAATGCCTTTAATGCGATGACTCTCCACAAATCTCAACAACAAATCGCTAGGAAAATCTTTCAGCAATTCCAAAATCTCCATCACTGCAAAGGAGCAAAACGCGTATTTGTAGGCTGCAAAATCTCCACATCATATTGCACTTGCTGCTCTTTAATCTTTTCTTTAAAATAACGCTTTGCTCCGGGCATACTTCTTGTATAAAAATATTCAATCCCAAAGGCAGTTGTGTAATTAATCCAATTGTATTCTAAATCTGCATTTAAAAACCTAGCATTCTCCACAAGCAAATCATCAAGCGGCATAATAGAATTTGCAACATACATATTTGCCCTATCACGCTCCTGTGTGATGGAGAGTAAACTTGGATTGTAATTAATTTGCGTAGAATACACTCCACTAGGACGAATATCATTATAAGTCATTTGAGAGAGAATGATGCTAGAATTTGTTACTGGCGTGTTTAGAAAAATACGAGTAGAGCGCAATATATTTTTTAGACTTTTTATCTCTTTAGAAGAATTTGGATTCTCCTTGAGATTAAAACTTTGCGCATACACAAGATTAGGATTTGCCTCCTGTGTGTAAGCTTGCATTTGCTGACCTATAAGGCTTGTGTCATAAAAACTTACTGCTTGCACGCTTGGATTTAACGCAGAGAGTTCCTGGATTTGCTCTGCATAACTGATTCCACCAAAAATTACATTTGGCGTCCTAATTGCCTCATCAAGTTGCATTTTATGCACCGTTGGAATAAACACAAGCATATCAAAATCTAGCGCATTAATAGCATTTGCCCCCTCTTGTGTAACAATGGCAATCACTTGACGATAACCCTTAGCATAAATAGCCTGCAAAACCGCTTCCACATCTTCTAACGATTCCGTTTTAGAATCAAAAATTTCAAAATTAAATCTCCCTTTTTGGCTTAAAAGATAGCTTAAGACGACATTTGTTGTTGTGCTAGAATAGCGTCCTACACTTTTGCGTGGAAACATTAATGCGATATTAAAAAATGGCTTTTGTGTGCCCATAAAATAAGGAATCTCAGAGATTTCTAATGCGCTTAAAAGAGCATTTAACTCTGTGATAATGGCATCATTTTGATTCTCTTTATTCACATTGGCGATAAAAGAAAACACTTGCCCCTTACGCAACAAATCGCGCAAACAATTTGTGTTACAACTCTTACTCTCAAGATTTAACACTTCCGTATTTGGCAAAGGTAAGGGGGAGAGATATTTTCCACTTGCCAATGCAAATTGCGGATACACAAACACTATCACACACAATATTATTTTCTTAAGCATATTTCTCTCCCATTAAGCGTTTTAATTCCAAAAATTCCTTATGCGCATTGATTTTTAGCTCTGGTTGGCGCACAAGAAGCGACAAAGCAAATGTTGGAAACAGCGCATAATGATTCCATTTTAAAAGCTTTCCTTGCACACTATTATAACCATTTCTATCTTTTGTTAAAAAATAATACACTTCAGAGCCTAAAACTACAAGCGTTTTAGCCCCACAAAATTCCAACTGCTTTAAAAAATATCCCATACACAATTCCACGCTTTCCTGCTCATTTTGCTTTGGAATCTCACATTTTAAAAGAGATAAAATAGAAACTTCTCTTAAAGAAAGTTTAAACACGCCTTCAATGATATTTTTTAGCATAATAGAAGCCTTAGAACCAAAACGCATTTGCCTATCAAATAAAGAAAAAAGGGTAACAAAAACCAACTTAGAATTTTGATGGCAAAGCCCAAAATTTGGCTCTGAAGATTTTTGTGCGCACAATTTGCAAGATTCCACAATCGCTTTTAAATCCCTTGAATTTTGGCTTTGGAATCTTTGCTGTGTGGGTGCTAGAAATGGTGGCTCACAATAAGAAAAACCACAAGATTGCAACAAATGGAGTTTTTTTAAAAGCAAGGCTTGATGAAGTGTCTGCAAGAATTCCCCGATAAATAAATGCAATTATAAACTAAAATTATTAAACACTTCTTATTTAAGCCTACTCCGATACCAAAGGAGCGCAAGCATCACCACAGCAAAAAAGATAACTTCAAGCAGTAGAGATTTTAGCTCCACCTAAGCACTCTCTACCATATTTTTTAACAGCACTTCACTTTTTAACACATTTATGCGCTTATTTTCTTCTAGGGTTTCTAAATAGTTTTTATCCGCATATTCCTTTAAATCTTTTTTATCCGCAACTTCTACTTTGACTTCCTCTTTTGCTCCAAGATTTAGCAAAATCTCCCCATCTTTGCTTAAATCAAAGTTAAACTTCCAAACCACAAACATTTCCACATTACCGCTTGCTTGCTCGCCTACCTTAAACAGCACCGCCTTGCCATCATCACCCATCATCTCATTTAAGGTAATCGCCCCATCAAAGTCGCTATCTTGTGCGATAGAGTGGTTAATAAAATCGCTAAGATTATCAATCAACCCAACTTGCTCTAAAAACTTCTTTTGCGATTCCAACTCCCCACCAACCCTATCTGCAATGGAATAATAACTCCCATCACGCAAGCTCACAAGACTCTTTAAATGCACGCCTTCTTCTAAGCTAATTTTCCCATTGCCATCACTATCACCACTTAAATACCCCATTTTATACGCCGCATCATAATAAAAGCCCTTCACATAATCACTTGCTTCTTCTAATGAGCCAAACTTTTCAATAAGTTTTTGCGCATTCTCATCCCTTAATGGCACACGCACCTTTTTTCCACTCACTTCATCGGTAAACTCCACCGCTTGTTTGATGGATTTATCACTTTTTTCTGTGATTTCTAGGGGATTATGCGCTTTTTTAATTGCTTCACTAATACCACTTGGAGCCTTAGGGCTTGTTTGGACAATGGCTGTGTCTAAGATTCCATTTTGGATTCCATCTTTTTTGCTCTCTCTTTTAATCAAAGCATCATTTTCCACACTTTGTAAAACATTCTCCTTCATCTTTTTTTGAGTTTCTAGCTCTTGCTTTTTATCTAAAATATTTTGTGGCTGAATTTGCGCCTTATTTTCAATATCAATCGCAGAAGCTAGCGTTGATTCCTTTAATAACGCTTCATTTTTTACAGACATTAAACTTTGCTTTTTTGCTTCCTTAGATTCCGCATTTCCTAGCATTTCAACGCCTAATGACTCGCCATTATTTGCTTTTTGCAAACTCTCTTTCAAAGCTTCTACATCCATTTCTTTGGCAATTTTTGGCTCAACATAACCATTGTTTTGAAGCTGTTGCATTGCCTCTTTAATCATTTGTTGCTTTTTGAAATAATCCTCTTGTGAAGAGCTTATACTAAGTCTTTCATTTTCCGCATTTTTATTTTCCGGATTTAACGCATCTTGCATTAATGCGCCATAATTTACACCTTGCACATAAGACTGAACGCCCAAACGCTTAGAATACCAATATGACATTTGCGATCCTTAAATTTAGATTTTATCCTTAAACTTAAACAATTCCTTTGGCATTCTACAAGCAAAAAGTATTCCCAAATTTTAGTTTTTATTTATTTTTAAATTCTTAAAGAACTTATTAAAATATGGAATCCAAAATGCGATTCCAACTTTTAATACTCTATCCCAGCTTCTCTTAGTGCGTCGCGGATTGCGCGCATTTGGATATTTTTATCAAAACACCATTTTGGAGCAAGCAAAGTATCATTACGCACACCCGCACTAACCCTATGCATCACAACGCTTTGTGGAATCATCTTTAGCGATTCTACAATCACATCAATATAATCCCTAAGCGTAATTGGCTTATACTCTCCCTTTGCATACAAATTTGCAAGCAGAGTTTTTTCTATGATATAAAGCGGATGCACTTTGATTCCATCACTTCCCCAATCAAGCACGGTTTTTAGACTATGCAGCATCATCTCTTTTGTCTCTTTTGGGAGTCCATAAATAATATGTGAACAAGTTTTTAATCCTCGCTTCTTACTTTCCTTAATGCAAAACTCCATATTTTCCGTGCCGTGTCCGCGGTTAATACACTTTAAAGTTTCATCATACACGGATTGGATTCCATACTCCACCCAGATTTCCTGCCCCTTTTTTTGTGCAAGCTCTGCTAGAAAATCAAGAATCCTTAAATCTATACTATCTGTGCGCGTGCCAATAGACATTCCCACAACATTTGGCAGACTTAAAGCCTCTGTATAAAGTTTTTGCAGCGTATCAAAAGGCGCATAAGTGTTGGTAAAAGACTGAAAATAAATCATATATTTAGCCACGCCAAATTTATTGTAGTGAAACTCACTCTGCCATTTAAACTGACTATGGAGTTGCTTTAATTGCATATCTAAAAGCGGATTTTCTTTCATATTAGGGTGCATTGTCAAACGCACTTTAGGTTCTTTATCAAGCGTGGGAGAGAAACTTTCATTCTTACAAAAGATACAGCCGCCACGCGCCACACTCCCATCAATATTAGGACAGGTAAAGCCAGCAAGCGCAATGGGAATTTTACGCACCCTTTGTCCAAAACGCCTTTTACAATAGCGTCCAAATGTTAGCATTTGTTTCACATATCACCCTTAGACAATGTATTTACCATCAAAACAAGCTTGGCAATATTGATAGCCTTGTGTGTTAATACTACGCTCTAATCCCTTAAGCGATAAAAACGCCAAAGAATCCGCACCAATAAACTGACACACTTCCTCTTCACTCATTTTAGCACTAATCAACTCTTCTTTATTTGGGGTATCCACTCCATAAAAACAAGGAGAAATTGTAGGCGGTGAAGAAATTTTTAGATGGATTTCTTTTGCTCCACAATCGCGCAGAATTTTTACAATTTGACGACTTGTAGTCCCACGCACAATAGAATCATCAATCACAATCACGCGTTTATTTTCAATCAACTCTCTAATAGGATTCAACTTTAAACGCACCTTTAGCTCTCTAATGTGTTGGGTTGGCTCAATAAAAGTCCTTCCCACATAATGATTACGGATAATTCCTAACTCAAAAGGGATTCCACTTTGCTTAGAATACCCAAGCGCAGCTGCCACTCCGCTATCAGGCACAGGAATAACTAAGTCCGCTTCCACAGGATTTTCCTTTGCTAACTCCCTTCCCATATTCTTACGCACATCATACACTAAATGCCCAAAAACTCTACTATCAGGGCGCGCAAAATACACATACTCAAACACGCAAGGATAAGGGTTTTTAGGCATAATGCTATGCGATTCCATTCCTTTTTCAGAAAACACTAACATTTCACCCGGCTCTACATCACGGATATATTTTGCACCCACTAGATCAAAAGCGCAAGTTTCACTAGCAACTACATAGCCTTGACTCCCATCAGCATTTGTAATTCCACCAAGTGATAAAGGACGGAATCCATTTCTATCACGAATGACAAACATCTTCTTACGACTTAAAATCACAAAACAAAATGCGCCCTCTAGCTTTGTTACCGCCTCTTTAATCCTATCAATCAAATTTTCTTGTTGCGATCTAGCGATTAAATGGATAAGATTTTCCGTATCCATATAACTTTGAAAAATAGAACCCTCATTGATAAGATCATCACGAATTTTGCGCGCATTTGTCAAATTTCCATTATGCACAATGGCAACTTCACCCAAATCATAGCGTGCAAAAATCGGTTGCGCATCAGCAATAGAATCTCCACCAGCAGTGGAATAACGATTATGCCCTACTGCACTAAAACCCTTAAGTTTATTAAGCTTTTCATCACAAAAAACCTCTGTCACTAAGCCGTGATTTTTAATCGTTGTGATTTTTTCTCCATTGCTTGTGGCAATTCCAGAGGCTTCCTGTCCTCTGTGCTGCATAGAAAAAAGAGAGTAATACGCTAAACTTGCTGCATTTTGCGCATTATACACGCCCACAACTGCGCATTCCTCATTCCAACTCCTATCTTTGTTGGCTTGGCAACTTTCCTTGCACACAGATTTTAAAATCTCTCTTCCACTTAAAGTCCTAATGCATCACTAATGCCATACAAACCATTGGGTTGATTCTGCAACCAAAGTGCTGCTTTAATTGCACCTTGTGCAAATGTTGCGCGTGATGTTGCTGTGTGGATAAATTCCAAATGCTCACCCTCACCATAGAATCCAACATTATGGATTCCAGCCACATCACCCCCACGCAACGCCATCACACCAATTTCATCTTTATTGCGCTCCCCAATATTCCCATTTCTACTGCTTTGACGCACAGAATCCAAATTTAACCCTCTAGCCTCTGCACAAGTCTGTGCTAAATGCAATGCCGTGCCACTTGGAGAATCTTTTTTATGGCGATGGTGCGTTTCTACAATCTCAATGTCAAAATCTCTCAATGTGCTAGCCACAAGCTTAATTGCCTTGTTTAGCACTGCAACACCTAGCGACATATTGCTTGCATACAAAATTGGCATTTTTTTAGACGCTTCTTTAATGAGATTTTTATGCTGCTCTTCAAGCCCTGTTGTGCCAATCACAATTGGCTTTGGATTCTTAAGTGCCACTTCAAGTAACGCATTTGTTCCCTCTGCTGTTGTAAAATCAATAATCACATCTGTGCTATCTAAAAAGACTTTCAAATCCTTAGTAATCAAAACACCCGGATCAATAGAAAAGTCCAAATCCTTGCGCACATACACAGATTCCAACCTAACTGCATTGCTTCCCTTTGCTAACTCAACTAGAAGCTGTCCTACACGCCCACCTGCACCAAAGACCCCAATCCCTAACATACCTATCCTTTATTTATGATGATCAACATATTCAATCGCACGAAGTGCCGCTGTTGTGCCATCTGCTGCTGCACACACAACTTGCTTTTGTGCATCTACACGCAAATCCCCTGCAACAAACAATCCTGGAACATTTGTTTCCATTTTTAGGTTAACCAATGCTTCTCCGTATTCATTAAGCGCACAAATACTGCTGCCATCTTCTTGTAAAAGTACAGCATTATTCACCTTATAACCAATTAAAACAAAAATGCAAGCAATATCTATTTTCTTTTCACTCCCATTTTCTAAATTTTTCAGTTGCAATCCTGTAACTCCAGAATTATTACCTAAAACCTCCTCAATCCCATAAGGCGTTAAAAACTCAATTTTTGATTCCTTTTTTGCACGCTCTACCGTAATAGGTGAAGCGCGAAATTCATTTCTTCTATGGATTATACTCACTTTAGAACAGATTTTAGCCAAATAAATCGCTTCTTCAATTGCAGTATCTCCACCGCCTAAAATCGCCACTTCTTTACCTTTGTAGAAAAATCCATCACAAGTCGCACAAGAACTAACGCCCTTTCCCCAGAACACATCTTCACCTTTTACTCCAGATCTCTTTGGACTTCCACCAGTTGCGATAATAACGGCTTTAGATTCCACCTCTTTGCCATCACTTAGCACGATTCCAAAATGATTACCATTTTTCTTAACACGCACAACTTCAATCATTTGATGCTTTAATCCAAAGCGAAAACACTGCTCCTGCCAAGGCATCATAAAATCAAATCCACTTTTGACTTCTGCAACACCGGGATAATTTTCCATTTCACTGCTTGATGTAATTTGTCCTCCGGGCATTCCCTTTTCAAACAAAACAACATCTTTTAAACCACCTCTTGTTGCATATAATCCCGCACTCAATCCAGCAGGACCACCACCAATAATTGCTAATTCTAACATCATTTCTCCTTATTCTGTTTTAAAATTAATAACTTTGTAAAATCCAAAATCTTTTAAATGTGTATATTGCATAGGATTCTTTACATCTTGTTTAATGATAAAACATTGTGGTAATGTTCTTATATTGAATCCGTGGATTAATTTTAGCATAAAACTACTTGAAATTCTCACTAATTTAAAATTTTTTTCCTTAAAAAGATTTTCTCCTCTTTGATAAAAGTCAATTGCTAAAAGCGGAATCCCATTTTGCAGCTGCTTTTGTAAAAATACTTCTTGGCTTTTTAAAAAACTATTATAAAAACAAATATTATAACGCTCAGACTTCGGAGAAAAAAGATCCATACCATCTTGTGTATCAATATAGAAAGAGTCTTGTGTAAAATCAATTTTTACCACAGAAGTGAAAGTGTATTGATAATAAACAAATGCACCCACCACAAAAACAATGACAAATGCAATAGGAAGTTTTGGGCAGCACTTTTTCACGCTACCCTCTTTTGCTCCAATGTAAAATCAATGGAATTATAATAAACCATCAATCTTATCTTTAAATGCTTGCTCACTTGCTGCACCAATGATTTCATCAACCTTTTCACCATTTTTATAAAAATAAATGGTAGGAATTGATCGGATTCCAAATTTAGAGGATAAAGCTTGTTGCTCATCTGTATTCACTTTACAAATTTTTGCCTTTCCCGCATATTCCTCTGCAAGCTTATCAATCACAGGAGCAATCATTCTACAAGGTCCACACCAAGGAGCCCAAAAATCTACCATTACAACACCATCTTTAATAATGTCTTCAAAATTCTGCTCTGTTAATTCAATATAACCAGCCATAATTTTCTCCTTAAAATATTAAAAATACCTGTGCATTATACAACCAGATTACTTAAAAAAATAAAAACTTAGCGCATAATTGCAATGAGTTTCTCCACACTCTCTTCATAAGAGAAAACAGCATCATAATCTTGCTTTAAATACTCTTCCATTGCCTCTTTTTTAGCAATGGCTTCGTCTAAATCCTTATCACTTCCTGCTTGATACGCACCAATCCTTATTAGCACTTCATTTTCCTTTAGCATTGCATACAAGCGGCGAAATTTTCTAGCTGCTTCAATATGCTCCTTGTTTGCAACATCATTCATTAATCTTGAAGCAGAGTTTAACACATTAATAGGCGGATAGATTCCAAAATCCGTTAAAGAGCGATCTAGCACAATATGCCCATCTAAAATACTTCGGCTCTGATCAGCAATAGGATCGCTCATATCATCACCCTCTACAAGCACGGTAAAATAAGCCGTAATGGAACCCTGCCCCTCTTCTTTCCCTGCACGCTCCATAAGTTGTGGCAGAAGTGTCAAAACAGAAGGAGGATAACCCTTGCTAGTTGGCGGTTCACCTAGTGCCAAGCCAATTTCTCTTTGCGCCATTGCAAAGCGCGTTACAGAATCCATCATAAAAAGCACATCTTCACCCATTGCCTTAAAATACTCCGCCACACTCATCGCTGCAAATGCGCCATATTTTCGCATTAACGGAGAATCATCACTCGTTGCGACAATTAACACCGTATTTGTCAAATCCCCTCCTAAATTTTTCTCCACAAACTCCGGCACTTCACGCCCACGCTCACCAATGAGTGCAATCACTTTGATTTTTGCCACTGCTCCTTGCACAATCATTCCCATTAAAGTAGATTTTCCAACTCCACTTCCCGCAAAGATTCCAAGCTTTTGCCCCTTACCACAAGTGAGCAAACCATCAATACTTTTAACCCCCACACTAAAAACTGCATCAATCCTCCCCCTCTTCATCGCCTCAATAGGCGCACGCATAATTGGCATAGCTCCTTCAGCCCTAATCACCCCCTTGCCATCAATAGGCTCCCCTAAAGGATTAATCACCCTTCCTAAAATCTCCGGTCCTACAGGAATTTGCAGCCCACGCGTGTTTAAATACACTTTATCGCCCACCTTTGTGCCTTCAATAAAAGAAAAAGGAGTGATTTTAAAACACTCCTTTTCAAGTGCGCTCACCATTCCCATACTTTGATTATCCTCACTAAGAATTCTTACAATATCACCAATGCGCGGAGTTAGCCCATTTGCCAATAAGAATCCCTGCTCAACCTTAATAACAAGCCCAAAAGTTAGAGAAAGATTTAAACCATTTAAGCGTTCTCTTAAATTTTTTAAAGCCATTGCAAACTCTTTGTAAAAAATGTAGTGAAATTTTAATATATTTTTACTAAAATTACAGCCTTAGTGCGTCTAGTACAAACTTTAATTAAAGGTTTAAAATGCCTAAAGTCAGCGTATTTGGTGGTGGAGCTTGGGGGGGTGCGCTACACTTTGCCTTTAGAGAGAAAAACCAAGCCTTCATCATCTCACGTAAAAATTTGGATTCCACATTTCAAATCACACAGGAGCAAGCCCAAGATAGCGATTATTTTGTTGTAGCAATTGCAAGTTCTGCGCTACATTTATGGCTTAGTTCTAATCCACTCCCTAAAAACGCTAAGATTTTAGTTGCTTCAAAAGGAATCGCAAAGGGACAATTTGTTAGCGAAATTTTTGATTCCTTTTATCCTAAAGCAAGTTTAAGCTATCTAGCAGGACCAAGCTTTGCCAAAGAAGTGCAAAGCACATTGCCTTGCGCACTAAACATTCACGCACACACACTAGAGCTTGCAAAAGAATGGTGTGCGCTTTTTCCTAGTTTCATCAAAACTTATGCCTCCCTAGATATTATAGGTGGTGAAGTTAGCGGGGCTTATAAAAACGTCATTGCCATTGCAAGCGGGATTTGTGAAGGCTTAGAGCTTGGAAATAATGCGCGCGCTTCATTAGTTGCTAGAGGATTAGTGGAGATGACACGCTTTGGAAAATTTTTTGGTGCGCAAGATTCCACATTTTTAGGATTATCAGGGGCAGGAGATTTATTTTTAACAGCAAACTCTACACTCTCACGCAATTTTCGTGTAGGACTCTATCTAGCGCAAGGCAAAGCACTCACAGAAATTTTAGAAACACTTGGCGAAGTGGCAGAAGGAGTCAAAACTGCACAAGAAATTTACACATTAGCAAACAAACACAATATCTACACACCCATTGCAAAAGAAGTTACACTCATTATGCAAGGCAAAAGCCCAAAACAAAGCTTACTAGATTTAATGCAAAGCTAGTAAATGATTTTTAAGAGTTTAAGCTTGTATAAAGCGAAATTCAAGGGTGGACTTTGCGTCAACTCTCTTTAACAATACTTCAATAATCCTTTATCGTATATGCAAATCAAATCTTTTAAGAAAACTTGGATTTTATCAGGGTGGATTCCAATTGGAGTGCCTTTAATGATATTTGTAGTTAATCTTGGAGTGGTAAGAGCGATTGCGTAAGTTTCTTAGCAAGCCCAAAACAATATCCACTTTAAAAGAATTTGCGAAATGCGCTTTTCTACCATTGCATATAAAGGTTTCTTTGTTATGAATATCATACTTCTTAAACTTATTATTTTGCACCTTTTCTTTTCTAATGGTATGGATAATAATCCCTTCTTTATCTCTCTCTCTTTTAATACATTATCAAGCATATTTCTTAAAATAATTTCTAAGATGGCAATTTTTGTGGTGCAATTTGTGACAAGTTCTAAATTCTTAAAATGCGATTTTAGATTCCAATTATAAGATTCCATTCTCTCTTTTAGTATCCATTGACATTGTTAGAATTAGTTTTTGAAAGTTTAAAAAAGCTAGAGAGTTAAAAAGATGGAATCCCAAAGGGGATTCTATGAGAGATTAGAAAGAGTATCTTACTTCTACTCTTGCTCTGTTTCTGCCTTCATCAGGCATATCTTGTATTTGTGTTGCTGTTGCAACATTATTGTTGTTTACAGCAGTTGCTTTTGTTAAATCAAGCTCTGTGTTTAAAACTGCATAATACGCGGAAACTATTAAATTCTTAGTGTGTCGCCAGCTAACACTTGGAGTAATTTCTGTAAATTTAGTTTTAACAGAAGTAAAATCATTTACCGCAACTTTTTTATCTGTTAATTCGCTCTTACCAAATACCGCATCTAAACCTAGCTTTAATCTGTTATCCACTAAAGCATAATTTAAAGAACCATAGAATACATTGATTTCTTTTTCTTGATCAGCAGCTACTCTATAGCCATCAACACCACCGAAGTTCAAACCACCACCTAGAGCATTTCCTAGACCATAAGAAGCCCCTGTTGCCTTATTATCAAACCATAGCTTACCAGCCTTTGCGAACTCTCCTTCAGAATCAAAAGATACCGCTATACCATCTTGGAAGTTTGTGATATATCCTGCTTTTACATCTAATGGAAGTCCAAAATTCTCTTTAAAGTTTGCACCAAGTTGGAAAGAGAGTAAATCATTATCTTGTGCAACATTTGCTTTGCTATTTGCGTTATCAGGAATTAGCCGCCCATATCTACTTGCAATGATGGTACCTTCACTATCATCAAGTTGTGTGAAACCATATTGGAGTTTTGCATACAATAAACTATGCTTCCAAGAAAGCTCTGTGAAGATTGCTGAATCAACTAAATCTTTCGCTGTGAAGCCCCAAACCCTCGCGCCAATATTACCAATGCCTGTATCTGTGTTATAAATTGCTGCAAGTGTATAAAGCGGCTCAGCTACAGAAGAACTTCCTGTAACAGCATCTACACTCCAAGCATCAAATGCACCTGCTACTAGAGTAAGTCCCGGAATATCGCTATTCATAGCTAGGATACCTGTTGCTCTATCATCGCCTGAATCTGTTAATGGAGTGTCAAGGCGTTGCTTACCAAGAATTACAGTGGTAGCTGTGCTATCTGGAGTGATTGTTGCATAAAATGTGCTTACACCAAAATCAGAATCTTCTTTAGAGCCAAGACCATTTCCAGCCCATCCATTATCATTTTTCCCGTGATTTACATTGTTTGCGCCATCATATTGAATCCCTAAATTAACAGAAACTGCTTCAACTGTTGGCGTTTTAAAATCCGCACGCGCACGCCATTGATGTCTTGCGTTACTACCATCGACATTATCTTTTTTAAAATCTTTATTGTCATATCTATCATCTGTATAGCGGTATCTTAAATACCCCTTCACATCTACACCTTTAATCGCCTCTTCTAATGGCTGTGCAAAACTTGTAATAGAGAATGCGCCTAGTGCAACACTCGCTGCCAAACTTAATTTTAAAAACCTCATTTTAATCTCCTTAAGAAGTAAATTATAATTGCGGAGTAATTGTATAAAAAAGCTTTCTTAAAAAGCAAGTTTTTTACGAGTTTTTTGGCAATTTTTTTCATAAAATTGACAAATATTTGGATTTATTTATGATTAGTTTATTTTTTATTGCTAAAATTTATTGCGCATTCACAATTCACTAGATTCTACTAAAATTAGCTTTTAATCCCTAAAAGCGTGTTTATCATCTCATCAATGGTTGTAATCATCTTTGCATTTGCACTATATCCACTTTGGAATCTAATAAGATTGACTAATTCATCATCCACAGAAACTTCAGAGAGTGCTTTATACTCTTTCTTTGTTGCGTTATAGATGGCTTCTTTTGTGGCTTGTGTGGTTTGTGCTGCTTGTGTTTCTGAAGCAACTTTATCAGAAATGTAACGAAAATACCCATTAATCGTTTCTAAACGCTGTTCCCCTTTATAATCTGTAAAAGTAATCTTATCAAATTGGAGCTGCTGTATCTTATTTGCAACAATAAAATTTCCATCTACAGGCTCTCTAAAGGCGCGGATTAATGTTGGATCGTTGCGATAATTTTGTGCTAGCTCCATATTGCTTGCATTATCTCCCTCAAAAAAACGATTCACACCAAAGGCTCCAGCGAAATTTGTGCCATTATCTTGGATGGAAATATAAATCTCTGCTGAAGGATTTTTAGCATTAATCATAAAAGTCCTAGAGTCATTATTATACACCGCTTGGAAATGATCATCAAAGTCATTGAGCGCATCTCCATCTTTATTATCATCAACATTTGCATTAAGCTGTTCTACAACACTTTGCATTGTTGTAAGATTATTAATCGTAACTTCCCTAGCACCTAACTCTTTACCATCTTTGTCATACATCACAACCTTAAATGTTCCCTCCCGCACATTATAATTGCTTGTTGTTAGCGCATCTCTTGGATCAAGCATTAAAACATCGCTTCTTGCTCCAAGCTGAGAGGATTCTGCGTAAATATTATTTGTAGCCTCTATGATTCCATTTGCAAAAGTGTCTAAATCATTAATATAGACTTGAAGTTTGCCTAATGTGCCATTACATCCTAGCACATCTTCTGTGCGGATTAAGTCTAGCAATGCGCCCACTTTACCTTGATTTAAAGCATTCGTCAAATCATAGGGCTTATGATCGCTTCTTAAATATTTAATGGTATAAATTCCACTTAGATTCTCAGAGTTATCCAACACTAGCGGATGGAAGGAATCGCCATCTACAATAGATCTTCCTCCGATGGTTAAGGTATAGTCATCATCAAAATCAGCAATGTCTTTATTCACACAAGCACTTCCTTGCACATTCTGCTTAAAAACATCACAACCAATTAAATTATTAATTTCAAACTCATATTCATCACGCAAATCACGCAAATCATTTGCCTTTTTATGCAAATCTTTGCTTTCATATTCTGCAATTTGTTTATTAATGATTGCAATTTGTTCGCCTAACCGATTCACTTCTTCAACTGCTACTTTCATTTCATCATTTAAGCGTTCCTGAAGATATGTTAAAGATTTACGCGTTTCTTGGATATTTTTTGTTAATGTGTTGGTTTGCTCTGCTAGGGCGATTTTTTGCGCTGTGTCGCCAGCCTTTGTAGAAAAATTTTTCCAAGCATTAAAATAGCCCTGCAAATCCTTATAGATTCCAACACCATCAATCTCCGGATAATAAGAAGAAGCTTCTCTAAGCCCAGAAAAACTTGTGTCATAATAAGTCTTCTCCGCGCTTGCTTTTTTATAACGCATAAAAGTGTATTCATCGTGCACACGCTCAATGCTTAGAATATCTAAACCCTGTCCTAATGCGTAATTCTGCTTCCAAAGGGGAGTCTCAGCAGCACTGCGCACAACTTGGCGGGAATAAAATGCATTATTTGCATTTGCAATATTGTTTCCGGTAACATCTACCATTACCTGATGCCCGGTTAATCCAGTGTAAGGGGTGTTTAAAGAAGAGAGTAATCCGCCCATTGCTTACCCTTTTAAACTTCTGCTTGCAAAAACGATGCATTTCCTAGCGATTGTTTTTTATACCCACGCTCTTCAATGGGAACAATTTTGCCCAGCAAAGAGCTATAAAATTCAGAAACCGCTAAAGACATTTTGCCAAAACGGAGATTTAAATCTTTGAGTAAATTGAGATTATCGTGTAAGTCTGCTGTGTATTGGCTAGCACCCTCACCTAGCAAGCGTTGCTTGTCTTCATAAGTCAAATCTTCTAAAGTAGAATTGGGAAACTCTTTGCGTAAGCGTTCTTCTATTTCTTGCGCATAAGCTTCCTTCTTGCGGATAAAGGATGCGGTTAATTCTTCTTTTTGTGGAATCCTTGCAAAGATTGCGTCATTATTTGCAATCTTAATATCAACAATATCTTGTTCAGTAATTGCAATGAGGGCTTTAATATCCTCTAATGCACCCTGTAAAAACTGCAAAGACATAGATAACTCCTAAAATGTAAGTTATCTCTATCCAAGCAATTCTTGTGCCAACTTTTCTGCACTCCCCTTTAAGTCAAGTTTATATGTTCCATTTTTAATGGCATCTTTAATTGTATCCACTTTGGAATCGGTTTTGGATTCCATCTTTGTAGTTTCTTTTGTTTTTTGCTTATCATCAAGGGTATTAACTTGCGCAGGGCTTTTATTGTTTGCTTGATTAATAGCCGTTGAAAAAGTCGCATTGCTCATCAAATGACTAATCATTGTGTATCCTTTCATAAGATGGTATAACCATATCGGCTAAATTTTAAAAAACTAAAACGATTCACGCACACTTTTTGCAACATCTTGCAAAAATTTCTCTGTATCTGTTTTGGGCGGAGCAATCTGTTGCACTTCACTATGCAATGGGACATTTGCTCCACCAATCTTAATGGCATATAAAATCACAAAAAGCATAAAATACACAAACAATCCAAACCCAATAGATGGCACAAACCAATCTTTCATCGTTACACCCTTAAGCTTTTTGCACAAAATAAAGGGCAGATTATACCAAAATTTCTATCTAAATTGCGTATTTTGTGCTATAATTTCTCACTTCATTTAAGCAACATTAAATCTTTAAAAGGCTCACTATGCTCACTAAGCAAGGCTTTAAACAACTTAAAATTGCACTTTTCTTTAAATGCACGCTTAAATTTTGGCTTGCCTTTGGAATGCTTGGAATATTTTCACACGCTGCAACAATTCAAGAATTCAAATGGGAACAAGGACAGACATTGCTCACCTTCTTTAAAAAAAATGCGATTCCTTTAAACACTTATTATGAGCTTGCACCAGAAGATAAAGAGCTTGCTGATGAAATCATTAGCGGAAGCACTTATTATACGCTTTATGATGACTCTGTGCTATTGCAAGCCTTAATCCCCATCAATGAAAACTCGCAACTGCACATCTTTAAGCAAGGCGATACATACAGAATGCGTGCGATTCCAATTGTGTATTTTTCTCAAGAACACACCATTGCACTCTCTGTGGATAACTCGCTTTATAACGACATCATCCATTTAACAGGCGATAGCTTTCTAGCAAGTGATTTTATCCAAGCTTATAAAGGAAGTGTAGATTTTCGCCGTGAAGTGCGTAAAGGCGATCAACTCGCAATCATTTATGAGCGCAAATACCGCTTAGGCAAAAACTTTGGCTCTCCAAACATTAAAGCTTCTACACTTAAGGTTAGAAACAATAATCACTATGTTATCCGCCACGAAGATGGAAATTTTTACGACTTAAATGGCAACAATTTGAACAAATATCTTTTAACACTACCTTTGCAATACAAAAGAATCTCATCGCATTTTTCAATGGGGAGAAAACACCCTATTTTAGGCTATACGCGCCCACATTTAGGCACAGATTATGCAGCACCAAGGCACACACCAATCCGCGCTGCTGGCAATGGAAAAGTTATTTTTGCCGGCACAAAGGGGGGGTATGGCAGAACAGTGATTATCCAGCACGACAATGGGTATAGAACACTTTATGCACATATGCACAAGATTGAGCAAGGAATCCGAGTAGGCACGCAAGTAAAACAAGGAATAAAAATTGGAACAGTGGGTAGCACAGGACTTAGCACAGGACCACATTTACATTTTGGATTATACAAAAATGGCAACGCAGTTAATCCTGTCAAACATCTAAAAATTGCGCATTCCAAACTACAAGGAAAAGAAAGGGAGAGTTTTTTAGCAAATGCTAAAAATTATCAACAAGCACTTAATGCCGCTTTAATGCAAGATAAACTACAAAATACACCTTTTAAGCGTATCAAAGATGGCTATATTGTGTATCTTAACGCAAATAAGAATCTCAATTAATGCAACCTAAAAATATTTCAAATATCCGCTTTTGCGCTTGTGAAAATTCCAAATACATCAAATCTAAAAGAATGCACTTTACAGAAAATGGCAAGGAGCGCAGTTGGGATATTATTGAAGCACACGATAGCGTAGCTGCACTACTCTACCACACACAAAAGGAAGCATTTGTTGTTGTCAAACAATTTCGCCCCGCTGTATTCTTAAAAGAAAGGGAGCGTAATACAGAGCATTTAAAAAGTGAAATTGGATATACTTTTGAATTATGCGCTGGAATCACAGACAAGGATAAGCCGCTTAATGTCATCATACAAGAGGAAATCTTAGAAGAATGTGGTTATAACATTCCCTTAGAAAACATCAAACAAATTGCTGAATTTTATAGCTCTGTGGGTTTTGCTGGAAGCAAACAAACGCTTTTTTTTGCAACACTTGATGAGAGTTATCGCGAAAATCTAGGCGGTGGGATTGATGATGAGAATATAGAAGTAATCTTTATCCCAAAAACAGAGGCTTATGATTTTATTTTGGATTCTGGTTTTCCTAAGAGTTCTGGAATTATGTTTGCATTTCTGTGGTTTTTTAGGAATATTGCCTAATGCAAAATCTCTCCGACTTAAGAGAGCTTACACAAAAGCTTGATGAGATAAAAGAAGTTTGGCAAATTTATGCAATTTTTGAGGAAGCAAGAAAAAAATTTAATGATGAATTTAATACTCTAAAAAAAGATAAAGAAGCCCTAGTGGAATCCTTTAACGACATTTCTGCAAAAAATGCATTTTTACTTGCGCAAAATAAAGAGTTAGAAGCAAAAAATAAAGCCTTAAAAGAAAGCAATCTAACTTTAGAAAAATCCGATTCCAACTTTTTAGAAAATTTAGAATCCAATCCTTTGGAATCCCAAGATTTTTCAAATCTTGCCACACATTATGCAAGCTTACAAGAGATTTTAAAAACAATGCAAGAAATTTTTGCCAAACTCCCACACATCGCCCCAGAACCTGTAACAAAATTAGAAGTTTCCTACCAAAAGCACCAACGCTTGCTTGCAAATCCCGCAAAAGATTATGTAGAGTTTAAAAAGGCTAAGGAATTGTTTGACACACTAATAAATGTGGAATCTAAATTTAAAACTCTTGATTTAGAGTTTTCAAAACTACAGATTGAAATGCACGATTTATTGCAAACTCCAAAAGAAACACTTTTAGATTCTACAAACGCCAATAAATTTTAAGCCATCCATCCTATGAAGTCTGTAAAAATCTTTATCTCCGCACTTGAATACTCTGCAAATTTACATCTTTTAAGGCTTTTAGATACATTTAGTCAAAAAGGGATTCCTTTTATTCTTTGTGGAATCTTTGATACTCAAGTGCTTACAAGTTATAAAAGCAATTTTCAAAACATTTTAAATCCTTCTAACTTTCGCATAATGGGCTTTAGCGGAATCTTAAAATTAATCCCAAAATTTCTTATCACCAAAAAAGAGCTTGTTAAACTTGCTAGCACAAGCGATATTGCGCTTTTTATGGACTCATCATCGTTTAACATTCCACTGATTCGCACCATTAAAAAACGCTCTTACAACTCTAAACACTCTCCGCACATTGTGTATTACATCCTGCCACAAGTTTGGGCTTGGAAAGCCTATCGCGCAAAAGTTTTAAGTAAAATTTGCGATTCCCTTTGGGGAATTTTACCCTTTGAATGTGATTTCTATCCCAAAGGCACACCTATTTGTTATGTTGGACATCCACTTTTAGATGCGCTTCCTTTTTCCCTAAATGCACGCCAAAACTCTCAAAAAATTGCCTTTATGCCCGGCTCAAGAAAGGCTGAAATAAAAGCACTCCTTCCTATTTTTAAAACCCTAGCTAAAACCCTTAAAAATCAAGGTAAGATTCCGCTACTTATTGCGCCACAGACTTTTAAAGACAAGGATTTAAACGCAATTTATGGAGATTTGAGCGATTTTGAAATCACCTTTGACACTTATGCAGGGCTAAAAGACTGCTCCTTTGCCTTTGTGTGTAGCGGAACAGCAACTTTGGAATCCACGCTTTTAGGGATTCCAACAATTCTAGCTTACAAAACACGCGCATTAGATTATTCCATCGCAAAAATCCTTGTAAAGCTAAACTTTATCGGACTATCCAATATATTCTTAGAATTTTACACCTACAAAGCACCTAAAAATAATCCCAACCCAAAAATCCCCCCCATACATCCAGAATTTTTGCAACATTTTGTTACACCACAAAACTTACTTAATGCTTATGAAACCTTTAATTACACGCACTTTTTTACCCAAAAAGCAAAACTCATAGAATACTTACAACAAGGAAGTGCGCAAACTTGTGCGACAAATTTAGAAAATTTAATCAAAAATTTACAAAAATAAAGGGCTTTTTAACCCTCTTTGCCTTACTATTGCAAATCATTTTATTTTTTAAGGAATCTTTGTGGAGCCTATGACAGAATACGGCTATAACAAGCTAATTGCCGAACTTAAGAATCTAAAAGAAATTGAACGCCCAAAAAACATTCTTGAAATTGACACCGCTAGAGAACACGGCGATTTAAAGGAAAACGCAGAATATCACGCTGCAAGAGAACGCCAACTCTTTTTAGATGCGCGCATTAATGAGCTAACACAGCTTGTAGCAGAAGCGCGCGTCATTGACCCAACAACACTCTCCCACGATAAAGTCAGCTTTGGCTCAACAATCACGCTAGAAGATTTAGACACAGAAGAAAGTTGCACATACACCATTGTTGGCGCAACTGAGAGCAATCCTAGCAAGGGCTTAATCTCTTATCACTCTCCGCTTGCAAAGCAGCTTTTAGGCAAGGTTGTAGGCGATGAAGTGGGTGTGATTCTACCCAAAGGGCGCGTGGATTATGCGATTTTAGACATCACTTACAAACCCATTGTGTTTTAAGGGCTTAAAAGCAATGGCTGTGCTAAAAATCAAACTTCTAAACCCAAAGGCAACACTTCCAAAATACCAAACAAGCGGAGCTTCTGGCTTTGATTTATGCGCAAGTGAGCATACAATCATTAAAAGCGGAGAATACAAGCTTGTGCCAACAGGGCTTAGCTTTAGCTTTGATGAAAAATATGAGATTCAAGTTCGCCCTAGAAGTGGGCTTGCTTTGAAATACGGAATCTCTGTTTTAAATGCACCTGGAACGATTGATTCTGATTATCGCGGTGAGATTAAAGTGCTTTTAATTAATCACGGAAAAAAGGATTTTGCTATGAATATTGGCGATAGAATCGCTCAAGCTGTGCTTTGCCCTATTGAAAAAGCAGAAATTGAAATGGTAGAAGTTTTGGAGCATACAGAGCGCGGAGCGGGCGGCTTTGGAAGCACAGGAAAATAAGAAAAGGAGAACCATTTGAGCTTAAAACAAAATGTAGAATACATCAAAGAAGAAATTAACAACGATGAAAAAATGTTAGAAGGGCTTTTGCGTCTTGAAAATTGGTTTAAGCGTTACAAGCTTGCACTCTTTACACTGCTTGGAATCCTTATTATCATTGCCATAGGTTATATTAGCAATAACTATTACCAAGAAAACAAGCAACAAAACTTAGCCAATGCGTATGAAAAAGCATTACAAGGGGATGAAAATGCCCTTGTAATGCTAAAAAACTCTAAAAGTAGATTATACGATTTATATCTTTTTCAAAATGCACTAAAGACTAACGATACAACTGCATTAAAAACTTTAGAATCTTCCAAAGATTCCATTATTGCGCAATTTGCAAAAACACAAAATGCCTCACTGCATCAAGATTTAAATGCACTAAATTCTCAAAACAGCGGAGATTTTAGCTATTTACAAGCTGCATTTTTAGAGATTCAAGCAGGAAACTTGCAAAAAGCCAAAGAAATTTTAGCAAAGATCAAAAACGATTCTCCAATTCGCGACCTTACAAATGCACTTACACATCTTAGCATTAAAGGAGTAGATTATGCAAAATAGTCTTTTAAAGCAAACTTTAAAACTTGGCTTTTTAAGCATTGTGGGAGCTTTATTATTCAGTGGTTGTGGCTCTAAATATTATTTCAAACCTGAAAAAAATGTAGAAGGCTCTGTGCTTTATGATGGCTCTTCTCCAGCGTGGATTAGCTCTATTGTGCGCAATGGCGCAACACTTCTGAATGGACAATTCATTACAAAGCACGCAGAAATCCCAGACATTAGACTCAGTAGAGATTCAAAATATCTTAACCAAACAGAAGAGCATTACATCATACAACACAAAAAATCACTAGTGCTAATTAACAAAAACACTAAAGAAGAAACAACAATTGAGCTTGAGAGTATTCCAATTAGTGCTTCAAAAGAAGACAATTTAATCGCAATCATCTTTGACACAAACACCATTGCAATTTATGATTTAAAGCGTATGCAAATTGTGTATCGCCAAGATAATGTCCCTGCTCCAGCAAACAATACACTCATCGCTTCTCCTTATTTTTTGAGCGATATTGTAGTGATTCCTACACTAGATGGTAAGCTGATTATTGTGGATAAAGTAAGTATGCGCCTTGTTAGAAATATTGTCGTTAATGGCGATAAATTCTTTAATAATGTCATTTTTTTAGAGGCTATTGGAAGCCGTATGGTAGCAGCAACTCCTAAGCGTGTCATTTCTGTGAGTCCAAATATCATTAACACCTTTGATGCTAACATTAAAGATCTTTTGTTTTTTGAAGATAGAATCTTTATTTTCTCTAATGAAGGTGAGATTATTCTAACAGATAGAGATTTAAACGAAACACGCCGCATAAAATTTCCCTTTGCGCATTTTTCTGCAACAAACCACGGAAAAGATATTGTAGTGCTTGAGACACAAGGTTATATGATTAGCGTTGATGATGATTTACAAACAAGCAGAATCCAAAGATTACCTAAACCAATCACAGAGCCAACATTTTCTGCTGCTGGAAAAATCTTCATTGGTAATCGCTTTTTTAACATTCAATAGGTGTCTTGTATGATTCTTTGCGATATTGGAAATAGCTTTTTGCATTTTTATTATTGCGGAAGAATCTGGAAGGAAGACAAAAGTGCGCTAACGCCAAAAGATCCCAAAGAAACGATTATTTACATCAGCGTCAATAAAGATTCCACAAATGCACTTCTGCGCTCGCATAAGCGCTGCTTTGATTTATGCAATCATTTAAATCTTGACACAACCTACAAAGGCTTAGGGGTAGATAGAATAGCAGCTTGTATGGCAATTGATGATGGCGTGATTGTGGATGCTGGAAGTGCTTTAACCATTGATATTATGCATCAAGGCATTCATTTGGGTGGTTTTATAATGCCCGGAATTGCGCAATATCGTAAAATGTTTAACAATATCGCCATTTTAGACCAAGAAGTCAATCTTGCTGTGGATTTGCACACATTTCCACAAAACACAAAAGATGCTATCAGTTATGGAATGCTAAAATCCATCATTTTAATCCTACAAACCACATCCAAAAATAAAAAAATCCATTTCACAGGGGGCGATGGCAAGTTTCTTTCGCATTTCTTTAAAAACTGCTTTTATGATGATTTACTTGTTTTTAAAGGGATGCAAAAGGCAATTGAAACAAATTTCACCGCAAAAGGGATTTACTTATGATTAGGGTTGCATTACCAAAAGGGCGCAATGCAGAAAAAACGCTAAAAATTTTTGAACACCTTTTGCAAGCATCCTTGCAATTTGAAGATCGCAAGCTCATTTTACAAAAAGACAATTTTAGCTTTATGCTTGTAAGAAACCAAGATGTCCCAGCCTATGTAGAGCGCGGAGCAGCAGACATTGGGGTGGTAGGACTTGATGTGCTAGAAGAGCAAAAAAGCCCCCTTGTGCGCTTGCTTGATTTAGGTTTTGGAAAATGTCGCGTGTGTATTGGCTCTCCAAACTCTTATGCCTTTAGCTTTGCAAATCCCAATCTAAGAATTGCTACAAAAATGATAAACATCACCAAAGCCTTTTTTGCGCAAAAAGCAATGAACATAGAAATCATTAAACTCTATGGCTCTATTGAACTAGCCCCCCTTGTAGGAATGGCAGATGCAATTGTAGATTTAGTAGAAACGGGCGATACAATGCGCCAAAACAATTTAAAAATTGATCACACGATTATGGATATTAGCGCATATTTAGTAGCAAATCCCAATAGTTTTTATCTGCAAAAACAAAAAATTTTAGAAATCCAACGGCACTTTAAAAATACATTAAATCTTTAAAGGAGTAAAAATGGGACAGACAATTACAGAAAAGATTTTTTCAGAACATACAAAAAAAGAAGTTTATGCAGGAGATATTGTAGATTCTCCCATTGATATGGTTATAGGCAATGACATCACAACACCGCTTTCTATCAAAGCATTTGAAGAGAGTGGTGCAGAAAGATTAGCAAACCCTGATGGATTTTGCATTGTAATGGACCATTTTATCCCAGCAAAAGACATCGCAAGTGCAAATCAAGCAAGAATTAGCCGTGATTTTGCAAAAAAGCACAATCTTAAACATTTCTTTGATGAAAAAGATATGGGGATTGAGCACGCCCTTTTGCCAGAAAAAGGCTTAGTAGTTAGCGGAGATGTGATTATTGGAGCAGACTCTCACACTTGCACACACGGCGCATTAGGGGCTTTTAGCACAGGAATGGGTAGCACAGATTTAGCCTATGCAATGGTTACAGGACGCAATTGGTTTAAAGTGCCAAGCTCCATTAAAGTAGAATTTATTGGAAAACCTGCACAACACATTTATGGCAAGGACTTAATCCTAGAAATCATCCGCCAAATTGGCGTTGATGGCGCACTTTATGAAGCCTTAGAGTTTTGCGGTGAAGGAATTTCTTATTTGAATATGGATGATAGATTTTCTCTTTGTAATATGGCAATTGAAGCAGGGGCTAAAAATGGAATCATCGCTCCAGATTCCATCACGCGCGAGTTTCTAGCAAGTCGCCCAAATTTGCGCGCAAAGCCAAAAGAATTTTTTTCAGACTTAGATGCCACCTACACACGCACCCTAACCATTGATATTAGCAAGCTTGAACCAGTAGTCGCCTATCCCTTTTTACCTAGCAATGGCAAAAGCATCACACAAGCGGTTAGAGATAATTTAAAAATTGACCAAGTTTTCATTGGCAGTTGCACAAATGGACGCTTAAGTGATTTAAAAATTGCAAGCGAGATTCTAAAGGGCAAAAAGGTGCATAAAGATGTGCGTTTAATCATCACTCCAGGCACACAACAAATCTACAAAGATGCCCATAAACTAGGTTATATTGATATTCTTTTGGATTCCGGCGCACTCCTATCAAATCCCACCTGTGGTGCGTGCCTTGGCGGGTATATGGGAATCTTAGGGGATAATGAACGCTGTGTTTCTACCACAAACCGCAATTTTGTAGGCAGAATGGGAGCTAGAAACTCTGAAGTGTATCTTGCAAATTCCGCAGTTGCTGCAATAAGTGCAATTGCAGGTAAAATTGCAGACCCACGCCTTTAGCCTTTTAAAATCTCCCTTGTGCTTGTTGTGTTTGAGAAAAAATCTCTTCTCCCATATATTGCCACTCTAGCTCACTAGGGATTGAAAAATCCCTGTGTTGTTGTGTGGTAGGATTCTTACTCCCATTTTGAAAAGAGTGCAAACTATACCCCGCAATGCTTCCCCCTTTTAAAAAATACGCCGTTGTTGCAGAACCAAGCCCAACACCTAGTAAAAACGCATCTGCTTTAGGAGAAATACACCCACTAAACCCAAATAAAACCCCAACTAATGACGCCATAAATAGCACTTTTCCAAACATTACCTTGCTTAAAATTCTATCCATTGTTACACCTTCTTAGTAAAATTCTAAACTTTTCTAAGCACACTTTATTCCAAAATTAGATAAAATCCCAACAGCTAACAAAAAAGGCAATTTAGCAATGTTTGGAATGGGATTTTTTGAAATTTTAATGATTGCCGTTGTGGCAATCATCTTTCTAGGACCAGAAAAATTACCAAAAGCACTTGTGGATATAGCAAAACTCTTTCGTGCCATCAAAAAAACAATGGAGGAGGCAAAAGAAAGCTTAGATAGGGAGATTAATCTTAATAAAATTAAAGAAGAAGCCTTAGCTTATAAAAATAGCATCACACAAGAAGCGCACAATCTAACAAAAGAGCTGGATTTAAAAACACTTGATTTAGATGCAACGCTTTTAGAGGATTCTAAAACCCCAACGCAACAAATTCTACCACAAGAGCTACAAAACCAAAAAAAAGATTCTGCATTAAGCCCCCAAACAGAAGCTAAAACTTCACAAAACACAGAGGAATCCAAACCAAACACTAGCACAGCCACCCTAAACCTTGAAACAACTCCACAAGACACAAGGAATCTTAATGCTTGAAGATTTAAAGCCCCATATCCAAGATTTACGCCGCTGTTTAATCCGCATTGCAATCGCCCTTACTATCACATTTGCAGCGTCGTTTTATTTTTGGGAAATCATTTTAGATTGGATGGTAGCACCCTTAAGCACTGCCTTGCCAAAAGGGCGTGAGAGTGTGATTTTCACTCAAGTTGGTGAGGCATTTTTCACAGCCATTAAAGTGGCGTTTTTTAGCGGTTTTATTTTCGCACTGCCTGTAATTTTTTGGCAAATTTGGGCATTTGTAGCCCCCGGACTTTATGAAAATGAAAAAAAACTTGTGCTTCCTTTTGTGATTTTTGGGACATTTTTCTTTTTATGTGGCTGTGCCTTTGCTTATTACATTGCCTTCCCCATAGGTTTTGGATATTTAATCAATTTTGGTAGCCAACTTTTTACTGCCCTTCCTAGCATTGGGGATTATGTAGGATTTTTTGCAAAATTGATGGTAGGCTTTGGTGTATCTTTTGAACTCCCAGTGGTTACATTTTTTCTAGCAAAAATTGGACTAGTAACAGATAAAACACTAAAAAGCTACTTTAAATTTGCCATTGTGCTTATCTTTGTCCTAGCAGCCCTTCTAACTCCCCCTGATATGCTCTCACAATTCTTAATGGCAATCCCCTTAACCTTGCTCTATGGGCTTTCTATTATAATTGCAAAAATGGTAAATCCCTATAAAGAAGAGCCACAAGAAGACTAATGGATACCCTACTCTCAAGTTACAACTACACACTTCCAAAAGAGTGCATTGCAACAAAACCCATTCACCCAAAAGAAGCAGCAAAATTGCTTGTGTTTAACCGCAAGAATTGCAGCATTACACATAGCACTTTTAAGGATTTTGCAAGCTTTTTACCAAAAAACACCTTACTTGTGTTTAACAACACGAAAGTCCTACCTGCTAGAATCTATGGTAAAAAAATCCTGCAAAACTCTAAAAAAGATTCCACACAAGGTGGAGCAAAAATTGAAGCATTATTCCATAAAGAACTTGATAAAAATCGCTATTTAATGCAATTTAAAGGGCGTTTAAAAATAGGCAGCATTATTGCCTTTGGTAGAGTCTATGCTAGGATTTTAAGCCAAAATATTGGAATCGGATTTAAAGAAGCGGAGTTTTTTACCCTACAAGAAAATGAAGAGATTCCGCTAAGTTGCAATGATTTCTTTACTTTTTTAGAACATAACGGACGCATTCCCCTGCCCCCTTACATCAAGCGCAATGCCACAATAGCAGACAAGGAAGACTACCAAAGTGTGTTTGCTAGGCACATAGGAGCAATTGCTGCTCCCACTGCTTCCTTGCATTTTAGCAAAGAGTCTTATGCGTCTTTAAAAGCGCATTTTAACACGGCAGAAATCACTCTGCATATAGGCGCAGGAACATTTATTGGGGTTAGCACAGAGAATATTTTAGAGCATAAAATGCACACGGAATCCTTTTTTATACCCCAAGATTCCGCAACAAAAATCAAAGACGCAAAACACATCACCGCCATTGGCACAACTGCAACACGCACAATTGAAGCCTATGCAAGAAGTGAAGCTTTTAAAGAAGGCAAAGCATTAAATGGAGAGTGCGATTTATTTTTACACCCACAAAACCCACCAAAAGCCACCCACGCACTTTTAACCAACTTCCATCTGCCAAAAACTACGCTTTTAATGCTAGTTGCCTCTTTTATCGGATTGGAACAAACCTTAAGTCTTTATAAAGAAGCCATTGCAAACAACTATCGCTTTTATTCCTATGGCGATGGAATGCTAATTTTATAAGAGATACAATGCAACTTAATCACAAACAACAAGAACTTTTAGAAAACTACACACAAATGCTACTCTCTTGGAATGCAATCCATAGCCTAAGTGGTGCAAAAGATGCTAAAAGTATTCAAAAAAATATTGAAAACTCTTTGTATCCTTTAAGTAAAGTTAATTTGAATAATAAACATTTACTGCTTGACATTGGTAGCGGCAATGGCTTTCCTGCCATTCCTTTACACATTGCCCTTGAGATTCCAACAATTTTATGTGAGCCAAACGCCAAAAAAGCCTCCTTTTTACAAAACATAAAAGCCCATTTAAAACTAACACACCTAAGCATTGCGCGCAAAAAAATAGAATCCTTAAACCTTGAAAGCTTGCCTGATTTCATCACTTCAAGAGCAGCTTTTGATGTGAAAATGCTTTTGGAAAAATGCAAGCATTGCATCAAAAATGACACAACACTTTTACTCTATAAAGGCTCAAATGTAGAAAATGAATTGCCAAAAGGACTAAAACACTCACGCTTTGCACACACTCTATCGCAATATCTTATCATTAATGGAAAGGATATTTTATGTTAAAATGGATTATTTTTGCACTCTGCATTGTTGGAATCTATTATTTCTTTTTTAAAAAACCAAAATCCCCAAAACAAGAAGACAAAGAAAAAAAACATCAAAAAGATTCCATTCTATTAGAATGCTCAAAATGTGGCACTTATGTTTCAAGCGATGAAGCAATTCTTCAAGATGGCAAATACTATTGCTCCAAGGAATGCGCACAATGCTAATCTTAAACCACCCCTTAATCACACCTTTAAATCTTATTTTTGCAACAGAAAAAACTAAAATCCAAAATACATTGCCAAATGATTTTTTAATCTTAACCCATAGCGACTCTACTACACTTTTACAATTGGCAAAATACTGCCAAGACAACCATCTAAACTTTGGAGTTATCCCAGCAAATATTACAGAAGCGATGCTTTTGATTAATCTAGGCGCACACTACTTACTAACTTCTGACTTAACATTTGCAAGGCATTTACAAAAACTTGCAGAAACCTATCTCTTTGACGCAAAGATATTGTTGTGCATCACACAAGAGAAGCAAATTGAAAACGCCATAGAATACGGAATTGATGGAGTTATCTTTACATAGGAATCGCTAAAAACTAATCACAAAGCCACGATCTAGCCCCGCTAAATCCTTATAAAACTCCACACTTTTATGGGGGATATTGCTTAAATGCACCTTAATGCTCTCTTTTTGATTATAGCCCATCTCACAAAGCAAATATGGAATGCGATTCTCTTGCGCCAAGTCAATAATATGGCACAGCATCTCATCACCCTTCTCCCCTCCAAAAAGTGCTTTTTGTGGCTCATAGGATAGAGATTTTGGAAGCATCTCGCCTTCTTTAATATAAGGCGGATTTGACACCAAAACATCAAAATTAATCCTAAGCTTTGCATTAAAATCCAAATACGCACCCAAATGCAAACTTAAATTTTTCACCCTAAATTTTTCCCTATTCACACAGGCATTAAACAAGGCTTCAGGGGAAATATCGCTAGCATAAAAGTTGGAATCGCTTTTTAAATCCTTGCTTAAATGCGCTAGCATCACGCTAATCGCGCCACTTCCCACACCAATTTCTGCAATATTTTTACAATCTTTATCTAAAATTAATTGCAATGCTTTATCCACTAAAATCTCTGTTTCAGGACGCGGAATCAAAGCACCATAAGAAATGTATAGCTCCTCGCCATAAAAACTCACCTTTTCTATTAAATACTCCATAGGCTCGTGATTTGCGCGGCGTTTAAGCAGCCTAAAATACGATTCTACAAAAAAAGATTCCACAATGCGATCAAAATGTGCGTGCAACTCCACTCTTTGTAGCCCCAACACAAAGCCTAATAAAACCTCTGCTTCTAAGCGTGGGCGCATTATTGCATTGTGTTGCAGAATCTGTGTGCCAACATTTAACAATCCTGCAATAGTTCCACGCATCTTTACCCTTCACCCCTATGCTACACTTTTTCCCAAATGCCCACAATCTAAAGCAATAAGCCTTGCCATTAAGGGCGGATGGCTATAATAAAAACGCATATATAAAGGATGTGCAAGTGGAAAGGAATTATTCTCTTTAACAAGCACAAGCAAAGCATTTGCTAAATCTTCCTTTGTTGTTAAACTTGCTCCAAATTTATCCGCATTAAACTCATTTTTACAACTTAAAAAATTCACTATAAGCATAAAATAAAATCCAAAAGGCGCACTTAAAATCAATAAAAAGACAAGATTTGCTTGCGCGCTTACTTCTAAGTTTGCACTAGCAAAAAGTGCCTCTGGTAGATTTGCCACAAAAAACACAAGAATGGCAAAGAATCCAAGAATGAACACCATCATTTTATAAAGATCATAGTGCTTAAAATGTCCTAATTCGTGTCCTAACACCGCTAAGAGTGATGCAGGAGAAATCTTATCTAATAGCGTATCAAACAAAATCACTCTTTTTGCTCTCCCAAGCCCAGCAAAATAGGCATTCAATCGTCCATCTCTTTTAGAAGCATCCATCACAAACACACCCTCACTTTTAAATCCAACACGCACAAGCAAAGCATTAATCGCTTCTTTTAACTCTGCATTTTCTAAAGGTGAAAATTTATTAAACAAAGGCGCAATGACTATTGGATAAAGCATATTAAGACTTACAATCAACACAACTCCCAATATAAAAGCATAAAGCTCCCAATTTTCCACATTTAAAATCATCCAACTAAACGCAAAAATTAAGATTCCCCCAATTACTAAAAGCAACGCAAAAGATTTTAAAGTATCCTTTATAAAAAGCTTCACTCCCCCCTTAGCAAAGCCAAACTCCCTATCCACCACTAAAGTTTGATACGCACTTAAGGGTAAAGCTACCAACGCTTGCACCACCAAAAAACAAAGCACAAATACCACAGATTCCACTAAGGGGGAAAAATCTAGCACATTTTCTAACTCTCTAAATCCATACAAAAGCCAAAAACCAACAAACCCTAAATCCAAAAGCGTGCTTATGATGCTTAATCTCTCACGCAAAGTTGCATAGCGCGCAGCTTGGATGAATTTTGTTCTCTCTAAGATATAAGGCTCTTTTGCGCCCTCTTGTTTTAAAAAACCTAACTGAAGCACAGACAAAACAATCTTTGGAACACTCAAAAATAACGCATAACACAGAAAAATAAACATTAAAAACCCTTGCAATCATTTAAATTTGCCTAAACTCACTAGCAAAATCCAATAAACCCGCCTCCATTATAACAAAAACGCATAAAATTTACTATTTATTAATGTATAATTCCCCAAAAATTTAGATTGGGATTTTATGGCTTTATTTGATAGAACCGATATTGCAGTGGATTTAGGGACAGCAAATACCATTGTGCGCAACAATACTGATGAAGTGCTATTTTGCGAAGCAACCTGCATTGCACTAGAAAATAAATACAACAGCACACGCACACTAGCTATTGGCAATCACGCAAAAAAAATGCTAGGGCGTGCGCCACGAGAAATTAGCGTGATTAATCCCATTTCAAAAGGAGCAATTAGTGATTTTGAAACCACAAAAATCTTTATGCAAGCCTTGATTGAGAAAGGAAAAACAAACTCTTTAGCCCCTAGAGTTGGAATCAGCATTCCTCAAAATTTGACGCAAGTAGAACGCCACTCTTTGTATGAAGCCACAATGCTTGCAGGCGCAAAGGAAGTTTTTTTGATAGAATATCCCTTTAGTGCTAGTGTAGGTGCTGGGCTTGATATTAGCACTGCACGCGCAAAAATGGTTATTGACGCTGGCGGGGGGCTTGTAGAAGCTAGCATCATTTCTTTAGGAGGGCTTGTAACAAGTGCCTTCACTAAAGAGGCAGGAGATTTTATGGATTATGCCATTATGGAATTTTGTCGCCACAACAAAAGCATTAGCATTAGTAAAGATATCGCAGAGAACATTAAACATAGCATCAATGTCTTCTCAGATAATCCTAGCATTAACATTAGCGCAAAAAACCTCATCAACGGAATGCCCATTGCCTATGAATTACAGCTTAATGACTTTAAAAATCTCCTCTTAAAAAGTATGGAAAAAATCAAGCGTGTGATTTTAGAAGCCATCCACGAAGCTCCACCACAAGTTGCACCGGATTTAATTGACGATGGAGCAGTGCTAACAGGAGGATTAGCCTTGATGCAGGGACTAAAAGACTATTTAGAAGAAGAATTAAAAATAAAGATTAATCTCTCACCAAATCCTTTATTAGACATCTCCAAAGGGACTTATTTAATTATGCAAAACTATGCAGATTATGACCAAGAATTATGATTCCAAATAACACTTTAAAACCTTATCCCACTATATGCACACAAAAAACACATATCAAAACACCTAATGGCGTTTCTGCATTCCTAAGCCACGCTCCGCTTAATGTTGCCTTTGGCAGTGATTCTAAAGAGAGTATTCTACAAAACAGAAGTGCCTTAATCTCGCCTTTTCAATTAGAAAACCTAGCCTATCTCCATCAAATACACGGAAACACTATCATAGAAGCAAAATCGGGAGGATTTTTAGGCAAAGGAGATGGAATCTTAATCACACAAAAAGGCATTATCGGTATGGTTATGGTTGCAGATTGTAATCCTATTTTGCTTTTTGATACACAAAAAAAGATTCTAATTTTACTCCACGCTGGGCGTGTTGGCTTACAAAATGGAATCCTAATTAATGCACTAGAGCTTTTACAAAAGCGATTCCATAGTTGCTTAAGTGCTATTTTTATCTTTGTTGGACCTTCCATTAGAAATTGTTGCTATGAAGTAAAAGAAGAGGTTTTTAACGGGGATATTTTAGAAAAAGGCAGAATTTTGCGTAATGGAAAACTTTATTTAGATTTAATTGCCACCATTAAAGCACAATTAGAAACATACACTCTCAAAAACTACAGCATCGCTCCACAATGCACTTGCTGCGATGCAAGCTTTTTCTCCTATCGGCGAGATTCTAACTGCGGGCGTTTTGCCCTTTTTGCGTCTTTAATATAATTGAAATGTTTTAGCTTTTAAAGGGTTAAGGGAATGGTTGGTTATTTAATTGGACTAAACACACAAACAAAAAGCGGTTTGATTGAACAAGCGCGCAATAAACGACGCTTTGCATTTGATTTGAGCGTATGGGATGCAGATTTTAAAGACATCACACCCAATATGGAAGTTGAATTTGAACTCAACAACGACAAAATACAAGTCATTCTCGTGCGTCCTAAAAAAAATCCCAATCAAGCTTTTACCATCCGCCAAACACATAGCATTAAAGAGTGCATTTATGAGCATTTTGGCGGTGTTGAAAATCTCATTAAGCACCACAAAAAAGACATTGACTCTAAAAAAGATTTAGATTTTTTACGCATTAAACGCTTTTTATTTACCGCTTATAATAATCTCTTTGAGCTAGATAGCACCATTTCAAATGCCACTTTAACAAGCCTAAAATCAGAGCTTAGTGCATTGGATAGAGAATACGAATCCTTTGCTAAAAAAGTCTCTTATCCTCCGCAATACTCCTATCAAAAAATTTTTTTAGCGCGCCAAATAGAATTTGTAAAAATGGAAGAACTCATTGAAAGCACACAATCCCTAATCAAAAGCACAACAATCCAACAATCCACTATGGGAACAGCACTAAAAACTATGGAAGATCAATTTGCAAAACGCACCGATACAAACAGCGCCGCCTACGCACAAGCCCTAAGCAATCTTAAAAAACTCCGCAAACGCTATGTAGATTTGCTCCAATATCTCTCTGAAGAGAAAGAGAAGCTTGCTAAAGCCACTCAAGCAAGGGATACATTCTCCAAAGAGCATTTTGAAACATTTTTAAGAAACTATCTCCCGCTAACAAACACACTAAAACAAGATTTTATCAAACTCCTAAATGCAAAAGCCTATGATTTAGACACATTACTTTGGGAAAGAGCAAAGCGCAGTTTAAGCGTAAGAAGGTTTTTTATCAAGGCTGGAATCACAGGCACTTATAGCTCAAAAACATTTCTAAAATACTTTTTATACAGCCTAGATAAAAACAAAATCCGCAATGAAATTAAAGAACTCTTTAATCTTTTAAAATACCTAGAAACCTTTTCTAAAAAAAACATTCTCTTAATCCAAAGCTCAAAAGACGATAGCAGGCGTTATAAAGAATATTTGAAAAATTTTGATAAGGATTTACAAATCACAACTTCTAATGACCCATACAACCATTTAAGCATTTCTAATCCTGTGGATTACCACATTGTCATTATGGAATGGGAAGTGTGTGAAATGAATATTCTAAGTTTTATACAAAAATATATTGAACTCTTTAGCACAACTCTCTGCACTCCAAAATTTTGCGCAATCCTCCCCAAAAACACTAGCAACATCGCACTTACAGACATCAGGAAAAAAGGTGTAGATTACTATGTTACGCAAGGCAATATTAATCAATTCATTGATACGATGCGGATGATTTTATAGTTTTTGTGCTTTATTAATTTTTTTGCTACAATAACTGATTATTTTTCTTGGGGTTTTAAACAATGACTTTTAATGCAACTTTAGATTCCATTAAAACATATGAAGCAGGGCTGCCTATTGAACTTGTGGTAAGAGAATATGGAATCTCAAAAGATGCAGTGGTTAAACTTGCATCTAATGAAAATCCGCTAGGGGCTAGCAAAAAGGCAATAGAAGCAATCATTAAAGTTGCACAAGATGCGCATTTCTATCCTGATGATTCTATGTATGCGCTCAAAGAAGCCTTAGCAAAACATTTTAATGTGGCAAAAGACACTCTAATTATTGGTGCAGGAAGCGATCAAATCCTTGAATTTTGTCTCCACGCTAAAGCAAACCACACAAGCAAAGTCTTAATGGCAAAAACCACTTTTGCAATGTATGAAATCTATGCAAAAGCCATTGGAGCTGAAATCATACGCACGCCAAGCCCTACACATAATTTAGAAGAATTTTTAGACGCTTATAGCTTGCATAAGCCTGCAATCATTTTTCTTTGCACTCCCAATAATCCGCTAGGAGAATGCTTAGATGCTAAAGAAATCTTTGATTTTTTAAGACAGATTGATTCTAATTGCTTGGTTGTGATTGATGGTGCATACCAAGAATACGCAAAAGCGAAGGATTCCAATAAAGCACTTGACCCAAAAGCATTGATTCATACTTTTTCAAATGTGATTTACACAGGCACATTTTCTAAAGTCTATGGACTAGGCGGAATGCGCATAGGATATGGAATCGCAAATCCTACAATCATCCAAGCACTTGCGAAGTTGCGCCCCCCTTTTAATGTCACCACTCCATCGCTTGCAGCAGCCCTTGCAGCACTAAAAGACAAAGCACATCTTAAAAAAAGCATAGAAAATAATTTAGAACAAATGCCTTTATTTGAAAATTTTGCTAAAGAAAAAGGCTTTAAATTTACGCCAAGTTATGCAAACTTCATCGCCTATTATTTTAACACACCGATAAATTCCACAGAAATTGCAGAGCATTTATTTAAACAAGGGATGATTATTAGAAATCTAGCAAGCTATGGTTTAAACGCTATTAGAATAACCATAGGCACACCAAAGCAAAACGAAAAGTTTTTCACACTTTTTAACACTTATCTTAAACAAAAGTAGGCAATAAAACTTGGATTTAAAAATACTTTTTGAGCAGATTAGAAGCCTTTATAAAAAGCTAAACAAAAAACAAAAAATTGTCATTTTAGCAACAATTGTTGTTGTGGTAGGATTTATCTCGGGGCTTATCGTATGGAATTCTACCAACAACAAAGCTGGAATCTTATATCCGGGTTATGCCGTTTTATTTGAAGGAGTTAGCCCAGAAGATGGCGCACTCATTGTCCAGCAACTCCAGCAAGATAAGATTCCCTACAAAATCCCAAAAGACAATACGATTCTAGTTCCGCAAGAATTTGTTTATGAAGAGAGAATGAAGCTTGCAAGCAACGGAATCCCAAAAAGTAGCAAAATTGGTTTTGAAATCTTTGACACAAAAGATTTTGGTGCGACAGATTTTGACCAACGCATTAAATACCTGCGCGCAATTGAAGGTGAATTAGCCCGCACAATTGAAAGCCTAGCACCCATCCAAAAAGCAACCGTGCATTTAGCCCAACCTGAAAAAACCGTCTTTGTTAGTGAACAAACCCCGCCAACTGCTTCTGTTGTGCTTGTCTTTAAGCCTGCACAAACCCTAACACCTAAGCAAATTTCAGGGATTAAAAACATTGTTTCTTCCGCTGTGCCAAACCTAACCATCCAAAATGTAGAAGTTGTCAATGAAAGGGGAGAACCCCTAAGCGAGCTTGATGAATTAGGCGGTGCTAGAGATTTAGCAGTAGCACAACTGCGCTATAAAACAGATTTTGAACACGCTTTAGAAGCAAAAATTGTCAATATCCTATCTCCAATCACGGGGGGCAAAGATGGTGTTGTAGCAAAAGTTACTGCAGAATTTGACTTCGCGCAAAAAGAAAGCACACAAGAATTTTATGATCCCAATAATGTTGTGCGCAGCATTCAAGATTTAGAAGAAAAGCGTGAAGGATTCCGCCCTAAAGAAATTGGCGGAGTGCCCGGAGTGGTGAGCAACATAGGTCCTGTGCAAGGGCTAGAGGATGATGACACAAAGGAAAAATACGAAAAAACACAAAACACAACAAATTTTGAAATCAGCAAAACCATCTCTAATATTAAAGGAGAGTTTGCTACAATCCGTAGATTATCTGCTGCTGTGGTTGTGGATGGACGCTATGAAAGAGAACTCAATGCAGAAGGTGTAGAGCAACTCAAATACATCGCTTTAAACGAAGAAGAGATGACAAAAATCTCCGCCCTTGTGCGCCAAGCAATCGGATACAATGAGCAAAGAGGCGATGAAGTTTCTGTTAGCAATTTCCAATTAAACGGACAGCTTGCAGGATTTAAAGGGCGCACACCCTTAGAGCGATTCTTAGAAACTTCTACAAAACTTTTAGAGCCATTTATGCCGCTGCTTAAATATGTGCTTGTAGGCATCATACTCTTCTTCTTTTACAAAAAAGTGATTGTTCCCTTTAGCGAGCGTATGCTTGAAGCAAAAGCAGATGAAGAAGAGGAGTTGGAATCGCTTATTAAAATTGACGATGACGAAGAAGAAAATAACGATCGCCTCAATGAAATGCGTCGTAGAATTGAAGATCAACTTGGCTTTGGAAGTGGTGCAAACGAAGATGAAATCAAGTATAATGTGCTACTTGAAAAAATCAAAGATCTTGCAGCAGAAAAACCAACTGATCTTGCAAACTTATTCCAAACACTAGTGCACGATGAACTAGGGTTTGACAACATAGGAGGAAAACGCTAATGCCTTCCATCTCACTAAGCCCACGCCAACAATCCCAATACGATGAACTCTCAATGGCAGAAAAAATTGCTATTTTACTTGTGCAATTAGGCGATGAATTAACAGGAGAAATTTTTTCCCATCTTGATTTAGATTCCATCACAGAAATTTCCAAATACATTGCACAAAACTCTGGTGTTGATAAAGTGATTGCTGCAGCAATTTTAGAAGAATTTTATGCGATTTTTCAATCCAATCAATACATTTCCACAGGCGGTTTTGAATATGCAAAAGAGTTGCTATACCGCACACTTGGACCAGAAGCTGCTAAGAAAGTTTTGGACAAACTTGCAAAATCTATGCAATCTTCTCAAAACTTTGCCTATCTCTCACGCGTGCGTCCACAACAACTTTCAGATTTCATTATCCACGAGCACCCACAAACCATTGCTCTGATTCTAGCGCATATGGATCCCACAAACGCAGCAGAAACACTCAACTTCTTTTCAGACGATTTGCGCGCAGAAATTGCAATCCGTATGGCAAACTTAGGCGATATTTCACCAAATGTTGTCAAACGCGTTTCAACCGTTTTAGAAAACAAACTAGAATCCCTAACAAGCTATAAAGTTGAAGTGGGTGGAATCCGTGCTGTTGCAGAAGTGTTTAACCGCTTAGGACAGAAAGCTTCCAAAGCAACCATTGCCTATATTGAGCAAATTGATGACCAACTTGCTGTTGCAATCAAAGAAATGATGTTTACTTTTGAAGATATTGAAAAACTTGATAATAATGCAATTAGAGAAATTCTAAAAATTGCTGATAAAAAAGATTTGATTTTAGCACTCAAAGCATCACCTGAAGAGTTAAAACAAAAATTTGTTTCAAATATGTCTCAAAGAGCAGGAGAGCAATTTTTAGAAGAAATGCAATTTTTAGGTGCAGTCAAAGTCAAAGATGTAGAAGCTGCACAACGCAGAATTGTAGAAACTGTGCAATCCCTCTCTGAGCAAGGCATTATCCAAATTGGCGAACAAGATGATACCATTGAATAATATTAACGAACACGAAAATATTATTACAGAGCAGCACAAAAATCGGCACGATATTAAAAAATACAATTTTCGTAATATGGAAATTACACCAAAAAAGAAATCCCAACCCAATGCAGAGCCTAGCACACAAGAAGAAGACACGCCAGAGCCCGCCCTGCAAGCTGTTGAAACGCCACAACCTACTGAACCAAGCATTGATGCTCCTGCGCTAAAACTCTTTGAAGCAGAAGTTGTGGATAAAATCTTACAAAAAAGTGATGTGCTAGCAGAATCTTTACAAAAACTCCAAGAGCAATTTGACAAACAAGAAAGAGAAATCAACGAAAAAGTTTCCCTTGCAAAAAATGAGGCAAAAGAGCAGGGTTATAATGAAGGTTATCAGCAGGCAAAACAAGAATTAGAAGCGCAAATTAATAGCCAAAAAGAGCTTTATGCATTAAGCATTCAGCGCATTGATACAAATATTTTAGAATCCAAAAACCATATTTTAAACCTAGAAAAAGAATTAAGCTCCATCGCACTTGATATTGCAAAAGAAGTCATCACTGCTGAAATTAACGCAAATAGTGCAAAAATTGCCTCTTCTTTAGCGCGCACTCTTTTACAAGATGTTGCGCAAAATACGGAAGTGAAATTAAAAGTTTTTCCAGGAGATTTAGAAGTACTAAAAGAATCCTTAAAGGATTTAAACAATGTCATCCTTGAAGCAGACATCGCCATTGCTAAAGGTGGCGTTGTGATTTTAAGCAATGCAGGCAATATTGATGGTAATATCTTTGCACGCTTTGAAACCTTAAAAAAATCCATTTTAGAGAATAAATCCTAATGCCACTTGATCCGAAATATTTAGAAATTCTAAACAAAAATACACTCAGTGAAAAAGATTTTGCTACTCTAAACACGCTTGCACAACTCGTGCGTGAAAGAATTTTAGAAGTCGTTTCTAAAAACGGAGGGCATCTTAGCTCAACACTTGGCGCAGTAGAACTCATCATTGGAATGCACTATGTTTTTGATAGCCCAAATGATCCCTTTATCTTTGATGTTAGCCATCAAGCTTATGCGCATAAGCTCTTAACAGGGCGTTGGGATTCCTTTGAAACACTGCGTCAAAGCGATGGAATTAGCGGCTTTACAAGACCTAGTGAAAGCGTGCAAGACTACTTCATTGCCGGACATAGCTCTACTTCTATCTCTCTAGGAGTAGGGGCAGCTAAAGCCTTCTCTCTTAAGGGTAGCAATCACACTCCTGTTGCACTCATTGGCGATGGAGCAATGAGTGCTGGGCTTGTGTATGAAGCCTTAAATGAATTAGGCGATCGCAAATATCCAATGGTAATTATCCTAAATGATAATGAAATGAGCATTGCAGAACCCATTGGAGCAATTAGTAAATATCTCTCTCAAATCATTGCAGGGAAATTTGTGCAGGGGATTAAAAACAAAATCGGCAATGCAATCAATAATATGCCAAATGCTACCTATATTGTTAAACGCTTTGAAGAATCCTTAAAACTCATCACACCCGGAATCCTTTTTGAAGAACTAGGACTAGAATACATCGGACCAATTGATGGACACAATTTAAAAGAAATCATTAACACTCTAATCCTTGCTAAAAGCACCAAAAAACCTGTTGTTGTGCACGCACAAACCCTAAAGGGCAAGGGATACACTCCAGCAGAAGGGCATTTAGAGCAATGGCACGGAGTTAGCCCCTTTGATCCACAAAAAAAATCCCTTGCAAAAAGCAGTGTAGAATCTCCTACTTCTATCTTTGCACAAACCCTACTTGAGCTTGCAGATAAAGACTCTAGCATTGTTGGAATCACTGCTGCAATGCCTAGCGGCACAGGATTAGATAAACTCATTAAAGCCTACCCTAATCGCTTTTGGGATGTTGCCATTGCCGAGCAACACGCCACCACACAAGCTAGTGCATTAGCAAAGGAAGGCTTTAAGCCTTTTGTGGCAATTTACTCCACTTTCTTACAACGCGCTTTTGACCAACTCATCCACGATGTAGGCATTATGAAAACACCTGTAAAATTTGCCATTGATAGAGCAGGAATCGTAGGGGAAGATGGCGAAACACACCAAGGCGCATTTGACATTGGCTATTTAAATCTAATTCCAAATTTTACCCTTTTTGCACCGCGCGATTTAGCCACACTTGCCTTAGCTGTCAAATTTGCTAGAGATTTTTCAAGCGGACCCTGTGCATTCCGTTATCCTAGAAAGGCTTTTTTACTCAAAGAAGAGATTTTTCATAGCACGCCCTTTGAATATGGAAAATTAGAAATTTTAAAAGAATGCAAAAGTGAGATTTTATTACTAGGTTATGGCAATGGTGTAGGACGCGCATACAAATGCTTGCTTGAATTAGAAAAACAAGGAATTAATGCAAGTTTAGTGGATTTGCGCTTTGCAAAGCCTTTGGACAAAAACGCCTTAATCTCCCTTGCAAAAACTCATAAAAAGTGGTTTATCTTTAGCGATAGTGCTAAAATTGGCGGAATCGGACAGATTTTAAGTGCATTTGTACAAGAAAATACGCTAGGGATTCAAATCTGCTCTTTAGAATTTGAAGATGCGTTTATTCCACACGGAAAAGTTGAAGTTATAGAAACAAAACTAGGACTTGACACACAAAGTCTTGTTACAAAAATCACAAAGCATCTTTAGGAAAAATTATGTTTAAAAGGCTGATTCTAGGGATTTTATTTGCCTTTAACACTGCCCTTTATGCGTTAGACTCCATAGATTTACTCAATAGTTTTGAAGAAGAATATAGCACCAAAGAGCCTAGCGACCCGCTTTATGGTTACAATCACTTCATCTACACGCTAAATTGGGAAGTTTATGATTATGCCCTCAATCCATTGCTAAAGGCTTATAACAAAATGATTCCCTTAGGCTATCGCTATGGAATCTATAATTTCTTTGACAATCTCACTTCACCCTTGCGCTTTTTAGCGCATTTGCTTGCCTTTGAACCCAAAGAAGCGATGGATGAACTTGGGCGTTTTGCGCTAAATTCCTCTGTTGGAATCTTAGGGCTTTTTGATGTTGCATCGCAAAATGGGCTTTATTCTCATAAAACTGACTTTGGAATCGCTTTTGGAAAATGGGGGATTGAGAGTGGTGCGTATCTTGTTTTACCCCTTTTAGGACCAAGTAGTGTGCGTGATACCCTTGCTATGCCCTTAAATGCGCTAGCAAATCCCATAAGCTATCTCAATCCCACCCTACTAAGTATCACAACTAGCACATTAAAAGAGTTTAGCTCCGTTGCATACCATAAAAATACCATTGATAGCTTACGGCAAGGAGCAATCAGCGATGGTTATATTTTAATGCGTGATGCTTATTTTCAATACCGCAATGAACTTATCAAAGGAGATTGATGAAAACTTTAGCAAAACTTCTCTTAGGCTGCATTCTTTTAACCAATCTTGCTTTTAGCATAGAATTTGACAAAATCAATAGCACAATGCAAACAAATATTGAAGCAACCTTCCACATTCTACAAAAACTCCCAAAAATAGCGCAAGACACGCCACAAAATGGAGCTGCCCTTCAGCAAGTGGCAAACCAAATTTTTGCACTTTTTGATCCGCTATTTGATTATAATCTTATGAGCCAACTTGCACTCTCTAAGCATTATAAAACACTAACACTAGAGCAATTTGAAGCTTTTAAAGCAAGTTTTAAATGCAATCTTAAAAAGAATTTTACGCATAAATTAAAGCTTTATCAAGACGAAAAAATAGAAATTATCGGCAGTAACCAACCAAAAAACAATCGTTATAATCTCAAAACTTCTCTTATCATTAATGGCAAAACCAATGAAATTATTTTTAAATTCTATAACAATACAGAGGATTGGAAAATCTATGACATAGACATCCTAGGCATTAGCATCATCCAAACCTACCGCTCACAAATCAACGATTTTCTAGCAAAATCTGATTTTAATGCACTCTTAGATAATCTGCGCAATGAAATTTCTTTTGAAGCAAAATAACACATTTAAATTCCATCTTACGCATTTTTATAAGAAGCTATTGCGTGCGCCAAAACGCACCCTAGCAATTTGTATGGCTTTCTTTTTTATTTTTGGATTCTTTGCTTTAAAACTCCCAATTGACGCAAGCTCTGATAGCTTAATTTTAGAAAACGACAAGGATTTTCAAGCTTACACATCTCTTTTAAAAAACTATTCCATTAAAGATTTTTTAATCGTAGCATACACTCCAAAAAGCAGTGATATATTCTCCTACAACTCCCTTGCAACCTTAAAAGAACTCACCGCCGATTTAAATGCGATTCCACAAATCCAAAGCACGCTTAGCATCCTAAACGCACCCCTGCTTAAAAGCGTGCCAAACCTAGACTTGCAAGAAACACTCAAGCTTAACCCCACCTTACTATCCAAAGAAGTGGATTTAGAGCTTGCTAAAAAAGAGATTTTAAGCCACCCCTTTTTCCTACAAAACCTAATCTCAAAGGACGCAAAAACCGCCGGCATTGTCATCACGCTTAAAGACAATCCCCATTTAGAAGAGCCAATAAACCTTCAAGCACAAAATAACTCCACAATCAAAGCCTTAAAAGCACTCCAAAGCAAATATGAGGGCTTGCAAATTGGCGGAATCACACTCATTGCTAACGATATGATAGCCTACATAAAATCTGATTTAATCACCTACGGAACAGCACTTAGCGTGATTTTATCGCTAATGCTTTGGGTATTTTTTAGAAATTGGCAATTTGTAGCACTCACACTTGGAATCTGTTTTTTCACCCTTGTGCTAAGTAGCGGGATTTTTGCAGCACTTGGCTACCAAATCACCATCCTATCGTCTAATTATGTTTCCCTTTTGCTCATCATCAATGTTTCTTTAGTGGTGCATTTAAGCGTAACCTATTTAGAGTTTTATCAAAAATTCCCAAACGCCACACAAAAAAGCCTACTCTATGCAACACTAATAAGCAAACAAGCCCCAAGTTTTTTTGCTGTGCTTACCACAATGGTAGGCTTTTTAAGCCTGATGTATTCCAACATTTTACCCATTATCCACCTAGGAATCATAATGAGCTTAGGCGTAAGCGTAGCCTTAATCTTTACTTTTATACTCTTTTGTAGCATTCTAGCCTTACTTCCCAAGCCTAAAAAAATCGCAAAACTCCCAACAATCCAAGAATCCCTTTTATGCCTATGCGTAAAACTTGCAATAAAACACCCTAAAATCATTTACACCATTGCTCTGCTTTGCATAGCCTTTAGCTTCTATGGAATCCAAAATTTAAAAGTTGAAAATAGCTTTGTGAATTACTTCAAAGACTCTAGCACCATTAAACAAGGGCTTTTAACAATTGACAAAGCATTAGGTGGCACTATTCCCTTAGAAATTCTTATCACCTTCATAGAAAAAAAGGATTCCGCAAATTCCTTTGTGTCAGAATTTGAAGAAGAATTTGAAGCCCTACAATCCCAAGACGCCTATTGGTTTGATAGCCAAAAACTCCGCATTGCAAAAAGCGTGCATAGCTATCTACAAACCGCTCCACAAACTAGCACTTACATCGGTTCAATCCTAAGCCTGCATAGCCTAGCAATGCTTTTAGAAAATCTAGGCATTGGCGCAGATGGCTTCACCCTTGCCTTTTTGTATAAAAATTTCTCACAAGAGCTAAAAGCCCAGCTTTTTACCCCCTATGCAAATTTAAAAGAAAACCAACTTCGCTTCTCTTTGCGCACCTTTGATTCTAATCCCACCTTAGAGCGCAACGCCTTTATCACGCAAATTAAAACAGACTTACAAGAACTTTTAAAAGATGAAAATGTCAAGCTAGAAATCAATGGCGCAATGGTGCTTTATAACAATCTTTTACAAAGCCTAATCAATGCGCAAGTAAATACCCTAAGCTTTGTCATCGGAGCAATTTTTTTAGTTTTTATTCTCATTTTTAGAAGTTTTAAATTAGCCTTAATTGCCCTTTTAACAAACCTAATCCCACTAGGTGTAATCTTTGGAATCTTAGGTTTTAGCGGGACTCCATTAGATTTAATGGGAATTACCATTGCTGCAATTGCGCTTGGAATTGGCGTTGATGATGCGATACACTATATCCACCGCTTCATTGCCGAGTTTAAAATCCACCCCCTAGAGCAAGCACTCATAAACTCCCATAGCTCCATTGGCAATGCGATGTCTTACACAACCTTAATCATTGTTGTAGGCTTTTGTATGATGATGACTAGCAACTTCACGCCAACAATTTATTTTGGATTCCTAACCACGCTTACAATGCTTCTAATGCTTGCTAGCTCACTTGTGCTACTTCCAACCTTACTGCATAACTTTTATAAAAAAGTGTAATGCTTGACATACAACACCACACTTTGTTTAAAACTATCCCACTGCAAGTAATACAAACAAGCAATTTTCTTACCCTGCCTCTCCCTTAAATCCTGATTAAACACTAAAGCATTGCACACAGCAGTTCCATCGCTCAATCTTAATTGACTATGCCCTGCACCAAAATAACGCACATAAACAATCTTAGCTTCCACATAAAACTTTGGAATCGCATTTGCATTTCCAAAGGGAGCAAAACTCTGCACCATTGCAAAAAACGCATCTCCTACCACATTAAGCGGTAAATACCCTAAAACATCACTAAAATTAGATTCTACCTTTTGCGCATAACTAAAACGCATTAATGCTTTCTTAAAATCCCCTAAAGCTTCTTTCTTTAAACTCAATCCAGCCGCACCAAAATGCCCACCAAATGCAACTAAATGCTCACTTGCGCTCTCTAAAACCTCCATACAATCTATGCAACTAGAGCGCATACTTCCCTTTAAGATTCCATCTTTTTGCGTTAAAACAATACAAGGCTTAAAAAACTCTTCACTCAAGCGCGCTGCTATAATCCCAACAATTCCTTCGTGCCAGCTAGGATTATAGGTTAAGATAAAAGGAATCTCTCTATAATTTTCTTGCGCACAAAACTCCCTTCTAGCCTCTGTGTAAATCGCATTTTGCAACGCCTTACGCTCTGTGTTAATCCCTAAAAGTGCATCTAAAAGCATTTGAGATTCCAACACATTATCCTCTATTAAAAAGCGGTAAGCAAGCATTGCACTATCCATTCTGCCTGCACAATTTAACAAAGGCGCAATGTAATAGCTAATCAGTTGCGCATCAAGATTTAACCTACAAAACTGCTCCTTTAAATGCACAAATGCCATTCTTTGACTCCCTTTTAACACCTCCAAGCCCTTTTTTAAAAGCACACGATTCATCCCAAGTAAAGGCATCACATCACTAACAATTGCTAAAGCAAGCAAGTCTAAAAACTCCACCATCGCCACTTCAACACCAAGCACTTGCTTTAACCCCGCACACAAATACCACGCCACGCAAGCCCCACAAATCTCAGATTCAGGGAAGTCAATGGAAAGCTTGGGATTACAAATTAACGCATTGGGCAAAATCTCTTGGGGCGTATGGTGGTCTGTAATTAACAGCTCAATTCCCCTATCCTTACAAATCTCTGCCGCTTCAATCGCATTGATTCCATTATCCACCGTGATAATCACATCGCATTCTAATCGCTCAATCACAGACTTTGACAACCCATAACCATCACTAAAGCGGTTTGGAATCTCCACGCCAATAGGATATGAAATCTTTTGAAAAAATGCGTGCAAAATCGCACAAGACGCCACCCCATCAACATCATAATCCCCCACAACAACAATGCGCCTTTTTGCTTCCATTGCCACTTTAATGCGTGTAGCAATTTCTATTAAATTATTAAGTTTCTCAGGTTTTGGCAAATCCTTTAAAGACTTAATCTTTTCTTTAGCAAAACGCTCTTTTAAAAGCGATTCTACCCCCTTAAAATCAAGTCTTTTAAAATGCGCAATCACAGGATACTCTTAAGCGCGTGCAAACTTAAGCGATTGTTTAATGAATTCCAAAATCACGCAATTAGGAGCTTGCAATCTTGAAGTAAATTCCGGATGAAACTGCACCGCCACAAACCACGGATGATTTTCAAGCTCCACTGCTTCAATTAGCCCATCACTCTCACCACTTACCACCATTCCTTGCGCTTCTAGCTTTGCTCTATATTTTGGATTTGCTTCATAGCGGTGGCGGTGGCGTTCTTTCACCATTTTTTGCCCTTGGTATGCAATTTGTAGCTTGCTATTATCCTTTGTTACGCATTTATACTCACCTAAACGCATAGTCCCACCCATTGGCGAAGTGTGCGTTCTGATTTGCTCCTTGCCAGCTTGATCTATAAAATTTTCTATCAAATAAATTGCCGGCTCTTTTGTCTTAGGATTAAACTCCATAGAATCCGCATCTTTTATCCCTAAAACATTACGACAAAACTCTATAATTGCAAGTTGCATTCCAAGACAAATCCCTAAAAAAGGAATCTTATTTTCTCTAGCAAAGGTAATCGCACGCATTTTTCCATTAATCCCCCGCTCACCAAAACCGCCCGGAACTAAGATTCCATCTACATATTTTAACTGCTCTAGCACATCTTCATTTTTCTCTAGCTCCTCACTATCAATCCATTGAATATCCACCTTTGTATCAAGGTTTGCTCCTGCGTGAATCAACGCTTCAATAAGCGATTTATAGGACTCCTTTAATCGTAGATACTTACCCACAAAGGCGATTTTCACCTCCTTTTGCGGTGCTAAAATCTGCTTGACAAGCAAATCCCACTCTTTCATATCCGGGCTAAACTCCGGAAGTTTTAAAAACCTAGCAATTGGCACTAAAACGCCTTCTTTTAAAAAATTAAGCGGCATTTGGTAAATGCTTTTTGCATCTTGTGCAGTTATGACACAATCATAATCCACATCACAACTCATAGAAAGCTTGCTTTTAAGCTCTTTTGGAATCTCTTTTTCCGTGCGTGCAATAATGATTTGTGGAGTGATTCCTATGCGTCTTAGCTCTTGCACACTATGTTGTGTAGGCTTTGTCTTAAGCTCTCCAGCTGCACGAATTAGCGGGATAAGCGTTAAATGCAAACTTATCACCCTATCCATTCCGTATTCGTGCTTCATCTCACGCATTGCTTCTAAAAAAGGCAAACCTTCAATATCCCCAACCGTTCCACCAAGCTCCACTACCAAAATCTCATTTTCCTCCCCAGCAAGGCGGATTCTACGCTTTATTTCATCCACAATATGCGGAATCACCTGAATTGTTTTTCCTAGATACCCACCTTTGCGCTCTCTGTCAATGACGCTTAAATACACCTGCCCTGTTGTAAAATTATTCTTAGAAGTAAAATCCGTATTTAAAAAGCGTTCATAATGCCCTATGTCTAAATCTGTTTCCGCCCCATCGTGTGTTACAAACACTTCTCCGTGTTCTAGCGGGCTCATAGTGCCTGGATCTACATTGATATAAGGATCAATTTTCACGATTCCAACTTTAAATCCAGAATGCTTTAAAAGTGTCGCAAGTGATGATGAAGTGATTCCCTTCCCCAAAGAGCTTAACACACCACCTGTTACAAAAATGTATTTTGTTTCAAATTTAGACATCACAAACCTCATCATTAAAAACGCAAATTATACTAAATAATCAAAGATTAATCCATAAAAAGTTAGAATCGTAATGTGTTTAAGTGCTAGACTTTCTTTAGTGTGAGAGTGTTTAAATGGTAGAGAAGATTTTAAAAATCATCATCGCTATTTTGCAACTCATTAGAGAAATCTTAAGACTTCTCTAATTATTAAAATCACATTAAAATCATAAGCCATACCGCCTTAGCGTAAGCTTAAACACAACACCACATTTGCACCAAAGAAGGGCGGTTAGGTGCAAATTTCACAAAATTCTTACAAAAACAAAATTTCTTAATCCAAATTCCATTATAATTTTACTTTTTTAAAGGACAAAAATGGTGCATTTACAATGGCGTGGTAAAAAAGCGGTTCAAAACCACTACTCTTACATTCCCTACCACACACTAGATTTACTCTACACTTACCCTAGCACTTCACAAGCCTCAAAACTAGATTCTAGTATCGCGCGTGAAGCTCTTGGGCTAGCAAAAAATTGCGCAAAGACTAGCCTAGATGGCTATCCCACAAGCAATTTTAAAGATTCCCAAGAAATTTGCCACGAAAATCTAGCAGAAAATAAAATCATAAAAGGCGATAACCTCCTAGCCCTAAAATCCCTCCTCCCTATGTATGCAAACAAGATTCACTGCATTTACATAGACCCGCCCTATAACACAGGCTCTGAAAATTGGATTTATAACGATAATGTCAATAGCCCCCTTATGCAAAAATGGTTAAGCAAAGTTGTTAATAGAGAGGATTTAACCCGCCACGATAAATGGCTCTGTATGATGTATCCACGCTTAAGGCTACTCCACGAACTCTTAAGTGAAAGCGGAGTGATTTTTATTAGCATTGATGACAATGAAATGGCGCATTTAAAACTTCTCTGTGATGAAATTTTTGGAGAGAGGAATTTTGTAGATACTTTGCATTGGAAACGCAAAAAACAACCATCTTTTTTAGCAAAACATACCGCTAAAGTTATGGAATATGTTTTAGTATATGCAAAACATAAGGAATCCTTAAATAAATTATCCCTTGATACCTTAAGCGATGCTACAAAAAAAGTGATTAATTTAACAAATCAACTAAGCGTTAGAAAATTTTCAAAAGGCGTTAGAGTAAAACTTGGAGAAAAAGGCGTAATTAAAAAGGGTGTTTATAAAATAAAGACTATGTCGGTAGAATATCTAAACGATGTATTTTATGAAAATGGAATAACAACAAATGAAGTTGAAGTAAGAGCATTATTTTCAGTTTCACAAGAAAAAATTGATGATTTTATTAAGCATTCTCTTTTATTTATTACTACAAATTACGGATTAAGAAGAGATGTTTCAGAAGAAGAAAAGCAAGGAAGAAAATCAATCACGGATTTACTACTTAAAGATTGGGGCGATAATCAAGAAAGTGAAAAAGAATTATTAGCAATTTTTGGTAAAAAAATTTTTGATTATCCTAAACCAAGGCAACTAATACAAAACCTAATACAATGTGCAACTTATGCAAAAAAAGATTCCATTATTTTAGATTCCTTTGCAGGCAGTGGCACCACCGCCCACGCTGTGCTAGAGCTAAACAAGCAAGATGGGGGCAATCGCAAGTTTATCTTAATAGAATGTGAGGATTATGCAGACTCTATCACAGCACAAAGAGTGAAATACGCAATTAGCGGCTATGGTAAAGAGCCAATGCTAAATGCAACAGGAGGGGAGTTTAGCTTTTTAGAAGTAGGAGAGCCTGTGTTGCTTAACAAAAAAGGCAAAAAGGTTTTAAATGAAAATTTAAAGATACAAAAGATTTTAGAATACATCTTTTACACAGAGTTTAACACAGCACTAACTTATGATAAAGACGCCTTTAGCGCAAACTATTTTGTAGGGGAAGTGAGCCAAAAAGCCCTTTATTTCATCTATGAAAAACATAAATCCACAACGCTAAACTTAGAGTTTCTCCCACGCCTTAAAAAACAAGATTCCTATATCATCTATGCGGATAATTGCACGCTCTCACAAGCACAACTCAATGAACAAAACATAGAGTTTAGACAAATTCCAAGAGATATACGCAAGCTATAAAAGGACTGACAATGCGATTAAAACACTACCAAGCAAGCGTGATACAAGACTTTCAACGCTATTTAGAGATTTTAAAAACAAGCCCTTATGCAATGGGAAAATTTACCAACTTACATTCTGTGTGGCAGGAATTTTACACGCATAAAGAAGGCTATAAACCTTACCAAAACACCATTAATGGAATCCCAAAAGTGTGTTACAAAATCCCAACAGGTGGGGGTAAAACACTTCTAGCCTTACATTCTATTACCACTTATTATAAAAATATGGAATCCAAAAGTAGCGGTATTGTGGTATGGATTGTGCCAAATGAAGCGATTTTAACACAAACGCTTGCAAACTTACGCGATAAATCACATCCTTATTACCACGCCTTAAGTGCATATTTTAATAATGCGATTTTAGTCTTTGATAAGGAGCAATTAATCAATGGTGAAGGCTTTAATGAACATAGTGTGGAAAATCATCTCTGTGTTTGTGTGATAATGGCTGATAGTCTAAAAGAGGCAAAAAGCAAGAGAAAGATTTATGAAGAAAATAGCAATTTAGACACTTTTGAATCTAAACTTTTAGAAAATGAAACTCTAAGCTTATTTAATGTGCTAAAGGCGTATAGACCTTTAATGATACTTGATGAGAGCCACAGAGCCACTTCAGAACTTAGCTTAGAGTTACAAGAGGGATTAAATCCTAAGTTTATTTTAGAATTAAGTGCCACGCCAAAAGAGAGAACAAATATTTTAACTCTCATTCCCGCTTGGCAACTTAAAGAGGAAAATATGATAAAACTCCCTATTATCGTCTATAAACTTGAGAGTGAAGATAGCCTAATTAACAAGGCGATAGATTTACAAAAGGGCTTAGAAAAGGAAGCAATCAGCAATGGTGAAAACTTCCGCCCTTTAGTGCTAATCCAAGCACAAAGCAAAAATGAGGAAAAAACAGAAAAACAAATCAAAGAAAACCTAGAACACTTTAACATCATAAAAGACAAGCTAATTAGTTACGGCGTAGAAGCAAATCAAATCGCAATCAAAACCGCAAAAATCAATGAAATTAAAAATGTGGATTTAAAAGCCATTACTTGCCCTATTAAATTTATCATCACCATTAACGCCTTAAAAGAAGGGTGGGATTGCCCAAGTGCTTATGTGCTAGCAAGTCTATCGCATAAAAGCAATAAAACAGATATTGAACAAATTGTAGGCAGAATCCTAAGGCAGCCAAACGCTAGAAAGTCAAGCCAATCCTCTCTTAATTGCTCCTATGTGTTAAGTTATAGCGATAAATTTGACGCAGCAATTAGTGAGATTCAAACAGGATTACAAGGGGCGGGATTTAGCAAGAATGATTATAGAATCCAAGAAGATTTACAAAAAATTTCACAAGATTTTTCAAAAAAACAATTCACATTACAAAACCCCAATCCCTCACTCTTTAGTAACACACAAATCCAAGAAAACAAAACGCAACAAGCCACACAAACAACGATAGAAACCACAAAAGAAATTCCACACACGCCAGAAAACTCCCAAAATAACGATTCCATACAAGAATTAAAAGAGATAAGTCAAATCGCACAAGCACAGCAACAAAAGGAAATTGAAATGAAAAAGCACGAAAATCAACTAAAAATAAAAGAAAATTTTAAAGAATTTATAGGAAAAAGTTTTGGATATTTTGCGATAAAAATTCCAAACAGAATAACACCAATTAAGCTAGCTAAAGAAAATTTATACGAAGGATTTAATCTCTCTAAAAGCGATAGCAATATTGACTTTGGAGCTTCACAAAATGTTAAAGAAATAGGAATCAATCAAGATGGTAGCCTTTATACAGATTTAATCACACAAGCTAAACTTGAACAACTAGAAAGAGAGTTATCAAGCAAAAGCGGAGAGGAGCGCATAGACTTAGTAGCACAAAAAATCACATACATCATAACAGATACAAAGAAATTCCCATCCTATAACGCAATCCAAGACTATGTCAAAAGGGCGTTAATTGGGATTCAAATAGAAGCACATACCTTAGCGCATTTTGCAACTAAGATAGGAGAGAAAATACAAGATTTACTAGACAAACACGCAAAAGAGCAATTTTTTAAAAAATGTGAGAATGATAGCATTGTGGTAACCGATGATACAAATAGCTTTAAAATCCCAGAATACATAGACAAAGACTCACAAGCAATCACCACTTCTAGCAAGTCTTTATTTAGTGCTTGCAGGCTAAATAAATTTGAAAAAGAAGCGATAGAAAAAATTGCTAGCTATGATAATGTGGTTTGTTTTTATAGAAACACAGAGAAAAAAGATTTTTGCTTTAATGGATTTTTGAATTTTTACCCTGATTTTATTGTTTGGACTAAAAAAAGTGTGATTTTCATAGAAACAAAAGGCGATTTTTTAAGCGAACAAAATGCGATTAATAAAAATTTAATTGCAGAAGAATGGATAAAAAATGCAAATAAAAATAGCGATAAAAATTTCAAATTCTTTTTAATTTTTGAAAATAAAGATTTAGAACAATCATATAATTTAGATGGATTTTTAGCACAACTTAGTGATTTATAGATGCTTGAAAAAATATTAGAATCCTATCCGAAATTAAACTTACGATTCCATAGGCAAATTTCCCTAGAATTTCAAAGCAAAACCTGCCTTTATGGCGCAATGGGAATTGGCAAAACAGATTGCATGCTACACCACTTTAGCAAGCCACAATTTAGCGCATTGAACAAACTCTACATTAACTGCAACGACACGCGCTTAAACCCACTAAAAGATTTAGAAAATCTTAAACAATTTTTGAAAGAAAAAAATATTTCTATTTTGATTTTAGATAATCATACTCCTTTAATTCCACTTGATTTTATACTCCCTTTTTTGATTGTGATTTCTAGCACCCCTTGTGAAAATTTCCACAACATACAAATGCCCCCAATCACCTTTGCGGAGTTTCTAGCAATGCGTAAAATCCAAGAAGAATACGCCCTAGCACAATATTTAAAATTTGGCAATTTATTTGAACAATTAAATGGGCAAAAAAAGGGAGAGTTTTTAAAACTGCTTGCATCTAGCCCAACAGATTTTTGGATATTGCGCAATCTTATTTTAAATCTAGGGCAAAAAATCTCACTCCATCAAATTTACACAAAGCTCAAAAAAGAAGGCAAACTCTCAAAAGATAGATTCTACGCTTATGCCCAAACCTTAGAAAAAAGCGGAATCTTATTTTGGCTAGAAAAATTTGAACACGCCCTAGCACCTAAAAAACTCTATTTTTGGGATTTCACTTTAAAAAATGCTGTTTCATTTGAACGCAACTTTAACCTGCTTTTTGAAAATATGGTGTTTTTAGAATTGCTCTACCATTTTAAACTAGAATTTTTCTACACCGATAAGCTTGACTTTTACATTCCTTCTTTATCACTTGGAATCCTTTGTGCGCCTTTTACACAGACGCTAGAAACACGCTTAAATAAGCTTGGTAAAGAAAGGGAATTTTGCGATTCCTTATTGATTCTCTCTTTAAACGAATGCAAGCAAGGCGAACATCTAGGAATGCCCTACTCTATTATTCCTTTTGTAGAGTTTGCCCAAAATTGCATTTTAGATTCCAACATTTTAGATTAGCTTGTGCCCTCTTTAAACCCTTGCGCACTAAAATCAAATGGCATTTACGATTCCAACTTTTAGAGTTTAAAAAGCCTTTAAGCTTTATTTTGTGAAACTTCACACAGGGACGACATTAAACAAGCGCAAACCCACAAAGGCTTTATTGTTTAAATCAAATGGAATCCAAAACGACTTCAAAGGCATAAAATGTTTGAAAACATAGAATCTGTAAGCTACATCATTGGCGTAGCAACCGTTACAATCATCGCCGTTTTAAACCCCTTTGGCAATCTCCCCTTATTCATCGCAATGACAGAACAAGTCCCTATCCGCTTGCGTCAAAAGCTTTTTCGCAACATTCTATGGGTAGCATTTTTGATTGTTTTGCTTTTTCTTCTTAGCGGTTCTTTTATAATGCAATATCTCTTTCGTGTCAATTTAGATAGCTTGCGTGTAGCAGGTGGCTTAGTCATTGGCGTAATGAGTCTTAAAAGCTTACTCTTCTCACAAACACAACAAGACTTTTCTAGCTACAAAGATTTAGAATTTAGCGAGCTTTTAAAGCATAGTATAATCCCTATGGCATTCCCTATGCTTGTAGGACCAGGGACTTTATCCACCGTCATCATCATCGCAGAAGAAAGCAATATGCTAATTGCCGCTGGAGCCGTGATTGCCGCATTTATCTTTTTATTAATTTTATTTTATTTCTCTGCGATGATTGAAAAAATTTTAGGGCATTTAGTCTTATATGTGCTTTCACGCATTGCGTTAATTTTCATCATAGCTGTTGGAATCCAAATGATTATTGCAGGGCTTCAAGGAATGGGAGTAATACAAACTCCCTAAAACTTCTTCTTATTCACATCTCCTAAAATATCATCAGCAATCTTATTGACATTTGTAGAAATATCACTTGTATGGTTTGCAACACTTACATTATCTTGTGTTACAGATTCTAATTGTGCAATGGCTTCATTGATTTGACTTACACCTTGAGTTTGTTCTTTTATAGACTCACTCATATCATTCACGCCTTGCACTAGGATATTAACATTTGCTTCAATTTCTGTTAGGGATTTTCCTGTTCTCTCTGCTAGTTTTCTTACTTCATCAGCAACAACAGCAAATCCTCTTCCGTGTTCTCCTGCTCTTGCTGCTTCAATAG
>NZ_JALEIK010000018.1 GCF_022770205.1 Helicobacter sp. | reverse complement strand
GTTAGCATTTTTGCAATTTGTCGCTTTTCATTCACCTTTTGGGAGATGATTGCAATATCGGCTTTATTTTCTACAAATTTGATTTTCTCTAAGCCCCCTTGCGCTATCTCTGTGAAGCTATTATCTAAAGATGCCGATTGCACAAACTCCTCTTTATCACTCACTGCATCGCTTTCATAGAATGCCTTAAAGCTGCCTAGCATATTGCTCATACGATTTTCTGCAAAATTGATATAATCTTGCAGAGGCTTAATGTCTCTAAAAATTCCATAATATCCACCATTGTGGTCAATAATATATTTTGCAACGATAAAAGGGTGGGTATTGTTTTTAAAGGGCTGTTTTTCTCTTTTGTAAATATCCCATTGTGGCAACCAAAGGTAGCGATTCCAAATACCTTTTTCCTTTACCCAACTTTCCACCATTGGCACTCTACTTTCAAACTCTCCATCATAATCTACCTTAAAATTTTTTGCATTGCCCACTAAGGCTTTTGCTTCCTCTAAGCTTAGGTTAATCGTTTTATGGAATCTGCGCGCATCTAGTGCATTCTTATCCTTGCTGTATTTGTCAATAATAAAGGCACTCGGTGCGATGGATTTTAGTGTAATATGCACATTGTTTTCTTCTCTATTTGTCCATAGCTCTACAACGCTCATTCCTAAAATTAAGTTAAAATCGCGTTTTAAAATCTCTTTGTTATAAGCGGTTTGCTGTGAAAAAGTCTTTAGCAAATCATTAAGCAGATTCGCTAAGGCTCTATCTTGCTCTTGCCTACCACTGACACGCACTTCTTGTATGGCTTGAGATTTATAGCCTAAGATTTTATTGACAATCATTTTAAACATATTTTCGTGCAATGGCACTTGTCCGCGCGATTGAATCACGCTTAATACATCGGCGGGGAGTTGGTCGCTGTGATAATATTCTAAAGCCTCTTTAAACTCCTCTAAACTAGATTTAGAAGCCTCCAAGTCTGCTTTAAAGTATTCCTCTAGCTCTTGTATTTCCATTGTTTATTCTTTAATTTGCTTTTGAATATCATTGCGGATTTCTACAATGACTGGGTCGTAACCGATAATGCGCGTAATATCAATATCATTAATCGCCTGTAAGCAATTGCTTGCGTGGCTTCCAATCGCGCTAGATTCTTGCGCGTTTGCAACAACTTGTAAGAATCCCACATAGCAGTTTGCGCGATTAATTCTCGCATTGGATTCTACACCTTTTGCAATACTCTCACTTTGCACGAGGCTTTTTAAGGCTTCGGCTAGTTGGATTTTATTCTGCGCTTTTGCCGCATACCAAGAGAGTTCCATTTCCTCTAACTTCAAAGCTGTGCTAGATGCTAATGTTAGAATATCTTTTAAAAACTCCTGTTTCTTATCGCCTGTGAAGCTTGTTTGAATGTTTGCATCTTTAATCAGCTCTGTTTTGTAAAAGGTGTCAATGATACTTTGTAGGTTTGTTGTGAATGCTTTAATATCCATTGCTATGCCTCTGGTGTTTTATAATCTTGCGCTTGTGCTTTTGCTTGTGATTCTTTTTGCGATTCGTTCTCTTGTTTTTGTGATTGCGGTTCTTGCTTTTTAGCTGTTTTAGATTTTTCTTGCTGGCACAATTCTATAAACTCCGATTTTTTGCGTAAAAATCGCGCATAATGGTTGTCCTCTAATGTGATTAAATCGCCTTTTTTAAAGATATAGGTCTTAAAATTGCTCGCCTTGAAAGTATAAGGTGTTTCTCCGATATATTTAAATGTGGTTACATTAATTCTAATTTCCATTTTTCACTCTCCTTTGTTTGTTGTTTTGTTCTCTCTAAATCTGTGTTAATCAGTTCTAGCTTGCCTTCTAAAAGCTTAATCTGTCCAATGCCTTGATAAAGCAGGTTGTTAAGCTCTATTTTTTTAGCTTGCGATTCTTTGATTAAGGCGCGTTTGATGCTAATTTTTTCTAAAATCTGATTCACGCTTGCCTTTTTAATCTCTAAGGATTCTTTGATTTTTACTAACTTTTCATTTTCTGCTGCGCAAATGTCTTGCAAATACTCTCTACGGCTCTCTAAAAAGGCAATTTCCTCTAAAAGCGATGCGCTCTCCTCTCTTAGCTCTTTAATGCTCGCCTCTAACGCATTAATGACTTTCTTTAGTTCTAAAATTTCCGCATATTGTGCGATAATTTCTTGGTTTAAGCGATAAATATCCGCTTCTAGGGCGTGTTTTTTAGCCTCTAAAAGCGGGATTTTATCGCGGTGTGGTATGCTTATTAGTTTTACGCATTTTAGAATCTGCGCATTCAACTGAGTGTGTTGCAAAAGCGCGTTGGCAAACAGATATTCAAGTTGCATTTTTTTTGAATCATAAAGGTTTTTTAGATTCAAGTTGTTTTGTGCGGCAATGGCAACATTGAGTGTTTGCATAGAAGCACTAATCGCGGAATTTTTTGCAATTTGTGCGTTAAAAGTTTCTTTCAAGCCATTGTTTTTTTCTAATTCGTGCGTGTTATGCTCTTGCGCGCGCGCATTCTTTGCTTTTAGTCCTGATAATTCTATGTTAGACATTATTGAATCCTTTTACGCGATTCTATAAAATTTACATGGATTAAAAAAGGGTTAAAAATTTTAAAACGGTTTGATGGTTTTTAATTGCATTAGAGTCTGATTTAATCTAAGCATTGCTTCTATATCCCCTTTAAATTTTGCCTGTTGTAATTGCCATTTTAAAAATCTTTGCTTTATTTCAAAAATTCCAAAGCGCACATCTTTGAATTCTAACGGTTTGATATTTTCATCTATGGATATTTTTTGTAGAAGCTCTGTTTTTGCACTATTGCGGAAAAGGGCTATGAAGTCGTCTTTGAACCTCCCAAATTCTATGGGTTCTAAATAATTAATGCAGAGATTTAGTACATTTTCATCTTGCATACAACTCTTTAGCAGGGCTAGCGGCGTTAAATCGTGGTAATTTTCTTGTGCCCTCACACTTTTTTGGCTAACAAAGGGGATTCCTAGTTCTCTTAAAGTATCCATTAAAAGCGTCTTTTGAAAAAAGTTCTTTTGCGCATTAATGTGTGTTTTAATGTCATTTAAGAAGTTGTCTTTTTCCTTTGCGCTTTGTAGGTTGTTTAAGGATTCCTCTATATAATATTGTGGAATGGCTGTTTTTTTAAAGGTTGGTGGTGTGCCAATCTCAAGTAGTTCTCCTAAATCCTTGCATTTAGCATTGACTTTTGCCACAAAGGAATCTAAAAATCCTTGAAAAAAAAGCATTTGTGCACCCTTTAAGCTAGCCTTTTCTCCTGCTGCGTCTTTATCAAAGCATAAATGAATCCTCACACCATCGCACACGCGGTTAATTGCGCTTAAATGCTGTGTGTTAAAAGCTGTGCCGCAGGTTGCAATTGTGTTTTTAAATCCTAGTTTGTGCATAGCAATCACATCTATAAAACCCTCTACAACATAGCATTCTTTGCTTGAAGCAATGTGCCGTTTTGCAAAAGATATTCCATAGAGAAGCTGGCTTTTATGAAAAATTCTTGATTGTTTGGAATTGATATATTTGGCACTATTTTTGAAATTGCAATAGGGGTGCGTTCTTGCAGAAAAGCCTACGATTTTATGCGTAAAATTTCTAATGGCAAAGCTAATTCTATCGTGCAGAGGCACAAAAAGGCTTCCATTAGAATTACGATACAATAAGCCAATTTCTATTAGCTTGTTAATCTCCTCTAAGCTAAAATGCCGTGCTAAATCCTGCGGGATATAGCCAATGTCAAAGACTTCAAAATCTGCTTCACTTAAGCCTCTGTTTTTTAAGTATTTGACAACCTGTGGCGCATTTCGTAGGTTCTCTAGGCAAATATCATTAACCTTTGCATTCACGGCAAAATACTCTGCAATCGCATTATTGCCTGCTTGTTTAAGTTCTAGCCCTAATAAATCTGCAACTTCTTGCACGGCTTCTTGGAAGTTTAAACGCTTATATTCTTGCACAAATTTTATCGCGTCTCCACCCACACCACAAGCAAAGCAATGGTAAATCTGTTTATTGGGATTAACTTTAAAGCTAGGAGTTTTCTCCTCGTGAAAAGGACAACAGCAGGTATAATTCACGCCATCTTTTTTGAGTGGTACAAATCTACCTATCACTTCTACAATGTCTATTTTTTCTTTTAGTTCCTCTAAGTTGCTAATCATTCATACTCCTAAATCACTGGCATTTCTAATTCTTTTTGCACTTGCTCATAGATAATTTCTATATCTTTTTGCTTTGCGTTGTCCTCATAGAAACGTAACTTACTTTTATCAAATAAGATTCTATCCTTATAATGCTTGCCTGTTTGCTTGTTCTTTTTCACTTTAAAAATTCTTGCATTCTCATCATATTCCGAACCTTTTTGCTCTAAATCATCGCTTTTAGGTTTAACGCGTTCAATATGAATAATAATACTCGCCTCGTGTCCGCCCTTTTTGGTTCCTAAGGGATTGTCTTTATCTGTTTTAGAGTTTTGGCAGATGAAAATTACAAAAATATTTAAAGAATGGCAGAGTTTAGCGAGTGTGCTAAACTTTACACTTTCCTCCTCCTCGCTATTGCGTCCCGTATTTGTTACTCGCATTTGGCTATCAATCAAAAAGAATCGCACACCTTTTTTGTATAGCGATTTAATGTTTTGCGCAATTTCATTAATATCATATCCATCATTTATAATAAAGAAATTATCACTCTGCACAAAACTACAATTACCGCGCCGCTTTAGGTAGTCATCAATAGTAAATTCAAAGCAAAAAAAGCACACTTTAGTATATTTGCTAAGATTCTCTAAAATCTGTAATGAAAACATTGTTTTACCCGCTTCTGGTTCTCCAAAAATTAGCATTAATTGTCCAAGTTCAAAGCCACCACCAAAGCAATTATCCACAAAAGGAATGCCTGTTTTATAGGTTTGAGCTTTGGGCTTTTTGGCATATTCCTCCACCCAAACTTCTAAAGTTTTAAATTCTTTTGTTTCTACATCTAAATCTTTTTGTAAAACCATTAAGTCTAAAAGTGTGTTGTTGTTACTTGCCTCTAACAACGTTTTGCCGATTCTTTCTTGTGCTTTGATTTGATAAGTGTGTTTAAAAATTTCAATCAAGCTTAGGTAGTTAGGAGAGGGAGCGCAGAGTAATAGCTCTTGAAAATACTCCGATTCCCTTTCTTTGTTGCTTAAATGCTCAAAAAACGCATTCAAGCCTAACGCATTTTTCTGACACAAATCGTTAATGATTGTAATGGCTCTTTGGGCTTCTTTGGAAAAAATTTTTAGTTGCACTTTGTCTAAAAATTCTACTAAATCATTGGGATAATGAATAAAACTGATCAAAATTTCCAATTCTAAACGATTCACTGCTTCCATTTCCATTCCTTTAAAATACCCATTGCGGAAGCTGCTTCCTAAACTGCTTCAAAAAGAATCGCTCTAAAAGCTCCTCTTGTTCTAGCGCACTCCCAACAAAGCCTTTAATGCTTGCGTGGCTTGCCTTATTTTTTGCAAATTCTTTTGCAGTATATTGCGTATAATAGATAATTTCTTTTAACCCAAAATAGCGGTTAAAGCATTTATTGTCTGGGTCTTTTTTTAGATTAATAATAATACAATCTACAACTTCGAAGGGTAGATTTTGAAAAATTTCCTCTACTTTTGCTCTATCATAATCCGTGCCTTTAAAATCATCGCTAAAGATTAACTCGTTTAAAGCGTTCATTACTCCTCCTCTTCCTCGCGGTCAATGCGTGCAAAAATCTCATTTTTGAATAGTTCATTGGCGATAAATTTTACCTTTTGGATATTTGGATTATCAAGTTCGCTAATATAAAAACCTGCAAAGCGTGGTTCGTAATTATCGCAGATAAGCTTGATATATCCGCACAAATCCAAAAAGGAATCTGTATTTTTAAACTCTGCTAGGGGGTTTTGCTCTAGCAGATTTAATAAACGCGCCATTTTTAAGCACACCATTAAAAAAGTTGTCCTATGAATATCGTGGTTTAAATCGCTTTTTGCCGCAAACATTAACCCATTAATGCGTGCAACATTCTCTTTAAATGCACCATATTCTTTGCCTCTTTGCTTTAAAATTGCAATAACTTTTCGCATTGGCATTGTAGTTTTTTTCTCTCTTAATATAACTTTTCGCATTGTCTCTCCTTGTGTATTTCTGCAAAGATAAATAAATTCTCACACGCGTATCTTTCAACTGCTTGCTTGATAGCCATTTGCAAATAAGCATTCTTGCTTAAATGCGCTTGCCTGCTTTTGCTTGCAATATCTTTTAAGATTCCTTTGTGCAAAAGGAATCTTTTTCTTTTTTTTGTATGTTTTTGCTTTGCATTTTTGCCAGTCATATTTTCCCTTTTTGAACATTAATGCACACTCCACAATCACACTTCTGCTTTGATTTTCTAACAGCGCGATTATGTCTAGCATTTGAAGCATCTCTTGGCTTAGATAAAAGGTGCAGCTATGCACTTTCGTGCGCGCCTTTTTCTGTCTCCACCTACGCGTTTTACACATAGTAAAACAGCCCATTTTCGCGGTCAATTGCGCGCCCATTAACACGTATATTCTTGTAAGCATCACCCTGTGAGAAACTCCAACCTTGCGCCCTTAAGGCAGTGTAAATCTCATCATTTTCTGCCCTTTTTAGATTCCTTTTGTGCTCTTTTTTTGGGCTTTGTGTTGTTTTGGAATCTTTTTGACTAAAGTATCCACGCCAATCATTTGCCATACAACGCGTTAAATCCGCTAAAATATCGCAACCCTTTTCTTTTGCCCGCCTTAGCTTCTCTACGCTCACAATCGGCTTAATGCGCCACATTTTTTCCCGCCATTGCACCCACTCTTTTGCCTTTTGTAACTCTGCACCATTCAAGAATTCTTCTAAGTTGCAGGCTTTTTTATAATTTGAAACGGCTTTAGCGTTAGCTTCTAAGAGAGTTTTAAAAAATGCAGTGGTTTTTTGTAAGATAAATATTTCATCTTGTTGCGCGCTACTATTTTCTTTTTTTGTAATATCTATAATATTATTATTACCGCTCATTTCACCACTAGCGGTTAAATGAGCGGTGGATAGAATCTCGCAATTATCGCTAGGTTGGGATTTTTCAACCTCATTTTTTAAGCTTTGTTTAATGTTAATTTCTGCTTCAATCTTGCGTAAATCAAAGGCATTGCAATACTTAAATCCTAGCTTTGTTTGAGAGAATTTTCCCTCTGTGTTGCGATTGTCTATTAAAAGGATATAACCTAGCTTCATAAGCTCGCTTTTGCGTCTCCTTAGCGTTGCTATACTTGTATTGAGTGCTTTAGCAACATTTTCCCATACGATTTGCCAGTCTTTTGGTAGGCTCATTAGGTAAAAGGCTAACACCTTTGCGCCATCGGTTAGATTTTTATCGTGCAACAAATCATTAGGAATCATTGTGAATTTTTCATTGGGTGCGATATAAACAATTTGGCTCATCTTATCTCCTCTGTTTTTAAAGTCAATAATGTTGCCTTTAAGGCTTCATTAATCGTATCCTTTGCGTTTAGCAATGTGATAAAAAGGTCTGTTAATTTGATTCTATTTCTTTCAAATATGGCACTAAAACTTGTGGAATCATATTTTAAAGCCCTAGTTGTAATCATCACAGATTTTAAATGCAATGCATTCTCTAATCCGATAATGACTGATAATACTATTTCTGAATCATTTTCTAATAGGTCCAATTTGAAGTGAATCGCTTTAAAATTTTTTAGGTTTATAAACCATATTCCATCATTATCAAAATATTTTAAAGTTTTTTCCATTGTTTGCCCTTTATTGCTTGTGGTTTTCATTTTGCTACTCCCTCAATTTTTTGAAGTTCAGCCAAATACAAGAATGCTGCAATTTTCATTACTCACCTCCTAATAACTCGGGATTTTCGTGGATATTACCCACTACTACAATATCAGGATTTGCCAATTTATCAAAAGCTTTAAAGGCTTCAATGCAGACAAATTCAAACGCTCAATAAAATCACTCTTAGCCTCCAAATCTGCTAGTATTTGATATTTATCCTCATCTCTGACATAATCCTTTTTGCTAACCACATATAATCTAAAATCAAAATCTTTTAGTTTCATTCTACCACCTCACTTATCTAATGAAATCCATATTTTTCACTACAAACTTTCAGTTTATTCTTAGCATGATTCATTGGGAAACTCCTTGCAATCTTTTAGTTATTGCTTTTGCATAGCAATTTTCAGGGCTAATTGGTGTGCAACCTGTAATCACATTCCAAGTTTTATCCGTCCATTCTATTTTGTGCATTTTATCCCCCTTTGTTTTTCAACACATTTCAAAACCGTAAGCGGTGGATTGCCTGCGCCGCTGCTAACTTTTAGGTAAATAAAATTGTCAAAAACATAGTAAAACTTCCCGCTATAACGCATACCATTTGTGCCGATAAAAATTAATTGTTTTGTTTCCATTTATGCCACTCCGTCTTTTAAAAAATCTTTCAAAAACATTCCGTGTTGTTGTCCCTGTGTTTCTACATAATGCGCATAGATTTTAAGCGTCATATTGGGATTTGTATGTCCTAGCATTCGTTTAGACACCCAAAGCAAATTTTCACTATGTGATAACATAATGGACGCAAAGGTATGCCGCGTGTGGTAAAGCGTGCGGTATTCCAATCCTACATTTTGCAATAAAAGTTTCCATTCTTTTTGTAATTTATGGTGGAATCTTATATAGGTATCTTTGGAGCAGAAGATATACTCGTTTTTGCCGCTTAATTGTTTTTGTCTTTTTAATGCCTCTTTCACAAGAGGCAAAATGTCAATCTCTCTAATGGAGCTTCTAGTTTTTGGCAGTGTTATATCGTAGTAATTAATCGTTTTAGTAATAGAAATTTTACCTGCTTTAAAATCTACATCGCTCCACTTTAACGCAAGAATTTCGCCCGTTCTGCAACCCGTGAAAAATGCGATTTGCAGATAATTTCTTAAAACTTGGTTTTTACAACTATTAAGCAATAAGCGAACTTCGTCCTCTGAAAAAGCCTTAACTTTTCGTGTTATTTCTGTTTCCATAGGCATTTTGAAGCGTAAATTAGGAACTTTGTTAATTACTCCATATTCCTCTGCTAAAACAAGAACGCGCTTTAGAATTCCTAATTTCAAATTGATGAAACTTTTTTTGTGTTTTTTCTCTAAACAATCGTTAAAAAAGTCTGCAATTTTCATACGATTCATATTAACGACAAGACAATCCGCACCAAAGTACAACAAAAGTTGTTTAGCAATGCTTTCATAAATTGCTTTAGAAGTGGGTTTCAAACCTGTCCATTCCTTTGCAAGCAAAGTCATAGCCGCTTTAAGCGTGAAATCGCCTTTATCTGCACTAAAATTGTCGTTTGCTAGTTGATGGATTGAAAAGTCAATCTTTTTTTGTTTTTTTTGCGCGCGCATTTTTTCTCTAAAGCCCGCTCCTGAAACATTATCTTGCGTTTGTTTTTCTTTGTCTGCAATGATTTGCATTACATTTTTACGCACATAGCGTAAATTATTTTTATTGGATTCCAACCCCGTGCTAAAACGATGATATTTGCCATTTAGCATTTTGTTGATGAAAATTATTCCATTTCTAATTTGCACGCCGCTACTAATTCTTGGCATTTTTTACCTCCATTGTTTGATATAGAGGCTTTATAATACTTTTCGTTCCTACGTAACAAGATTCCGCGAAAAGCCCATCAGCAATATTTTGTCCTAAAGACCACGCTTTGCGCAACAAGATTCCGCGCCTACCGAATGCACTAGAGCTAACCAAACCAAAACAACTCATAGAGTATCCTTACTTAATGAAATTTTCTTTGATATATCTAAGTGTTTTTTAAGGATAAAATAGATATGGCGCAACAAGATTCCGAAAAAGCGGAAAAATTGTTAAAAAAATAAAGGCGTTTCAATTACGAATTTTGCGTAATTTGGAGGATTATTTAACACAAATTGCAAGAGGGGGGTGGGATTGACACCCCCTCACAAAAGCCCAAAAATTCCCACTTCGGAGCATTTTTTTAAAAAATCGTTTTATGATTGCAATAAAAATACATAGGAGAAGTTATGCAAATTTTTATTAAAGGTTTGTTGTTAGCCGTACTAGTTTTTAATGCTTTAGGACTTAGTTTGTATGCAAAAGATGCAGATTCTAAGCTTATTATTGCGCATAGGGGTGCAAGTGCATATGTGCCAGAGCATACTTTAGAATCTAAAGTGTTGGCTTATGCTATGGGCGCAGATTATGTAGAACAAGATGTGGTAATGAGCAAAGACAATCATCTTATTGTGATACACGATTTGTTTTTAGATGAGCTTACTAATGTTGCTGATGTTTTTCCTAATCGTCAGCGAAAAGATGGGCATTATTATGTGATTGATTTTACTTTAGAAGAGCTTAAAAGCCTTCAATTTAGCGAGCCTTTTACGATTAAAGAGGGTAAAAAAGTCCAAACCTATCCTGATAGATTTCCAATGCAAAGAAGCTCCTTTGCTTTACATACTTTAGAATAGGAGATTGAATTTATACAAGGGTTAAATAAGACACTTGGCAAAGATATAGGGATTTATGTAGAAACAAAGGCGCCTTGGTTTCATAAGCAAGAAGGTAAGGATATTAGCCTTGCTACCTTATTAGCACTTAAGAAATATGGTTATACCACTAAAGATTCTAAGGTGTATTTTCAAAGTTTTGATTATCCAGATTTAGTGCGTGTAAAAAAGACATTATTAAAAGAGCTCAATATGGATATAAAGCTTGTGGCTCTTGTGGGTTATAATGATTGGCTTGAGACTTATGAGTTTAAGAATAATAAATGGACACCTTATGATTTTACTTATCTGCAAAATCCAAAGAATTTTAAAGAGATTGCAAAGGTTGTAGATGGGCTTGGACCAACGATTAATATGCTTTTTACGCTACAAAACAATAAGGCAAGCCCCAATGATTTTGTAAAAGCAGCAAATGCAGCGGGGCTTGCTGTGCATCCTTATACACTAAGAGCAGATTCTTTGCCTCCTTATGTTAGTAGTGCTGATGAGTTGTTTGATCTTGTGTTATTCCAAGCGGGTGCAAATGGAGTTTTTACAGATTTTCCAGATTTAGGTGTGCAATTTTTAAATCAACACAATGCGTATAAATAGGGGTTAAAAAATAATTTTAACCTCTTCATCTAAAAGGATTTTGGATTCCTTATAAACCTTTTCTTTTGCTAATACGATGACATCTAGGGCTTCTTCAAAGCTAGAGTTGCCAAGATTGATGAGAAAATTTGCGTGGAGTGGGCTAAACATTAAGCTTTGATTTTTGCCAAATTTTACGCCTTTTAAACCTGCTTGTTCTAGTAATGCGCCTGCAAAATTTCCTTTAGGATTTTTAAAGCAACTTCCAAAGCTAGGCTCTTTTGGTTGGTTTGCACGCATTTTAGCAAAGGTTTCTACAAGCTTAGCATTAAAGCCCTTTTGCTTTTTAAAGATTCCTGCAAAGATAAGCTCTGGAATTGCACTATTGCGGTATGTTAGCCCTAGTGATTCCACACTTTTAAACTTAAGCTTAACATTGGAATCCAAAATAAAGATTCCATCTAAAATGTCCTTAATTTCATAAGTTTTTAGCCCCGCATTCATTTTAATAATCCCACCTATGCTTCCGGGAAGTTTAGATAAAATCTCAAAGCCCGTTAAATTATGGCGTTTCGCATAGGAAAAGAGCTTGCCACTAGGCGTTGCTGCACCTACTTCTAGGGCACTTCCTAAATCTTTAATGTAGTCAAACTCCTTGCTAAGAGCGATTAGATTGCGTGCATTTGGGGAGATTAAGAGATTATTCGCCCTGCCTATGATGTTAAGTGGCGTGCTAGATTGTAAGAGATTATCATAATCTCTTAGCGATTCTATGTAGTTTAAAGGTTGGATTGAGCCAATTTTAACACTTGTGTAGCGTGAAAAATCAATGGTTTTTTGTAGCATTAAAATAAAAAGGTTGGCATCATATTAAAGATGTGTGCGGTAAAGTCTATGAGCATATTTAGCATCCAAGGCATTGTAAAGATGATGACAACAATGACTGCTAGGATTTTTGGCACAAAGGTGAGTGTCATTTCGTTAATCTGTGTTGTGGCTTGAAAAATGCTAATCATAAGCCCCACAACAAGTCCAACAAGTAGCATTGGAAGTGATAAAATCAATGTGATTTTGTAAGTTTCAATGGCTAAACCCATTAATTGTGCTTCCACTTTTACCCTTTTAAAATGAATTTTCTAAAATCTGACAAAAGCTACGCATTTCCCAACTAGCACTGCCTACAAGCACGCCATCAACGCCTTCTAAGTTTAGGATTTCGTATGCATTTTGTGGTTTCACACTTCCGCCATAAAGTAGCGGAATCTTATCTAATTTTTGCTTTAAGTGTGTGTGGATTTGCGTGATTTCATCTAAAGTTGCGCTAACTCCGCTACCAATTGCCCAAATTGGTTCATAGGCGATAATAAGCTTTGGATAGTTTAAAGCAATGCCTTGTAATTGTGATTCTAAAAAGCTTAAGATGGAATCTAAACCCTTCTTTTTTGTTTCCAAATTCTCGCCAATGCAATAAAAAATTTCAAAATTTTGCTTGGCAAAATATGCAAACTTCTGTGCGCAAAATTCTTGAGATTCTCCTAAAATATTGCGTCTATCGCTATGTCCAATTAACAAAGATTGAATGTTGAATTCTCTTAATTGCTCCAAGCCAATTTCACCTGTAAAAGAGCCACATTCTGTAAAATACGCATTTTGTGCACCGATTGAAAAATGCTTAAAGGAGTTGTCCAAAAGTGCCGTTGAAGGCGGGAATAGAGTGATTTTGTGCGGAATGCTTTGTGGGGATAGAAAGGATTCTAGTGCTTGACAAAATTCTTGCGTGCTTTTTCTTGTATGGTTGGTTTTAAAATTGCTAGCGATGATTTTCATTTGGATTCCTAATTAATGGATTTTTATAAGAAACATTATAACAAAACTCATTATGGAATCTTAAAAGTTGGCTATAATGCGAAAAACTTTAGAAGGCACTTGCAATGCTTCAGGGATTAAAAAAAGAATTAGGATTGATTTTTACTTGGAATCCAAGCGATAGGTCGTGGCAAATGCCCTTTTTTGCCGGGCTTGGTGTGGCTATCATTTTGTTTATTGCAGCATTTTTTGGGCGTCCTGATTTTGGGCTAGTTTCTGTCATTGGCGCAATGATTTTTCTCTATGTCCCTGATACACCCATTTATCATAAAATGATTTTGAGTATGTCTTGTGCGTTTGGGATTATCGTGTCTTTTACGCTTGGGCTTGTTGGGCAGAGTTTTCCTAGTTTAATTCCTGTGATCGTCTTTAGTGTAACACTTGTTAGTGCGCAAGTTGTGCGGTATTTTAGCATTGGAGCTCCGGGATTTTTCTTCTTTGCTTTTGCTGCGATACTTGGGAGTTATATTCCTTTTGAAATTAAAGATTATCCTATGGCTATTGGACTTGTTGCTCTTGGGACAATGGTTGCTAATGTGATGGTGCTTCTGTATTCTTTAAGTGTGATTTATGTCTTTAAGCATACCATTAAACCAATTCCAAAGATTGGGGAATTTGGTTTTGGTGCAATTGTGATTGATCCGATAATTATTGCCTTTTTTGTAGGATTTGCGATGTTTTTGCAAAGTTATTTAGAGATAGAGCGTGGGTATTGGGTAGGAATTAGCTGTGCGGCAGTGATGACGGCAGTAACTTTTAAGCAGATTTGGATTAAGCAGATTCAAAGAATTTTAGGGACTTTTGTGGGCGTGGGTTTGGCGTATTTCCTACTCCATTTTGCGTTTAATCCTTTTGGGTTTGCGCTTTTAATGATGGCGTTAATGTTCTTTGCACAGCTTACAATTGTTCGTAATTATGGGCTATCTATGGTGTTTATCACACCTTATTCTACCTATCTTGCAGAAGTGAGTAATTTTATGCAATACAATCCTAATGGCATCATTCAAGCAAGGGTTTTAGACATTGTGATTGGAAGTTTGATTGGGCTAATTGGTGGAGCATTTATGTATTGGGGAGCATTGCGTAGAATGTTAGAGTGCATTACAAGGAAGATTGTTGTTAAATGGACTGGTGCGGAGTGAAGTTGGAATAGGGTTATTTTAGGATTCTAGGGAGCGTGATTCCTTTTTGTTCTTGGTATTTACCCTTTTTGTCTTTATAGCTTACTTCACAATCTTTATCGCCTTCTAAGAATAATACTTGCGCAATGCCTTCATTAGCATAGATTTTAGCAGGCAGGGGTGTTGTGTTTGAAATTTCAATGGTGATATGTCCTTCAAATTCTGGTTCAAAGGGTGTAACATTAACGATGATTCCGCATCTTGCATAAGTGCTTTTGCCAAGACAAATGGCTAAGATATTGCGCGGAATCTTAAAATACTCTATCGTTCTAGCAAGTGCAAAAGAATTAGGTGGCACAATGCAAACATCCCCTACGAAATCCACGACATTTGCCGCATCAAAGTTTTTTGGATCCACAACCATTGCATTGATGTTTGTAAAGATTTTAAACTCATTGCTGACACGAATATCATAGCCATAACTAGAAAGCCCATAGCTTACGACGCCTTTGCCCACTTGATTTTCACAAAATGGTGCAATCATTGCGCATTCTAGTGCCATTTTCCTAATCCAAGCGTCTTCTTTTAAGCCCATTTTATTCCTTGCTAAGTGATTATTTATTTAAATGTGCTATTATAACAGACGCAAAACAAATTAAAAGGCTTTAAAAATGGATTTTAAAGATATTAAAGAGTTGATTAAGGTTTTTGATGCAAGCACTCTAAATCGTCTAAGTATTGCACAAGACACGACTACAATCAAGCTTGAAAAAGGTGTAAGTGGTGTGAGTGTGTCCGCTCCCCAAGCAGTGCCAACTCTAATTCAAGCTACACAAAGCCTTCCTCAAGTAGCTCCTGTGGCTTCTGCGCCTGCTCCTTCTGCTCCAAGTGGAGATACGATTAATTCTCCAATGGTGGGGACATTTTATCGTTGTCCTAGTCCAAATGCTCCTGCTTATGTAAATGTGGGAGATAAGGTAAAAAAGGGGCAAACGCTAGGGATTATTGAAGCGATGAAGATTATGAATGAAATTGAAGCAGAATTTGATTGTAAGATTTTAGAAATTATCCCGAATGATGCGCAGCCTGTGGAGTATAACTCCCCTTTATTTGTTGTGGAGAAACTCTAATGCCTTTGCAAAAAGAAATTAACACCATTTTAATTGCAAATCGTGGTGAGATTGCCCTAAGGGCGATTCGCACGATTAAAGAAATGGGCAAAAAGGCGATTGCCGTGTATTCCACAGCCGATAAAGATGCGCATTATTTAGATTTAGCAGACGCAAAAGTATGCATTGGCGGGGATAAATCTAGTGAAAGCTACCTAAATATCCCAGCCATCATCTCTGCAGCGGAGCTTTTTAAAGCAGATGCGATTTTCCCGGGTTATGGATTTTTAAGCGAGAATCAAAACTTTGTAGAAATTTGCAACCATCACGGCATTGAGTTTATCGGTCCAACGCCCGATGTTATGGCACTAATGAGTGATAAAAGCAAAGCAAAAGAAGTGATGAAAAAAGCCGGTGTTCCAGTCATTCTAGGAAGTGATGGTGCGGTGGAATCCAAAGAAGAAGCCATTAAGCTTGCAAAAGAGATTGGTTACCCTGTGATTTTAAAAGCAGCAGCAGGTGGTGGTGGGCGTGGAATGCGTATTGTGGAGAATGAAGAGAGTATGTTTAATGCTTATTTGGCAGCAGAGTCTGAAGCAATTAGTGCATTTGGCGATGGCACAATCTATATGGAAAAGTTTATTGATAAGCCAAAGCATATTGAAGTGCAAATTGTTGCGGATAAACACGGCAATGTTTTACACATTGGCGAGAGGGATTGCTCACTGCAAAGACGCCACCAAAAGCTAATAGAAGAATCTCCTGCGCCCACATTAGAACCAAAAACGCGCGAGAAATTACTACAAACTGCAATCACTGCTACAAAGGCGATTAAATATGTGGGTGCTGGGACTTATGAGTTTTTATTAGATTCCAATCAAAATTTCTATTTTATGGAAATGAATACGCGCTTGCAAGTTGAACATCCTGTCAGTGAGCTTGTAAGTGGTTTGGATATTATTGCATTAATGATTCAAGTTGCTGAGGGCAAAGAGCTTCCAAAGCAAAATTCTGTGGAGTTTAAAGGTTGCGCAATGGAATGTAGAATTACAGCAGAAGATCCGATAAAGTTCTATCCTTCTGCTGGCAAAATTACAAAATGGATTGCCCCAGGTGGTAATAATGTGCGCATTGATACTCACGCGTATGCAGGTTATGTTGTGCCAATGTTTTATGATTCTATGATAGGTAAGCTCATCGTTTGGGGGCGCAATCGTGATGAGGTAATTGTTAGAATGCAGCGTGCATTAGATGAGTTTTGTGTGGAGGGTATTAAAACTACGATTGCTTTCCATAAAGAAATGATGAAAAATGACGATTTTAAAAGAGGCGTTATCCATACTAAATATTTAGAGCAAAAGATGGCTAGCGATTCTGCACAAAAGGCATAATGTGGAATGCAAAATGCTTGTGTCTATTAAAATTGCAAGGAAGCATAAATTTAAATTTAAGGAGATAAGATGAAGATTGGCAGTTCACAGAGCACAAATGAAAGTTTAATTAGTTTAAAAAAGGCAAAAGATGAAGAAAAAGATGCATTAAAGAAGCTTTCTTCGCCACGCCCAATTGAAGCTACAGATGGTGCAAGTTTAGCCATTGCAAATGCGCTTTTAGCGCAGGCAAACTCAATGAGTCAGGGTGTCAGAAATGCAAATGATGCGCTTGGAGTTATGCAAATTGCAGATGCTACGCTTTCAAATATCACAAGTTCTGCAATCCGTATGAATGAACTCTCTGTGGCACTTGGAAACCCAGCACTTAATAGCGATCAAAGAGCGATGATTGAGAGTGAAGCAAATGCGCTTACACAATCAATGCGAGATGCGACAAACCAAGCGGTATTTAATGGCAAAAATGTTTTTGGTGGGGAAATGAGCTTTGTAACAGGCAGCGGCACAGCAAATATTAATCTGCAAGCACCAAATGTCGCAGATTTAAGCGTGAATAATCAGCAAAGTATTTTAAGCTTCATTGAAAGAGTTAATATGGAGCGTGCAAATATCGGTTCTGCAATGAATGGAATCCTATCTGGGATTAATGCAAGTATGAATACGATTGTGAATTTAAAAGCGGCTGAAGGTGGCTTAATGAAAGATGATGTGGCGGAAAATTATAATCAATTAAATAGTGCAAAACTCAAAGAAAACGCAACACTTTATGCAAGTGCTTTTAACACACAACATCTGCAAGGTCGTTTAGACGCTCTTCTTGGATAACTCTTTTAGCCCCTTTTGTGTGGGGGTTGCTTACCCCTTTTAAAGTCTTTTTAAATAAAATCCTAACAAAAAGGATTCCAATGTTTTTTAGTAAATATTCTGCAAGTGGCAATGATTTTATCATTACACACACTTTTGGATTCCAAGAAAATTTTTGGGGTGAGTTGGCAAAGAAAATCTGCCACAGGCAAGAAGGTGTGGGGGCTGATGGGCTAATTGTGTTAAAGCCACATTCTGCTTATGATTTTGAATGGGAGTTTTATAATGCTGATGGAAGTGCGCCAAAAATGTGCGGCAATGGAAGTAGGGCGGCTGCGCTGTATGCGAGGGATTTTAGGCTTGCTTCAAGTGTGCAGAAGTTTTTAACAGGGGCTGGGGTGATTGATGCGGAGATTTTTGACGAGGAAAATTTTAAAAAGTTGGAATCCAAAATTTTAGTAGAGAGTGCTTTGACTAAGGCTAAGGTTTTGCAAAAAAATATACAAGAATATGGTGTGAGCTGGTGGCTAATTGATACAGGTGTGCCGCATTTGGTGTGTGAAAATGCGCATTTAAATAAAGAGGAGTTGCGTGCTTTGCGCCATAAATACAATGCAAATGTGAATATTGCGACATTAGAGCAAGATTGCGTGAGGGCTAGGACCTTTGAGCGTGGGGTGGAGGATGAAACGCTAGCGTGTGGGACAGGGATGGCGGCGATGTTTTATTATCTTAAAGAAGCAAGCAAAGTGCCTAATCCTTGCTGTTTTAAGCCTGCTAGCAATGAAGAGTTGTTTTTAAGAGAAGAAAAAGGCAGAATCTTTTTAAAGGGAAGTGTGAGAAAAATTTGTGATTTTGTGTATTAAGCCATCTAAAGTTGAATAATTTTAAAAGCATTAATGAGGATAGCTAGCCAAACCGTGGTTGCTAACAATATGCTAAAAAACACCGCACTAGAAGCGCAATCTTTGGCGATTTTTGCTTGCTTGTTCCACTTCATTGTAACTAAATTTACACAGGCTTCAATGCTTGTATTGATAGCTTCTGCAATAAGAATCAAAAACAAAACGCCAATCAATAATAAATGTTCTATTAAGCCAATAGGAAGAAAAAAGCTAAGAATTAAGCAAGGAATAATAATGCAAAGCTCTATTTTGAAAGCAGTTTCTTTAAAAAGAAATTGTATCCCTTTTAATGCATAAGATGTGTTTTTAAAAAAATTATATTTAGGCTTCAAGATTTCACCTTTAATTTTTTGTTTAAGAAATCATCGCTAATAGAATACTCTTTTGTGGAAACTTGAAAAAATCCTAGAATTGTGGAAAATAGATTGTCGTGGGATAATTTTAAGCTTTTATGTTCTGTAGCAAGTTGCATTAGCGTAGAATCGTTGCTCCAAAAGATTGTTGGAATATGGGTTTGCTCTTGTGGTGCGAAGATATAGGGCATTCCGTGCAAATAAATGCCATTTTCTCCCAAACTCTCGCCGTGGTCTGAAACATAGAGCAGGGCGGTTTTATACTCTGTTTTTGTTTGTAAAGATTGAATGATTTCCTTTAGGATAAAATCTGTGTAAAGCAAGGTATTGTCATAAGTATTCATTAGTGATTCTTGGGAGCATTTGGCAAGCTCGTTTGTGTCGCAAGTTGGAGTAAATTTTTTAAAAGCACTAGGATAACGCTTATAGTAAGTTGGTCCGTGCGAGCCTTGCAAATGTAAGATGATAATATTTTGATTTTCAAGGTTTTCTAGCTTATTTTTAAAAGGTTCAAGCAAGGATTCATCAAAGGGTTTGGATAGGATTTTGGTATCAGCAATTCTTTCACACACTCCCTTACAACCTCCGGAATTATTGTCATACCAAGACACGCTAACGCCGACTTTCTGTAAAATATCTAAGGCGTTTTCTTGGTGCTCCGTGGTTTTAAAATCTGCCCTTTTGGAGAGAGAAAACATACAAGGAAGGCTTATGGCGGTGGAAGTGCCACAAGAGAAAAAGTTGTCAAAAAAGACTACATTTTTTCTTTGGTGTAAAAGTTTGTGTCATTATGCGTGTATGTGCCTAGTGAATAATTTTTAGCCCTTGCGGTTTCCCCTACAACTAGAACTAAAAGGCTTTTGTCTGTGTTTTATAAAGTCGCATCATTAGAGATTGTTTTGAGTTGCGGGGGGGGGGCTACAAATTGTTGATAATAGCGATAGATGGAGTAGAACTGATAGAAAGGCGTGTTATACATTCTTATAATTTTATAATTTCTAAAAAAGGGAATATAGGCTTTTGTGAAGGGTAGAAACACAGCTAATGCTAGGATAAGGGCTACACAAGAATTTAGGAATCTCTTAAAGATGGAATCGCTTTTGATTTCTATTTTCAAGACAAAAAGATAAAATGCAAGGCAAATAATTCCTATAAAAATCAAAGAAGTGTTGAATAACTCTGAGGCTTCTTTTGCGTCTGTTTGCATTACATTAAGAATCATATCAGAGTCAATTAAGATTCCATAAGAAGACATAAAATACACGCTAAAAGTGGCACTAGTAATAAAAAGTATGGAAAAAAGTTTTGTAAAATATTTGATAAAGATTATATTTAAAATAATAAAAACAATGCAAAAATAACAAACAACAAGCATAAAAGTCAAAAACAAATCATTGAGATTTTTTGCAATAAATAAAAATAAATTAAGATTAAGCAGTGTTAAAAGTATGGTGTTTATTAAAATGAATGTGGTTTTTGAGAGTTTTAGCATAAGATAACCTTAAGAATAAAGATAGATTAAACTCTAAGACTTTTAGAATAGGGATTTTACAGGGTTTTTAATAAAAGGTTAATTAATGAATCCTGATATAAAATTTTATATCACCTTTTTCCTAATGGAGAATTTGTTCTTGATAAATGCATTATAGAGGTAGTGTAAAAATTTGTGATTTTGTGTATGAGCTTTAGGAATTTTGGTAGAATTTAGAATCTAAATAGAAGGATAAATATGGAATCTAAAAAACCTTGGATTGTTGCTGGGCGCACAGATGGATTTGGTGCTAGGATGTGTGCAATACTAAATGCAATGGCATTAGCAAAGCTAGCGGATATGGAGTTTAAATTTTCTTGGCTAGCTCCAAAGGATGCGCCGTTTCTTTCTGAGTTTGATAAGAATTTAGAGAATGGTCAGGTGCTAATTCCTTTTGCAAATTTGCCTTTAAAAGATGAGCTGTTTGAAAAGAGTTTTATTGAGAAATATGGGGTGGAGGATAGTTATGTAGGAAATGTGGAGCAAATTCCATCCTATGTGAAAGCAGAGAATCTTGCTAGATATAAGATTCCACCTTTTCCGCTAGAGTTTGGTTGGTATAGTCTTGGGGAAATGTTGTCTTATGATGATATGGATGATGAGAGATACAGGGAGTTATTAAAAGATTGCTGGAATGCAATAGAATTTTCCACTCCCATACAAAATGTGATGCAGGAGGCTAAAAAGCAAGTAAAGAAGTTGAAAAAAGGTTTTGTTGCTTTTCATATTCGTTCAGGGGATATTGTTTTTGGCGATACTTGGGCGTCTGTAGTTTGTCAAAAGACAGGCTTTAGTGTGTATTTGGCTGTGGAGATGGCAAGATTAGAGCTAGAAAAGGGAAGCGATATTGTGATTTTTAGCGATGATTTAAGGGCGGGAGAGATTTTTAAAAGCATTTTCAAAAAGGATTCCAAACAAAAGGCAAATTTAAAGCAAAATGGTGTGGTTTATTGCGTGGATGATTTTTTTAGGCGTGAGGTGTATCTAGGGTATGAGCAGAGCATTTTTGAAATTGTGTTTATGTCTTGTGCTAAAAAGATATGCAATGGTGGAAGTTCTGGGTTTTCTGGGCTTGCGATGCGGATTGGAAACATTAAGGAGTCTGTGTCGCCTGATGATTTATGGACGGCGCAAGAGCAAGCAAATCTTATAGAACAAGCTCTTAGTCAATATGATTTTCACCCTGCACATAAAGCGTTTGCGTATATGAAGCTGTTTTTGTTTGGTGTGGAGTTTAAAAAAGATATTGCATATTTAAAGCAATGTGCGGAGTATGCTTGTAATCTCTATGGAACAAATTTTTATAAAGTTTTGTCTCTTAATATGCTTTTGAAAAGTGGGGATTATGCTGGCGCAAATGCTTTGCTAGAGCAAATTTATCCTAGTGATAGAGAGAGCTTTTTTAAAAAAGTTTTTGAATCAATAGGGTATGGAGGGTTTTTTAATGGAATCTTTTTTGAGAGTTGCAGGGTTTATGATGTGGAGAATTATCCTTATTTAGTCTATTTTGCCTTTAGAGTTGGGCTGTTTGTTTCACAACTTGGGGAGGATGCAAAAAGGATTCCAAATTATTATGTTGTGTTAGAGTATTTAAATGATTATTATCGTATTGCTAATTTTTTACTTAAAGCCCACGAAATGAGCAGTGTGCTGGGGGGGGCTTTTTACAGAGATTTTTCCCTATCTTAAGCGCATTGAGATAGCAGTTGTGTCAAAAAAGTTAAGTGCGATTAATGTATGAGATTAGGGGTATGTATGGTTATGGAGTTTGATATTAAGGAATCTAAAATCTTAAAGGGAGTGCATGTTATCACGCCTAATAAATTTAAGGATTTGCGCGGAGAGATTTGGACGGCTTTTATGGAAGGGCATTTTGAGAAATTATTGCCAAATGGATTAAAGTTTAAGCACGATAAATTTATCAATTCACATTTTAATGTGTTACGCGGAATTCATGGAGATGTTAAAACTTATAAGCTTGTTACTTGCGTGTATGGAGAAGTGCATCAAGTGGTGGTGGATTGCAGAAAAGATTCGCCAACATATTTGCAATGGGAGAGATTTATTATAAGCCCAAATGATCAAAAATTGATTTTGATTCCGCCAAATATGGGGAATTCACATTATGTGAGTAGCGAAAATGCAGTGTATTATTACAAGTTGGCTTATGAAGGTGAATATTTAGACGCAGAGGATCAATTCACATATGCTTGGAATGATGAAAGAATAGGAATTGACTGGCCTACAAAGAATCCTATTTTGTCGGATAGGGATGTATTGGCAACAAAAATTAAGGAATAAGATGAAAGAAGTTTTAAAGGAATTAAATAAAAATATAGTTTTAAATAATCAAATTAATTATCAAATTTTGATGTCTAATATTATTGTAAATTCTAATATAGATAAAGTAGATAAAGAAATTTTGCTTCTTTTGCTGCAAAATAGAGACAGCAATTATGTGCGCATTAATCATAATGCGCAATGTTTTGAGAATATCCAAAAATATTTGAAGTTGATTCAGCCCTTAGCGATTCCATTGGATAGTCTTAAGCGTATTGGTGGAAATAGTGATGGTGGTTATGTAATTATGGAATGTGCGGGGGGGGGGGCTTTCTAGCAGCTAAGGCTATTTCTTTAGGGGTTTCTAAATATTCTCCGTGGGATTTAGAGATGGCGGAAATGGGCTATAAGGTGATAGAGTATGATGGAAGCATTGAAAAATCCCCTTATGATCACCCTAATATCACATTTCATAAAAAATTCATTGGAACTAGAAATGATGCGAGTTTTATCACTTTGGGTCAAGTTATAGCGGATAATGGGTTTATTGCGGGTGAAAATAATATTTTGCAATGTGATATTGAAAATAGTGAATGGGATATGCTACAAGAGATAGAAATAGAGAGTTTGAGTAAGTGTTTTACGCAGGTGATTTTTGAGTTTCACGGATGTAATCCGGAGGAGCAAGATGGTGTGAACAAGAGAACAAAAATATTGGAATGTTTAAGAAAATATTTTACGCCCATCCACACGCATTTTAATAATCACGGAAAAATTTTTTACTCTAAAGGGTTGTTTTTTAGCACAACAATTGAAGTTAGCTATTTAAGGAATGATTTGGCGGAATCTTATTTTAAGAATGGATTTAGAGAGAGCTGTGGAGAATTAGAAGGGCTTGATAGCCCAAGCTTTTTGGCAAATCCGGAGATTCCTATTCGTTTTTCTGTTTAATATTGGAGTGTAATTTGTAGAAAAATTAAGATAGAATAAGCCCTTGATTATTTAATATTGGAATTGATTGGCTACGAAAATCCGATTTATCAGATGGAGATAAGTTGATTTATGATAAGGTTTGATTCTAAAATTAGGATTAAAAGGAGGTAAAGTTTAATGAATCAAGATGTTGTAACATTAAATTTAGAGGATGAGAAAGTTTCTTATAAGATGTGTTTAAATGAAGATTATAAGAATCTTATTGGTAAAACAGGCGTTCCCTATGAGTATGAAATTTTAAAGGATATGATAAGTAGAATTCCTAAAGGCTCTTTAGTTTTGGACATAGGAATGCATATTGGTAATCATTCTTTGTTTTTGGCAGCAAATGGTTTTAAGGTTATAGCTTTTGAAGCTAATGGAAAGTATGCTTCATATGCAAAAGCAAGTATGCAATTGAATGATTTTGACAAAAAAGTAACTATCTATGATTTTGGTTTATCCAACAAAAACGAAACACTTTTTTGCCAAGAGAATGGGATTACATTGTTTGATGGACAAGAAACTCAACCAGGCTGTATTCAAGTTAATTGTAAAACTCTTGATGGCCTTAATATTAAAGAGAAAGTCGCATTAATAAAAATAGATGTTGAGGGAATGGAGCATAAGGTGATAGGGGGGGGGGCGAAATTAATAGAAAAAAATAGACCTATTATATACTTAGAAGGTAATACATTTCCAGAATTATCTAGAAGTAGTCGTATTCTAGAGAAAATGAATTATGTATGTTGGGATTCTTTTGATGAAGCACCAACGCATTTGTTTTTGCCTCTAGAGATGGTTAGTGAGAGGGAGATGCTAGTAAGATGTATGACAAAACTTGCTCTTAATCATGTTGGGAATTCGCCTGTTAAGCAAAATACTTGGGCTAATTTTGCCTTTGATGAAATTTATAAGGCAATTTTTGAAATTAAGTCTTTAATCGGTAGTGGGAGATAAATGTAAAAAGATTCCACAAATTTTTATTTGGTATATTAAAAGAGTGCATTGTGAAAAAAGATTCTAAAATTTATGTTGCCGGACATAGAGGTTTAACAGGTTCTGCGATTGTTAAAAATTTGCGAGATAAGGGTTATGAAAATTTAGTGTATAGAACACATAGTGAGCTTGATTTAACAAATCAAGTGGCTGTGAGAGAGTTTTTTGAAAAAGAAAAGCCCGAGTATGTGTTTTTGTCTGCTGCTAAGGTTGGTGGAATCTCTGCAAATAATACTTATAGAGCGGATTTTATCTATCAAAATCTAATGATACAAAATAATGTTATCCATCAATCTTATTTAAGCAAAACAAAAAAGTTGTTGTTTCTAGGAACAACTTGTATTTATCCTAAGGAATCTCCACAGCCCATTAAAGAGGAATATCTTTTAACAAGTCCTTTGGAATACACAAATGAGCCTTATGCAATCGCTAAAATTGCGGGGCTTAAAATGTGTGAGTCTTATAATTTACAATATGGCACAAACTTTATTAGTGTGATGCCTACGGGTATTTATGGGGCTGATGATAACTTTGATTTGGAAAATTGTCATGTTTTACCAGCTCTTATACGAAAGATGCATTTATCAAAGCTTTTAGCACAAGCGAATTATTCAATGATTTTGAAAGATTTAAATTTGGATTCCATAGAAAAAGCAAAAGAATATTGTGATAGATTTGGAATTCGTGCTGATGGTGTAGAGATTTGGGGTAGTGGGAATCCGCGTAGAGAGTTTTTGCATAGTAGTGATATGGCGGATGCTTGTGTATTTGTGATGGAGAACATTGACTTTAAGGATTTATGTGTGGGTGATACAAAAGAAGTCCGTAATACACATATAAATATTGGTTATGGCAGTGATGTATCCATTAAAGAATTGGCTGAAATGATTGGTTGTATTGTTGGCTTTGGAGGAAAATTGTTTTTTGATGCTACAAAGCCAGATGGAACTTTTAGAAAGCTGCCTGATTGTTCAAGGCTGCAGAGTTTTGGCTGGAAATATAAGGTTGCTTTGGAGCAAGGTGTTAAAATGTTATATCAATGGTACTTAGATGTATCTGTTAAAAGAGGATAAGGATTGTGGATAAAAACTTGGAATATGTGATAAATAAGGTTTTGGATGGAGGTAAGGGGGGATGTCTTGAAGACTATAAAAATTTTCCACGATTTATCAATATAGAGACAACTAATAATTGTACGGCACGATGTGTTATGTGTGGAATTGATGAGTGGCGAAGAAAAATTAAAAAATCGTATATGAATGATGAGGTTTTTAAAAAAATTGCCGATGAGATATTGGACAATAAACAATATGTGCAAAAGGTAGCTCTATTTGTCGGTAATGAACCATTATTGGATAAATTCTTGCCCCAAAGAATCCGTTATTTTACAGAAAATGGTGTAAAAGTCAGTATTACAAGCAATGGTTCACTGATGCGTGGAAAAATGGCAGAGGATATTTTAAAGAGTTCTTTAGAGAGGGTTAATTTTTCTATTGATGGATTAGATAAGAGGGCTTATGAAAGTATTAGAAAGGGCTTGTCTTTTGAGGAAGTTTTGGGAAATGTGATTGCTTTTGTAATGTTAAGGAATAAGTTGGAATCCAAAACGGCTGTGAGAATTAGTGTGATTAAAAATAGTTATTATCTTGATGCTATGGATAAGATTGTAGGGTTTTGGGAAAAAATTTTAGATAAGGATAAAGGGGATAGTATTAAGATTGATGACTTATCGTTAGGAATTATAAATAAAAGTAAATATACTGGCGGGGGGGGGGCGTTATCTGAGCTAGAGTATGATAGGAATATGCTTTTTGATGAAGCTAATGCTACACCTTGTTATGCAATTTGGAATACAATGGTGATTAAAACAGATGGGCAAGTTGCGGTTTGTTGTGTAGATCAATGTCGGAATGTTACTCTTGGCAATGTTGAGATACAAAGTATTGCTGAAGTGTGGAAAGATTCCAAAGAATTGCAAAAAATCAGAGAAGTGCATTTAAGAGAAGGAAGAGCAGGGGTTGATTTTTGTAAAGATTGTTTATGTTGGTATTAAGGTCTAAAGGTGATTTATAAATATTAAAACTTTTTCTTGGAGCGATTTACTGGAGGTTAAGCATTGTGTGATTAAAATTAGAAACAAACTTCTACATTTTTTATCAAGGTATGCTTATGAAAGTTTTAATCACCGGTGGGGCTGGCTATATCGGGTCGGTATTGACACATACGCTATTAGAAAAGGGCTATCAAGTTTGCGTGGTTGATAACTTGATGTATAATCAAGTTTCATTGCTAGGATGTGTGCATTATAAGGGTTTTAGGTTCATTAATGGGGATTGTTTAGATGAAGCTTTAATTAAAAGAGAAGTTGCAAATGTTGATGTGATTATCCCCCTTGCTGCTTTTGTTGGAGCCCCCCTTTGTAAAAGGAATCCAAAATTAGCAAAAATGGTTAATTTTGAGGCTGTAAAGATGATTAGTAACTTTGCAAGCCCATCGCAAATTTTTATTTATCCTAATACTAATAGTGGTTATGGGATTGGCGCAAAAGATGAAATGTGTACAGAGGAATCGCCATTAAATCCTATTTCAGAATATGGCATTGATAAAGTGTGTGCAGAGCAATATTTATTAGACAAGGGAAATTGCGTTACATTTCGTTTGGCAACTGTGTTTGGTGTGTCCCCTAGAATGCGACTTGATTTATTAGTAAATGATTTTACATATAGAGCTTATAAGGATGGTTGTATTGTTCTGTTTGAGGAGCATTTTAGAAGGAACTATATTCACATTAGAGATGTTGTTAAAGGTTTTATTCATGGCATTGAAAATTACAATCAAATGAAGGGTAGGCCTTATAATATGGGGCTTAGTTCAGCAAATCTTACAAAAAGACAATTAGCGGAAACTATTAAAAAGTATGTGCCTAATTTTTACATTCATACTGCAAACATTGGTGAGGATCCTGATAAAAGGGACTATTTGGTGTCTAATGCACGGCTAGAATCCACAGGTTGGATTCCAGATATGAGCTTGGATGATGGAATATTGGAGCTATTAAGAGCGTTTTCAATGATGAAAGTTAATGGTTTTGCAAATGTGTAAGATTATACGCTCGCAAACTCCATTGCGTTTAGGTTTAGCAGGTGGCGGAACGGATATTGATTTATATTGTAATCAATATACGGGCTATGTATTGAATGCGACAATTTCTCTTTATGTCCATTGTACGCTTATTGCACGCAATAATGGGAAGATCATATTTGATTCTCCAGATACAGAAGGATATGTAGAGTATCAAAGCGCAGAGAGATTAGAGAACGATGGGAAATTGGATATTTTCAAAGCAGTTTATAATCGTATTGTAAAAGATTTTACAAAAAAGGCATTAAGTTTTTCTTTACATACATATTCTGATGCCCCTAGCGGAAGTGGTTTGGGCGGGAGTTCAACTTTGGTGGTAGGCATCATTAAAGTGTTTGCAGAATGGTTAAATTTGCCTTTGGGGGAGTATGAAATTGCAAAGTTAGCTTATGAGATTGAGCGTGAGGATATGAGGATTGTAGGGGGGGCACAAGACCAATATGCGGCAACTTTTGGGGGATTTAACTTTATGGAATTCTATAGTAAAAAGCGTGTGATTGTAAATCCTTTGCGGATTAAAAATTGGATTACAAGTGAGTTAGAATCTAGAATTGTGCTATATTTTACAAACATAACACGGGCAGCAAAAGATATTGAAGAGCATAAAAAAGGGAAACTCGGCGATGAAAAATCATTAGAAGCCATGCATGCAATTAAGCAAGATGCAGTTAAAATGAAAGAAGCATTATTTAAAGCGGATTTTGATGCTTTTGCAAAGATTTTGGGAAAATCTTGGAAGTCTAAAAAAATTATTGCAGAAATCGTAAGCAATGATGAATTAGATAGAATCTATGATTTGGCAATAGAAAATGGCGCATATAGTGGTAAAACAAGTGGTGCTGGAGCAGGTGGATTTATGTTCTTTTTGGTAGATCCCATTAAAAAATATAATCTCGTTAAGGCGTTAAATGCTCAACAAGGTTATGTGCAAGATTTTTCTTTTGCTAAAGAAGGAGCAAAGTCGTGGAGAATTTAGATAATTGTAGAGAGAGGGTTTGTCCTTTATGTAATAAGCTATCAGTTTTTAAGGGTATTTTGTTTTTAGGGAATGTTTTTGCTTCTGGAGATATTTTCCCAAATAGTAAAATTTCTAGCATAGATGAAGATGGTTATGCGCAAGGTGATTGCACTATGGATATGCAACAATGCCAACAATGTGGGCTTGTTTATAATATGGCTTTTGATAAGAATAAAATGCTGAAAGTCTATACAAGCGGAGAATATTATCAGCAAAAGTATTTTACAGATAGATTAAGTAAAACTTTAATGCAAACTAAAGATAAAATTAAAAACTATGCTAATGTCAATGATGTTTTTTTGGAAATTGCTCCGGGTCACGGAGATTTGTTGGTAGCTTTAGCAAAGGAAAGCAAGAGAGTTTATAGTGTAGACCCTTCCCCAACTTCTTTGGTTGTAAAAGATATTGACAATGTCATTCATATTCAAAGTTTTTTTGAGATTGATGTAATTAGAGAAAAAATTAAAGAGCCTATCAATTTTATTATTTTTAGGCACTTGTTAGAACACATAGAACAGCCTTATTATTTTTTGAAAGATGTGGTAGATTTTGTTAGTGATGAAGGAAAAATTTATATGGAAGTTCCTAATGCAACAAAAATTATGGAATCCAAAATTTTCTATGACTTTTATCACGACCATGTGAGTTATTTTCAAAGAGATACTTTAGTTGGTGTGATGTATGAGTTGGGCTGTAAGTTGATTGATGAAATTTATCCTTACAATGGAATGTGGATGGGTTTATTTTTTGAAAAAACGCGGGAAGTTCAAATGGGAAAATTACAGGTGCAATGTTTTGATGGCGTTGACTTTTCTAAAGATATTGCTTTAATGAATACTTATTTATCTCAAGCAAAGAGTATTGTGCTGTGGGGGGGGGGTATTCATTCTAATAGCCTATTGGGTTTTATCGCAAAAGAAAATTTAAAAAAGATTAAGAAATGTGTAGATATTAATCCTGATAAACAAGGGAGATTTTTGCAAAAGAGTTGCATACAGATTGTTGGACTAGATGATAAAGAGCTAAAAAATATTGATTGTATTTTAATGTCTGCTCCATTGCATGAAGAGAATATTTTTACAAATGAGGTTTTGCTACTTTATAAAAAGGGAGTAATGCCTAATTTGAAATCTGTTATTTTGACAGCTGGAGGGATAAAAAGGTTGATTTTTAAAGGTTGATTTTGGAGGCAATTGTTCTTTGTGGGGGGCTTGGAAGTCGGTTAAGAAGCGTTGTGAGTGGCATTCCAAAGCCAATGGCGCAGGTTAATGGGAAGCCGTTTTTGGAATATGTCTTTGAATATCTAAAATTGCAAGGTATTAAAAAGGTGGTTTTGGCAGTGTCATATCGGAGTGAAGTGATACAAGATTATTTTGGCAATTGCTTTTTAGATATTGAGGTAGAATATAGTTTTGAGAAGGAATTGTTAGGGACTGGTGGAGCTATAAGGCAAGCGTTAGGATATGTTGCAAAAAATTGTTTCGTGTTAAATGGAGATACTTTTTTTCCAATTCATTTTAAGAAGCTTAAATTACAAGAAAGCAAGATTTGCCTAGCTTTGAAAAAAAAGTATAATTTTGATAGATATGGGGCAGTTAAGATAGACCAAAATGGATTTGTGCAATCTTTTAATGAGAAGGAATTTTTAAAGGAAGGTTTGATAAATGGAGGGATATATTTGGTGGCAAAAGATATTTTTGAAGATTTTAGTCTCCCTGATAAATTTTCTTTTGAAGAGTTTTTGCAGAAGCATTTTAGAGAACTCTTTGCAAGAGCAGAAATTTTTGATGAATATTTCATAGATATTGGAATCCCAGAGGATTATAGGGCTTTTGAACATACAATAAAGGAGAGCTAATCCTTAAGTTGTTTTACCATTTCTTTGATTGCAACTTCTAAGCCTGTGAAAATGGAGCGAGCGATGATGCTTTGCCCGATGTTTAGCTCTATGATTTCTGGGATTTGTAAAATGGGCGTTAAGTTGTGGTAGTTTAATCCGTGTCCTGCGGCAACTTCAAGCCCTAGCCATTTTGCTTCCTTTGCGCCATCACGCAAGCTAGAGATGGAATCCAAAAGGCGCATTTTAAGTTCAGAGCGTGGGAGCTTTAGCGATTCTATGGTGTTGTGTGTGTAGGAGAGATTAGAGTTTAGCATTAAGTGCAAATTAGCATAAGTGCCTGTGTGGAGTTCTACCATTTGCGCACCAACTTCTTTTGCAGCGCAAATTTGGTCAATTTGTGTGTCAATAAAAAGGGAAACTTCAATGCAGTGCTCTTTAAAGTTGCGTGTAATTTCTGCGATTCTATCAAAATTTCCTATCACATCAAGCCCACCTTCTGTGGTAACTTCTTGGCGATTTTCTGGCACAAGAGTTATGCGATGGGGGGAGATTTTTAAAATAAAATCAAGAATTTCTGGGTTAATGGAGCATTCTACATTTAAAGGAAGGATGGAAGAGTTACGGATTCTTAGCACATCATCATCGTGGATATGGCGGCGGTCTTCGCGCAAATGCAAAGTGATTTGGTCTGCGCCGGCTCTTTTAGCAATAAACACCGCTTCAAGTGGGTCAGGGTCGTTGATTTTCCTTGCTTCGCGCAGGGTTGCGATGTGGTCAATATTTACTCCAAGTAACATTATTAAGCCTTATGTTTAAATGCGTGTTTTGGATTCTAACTAAAATTACTTTAAAATGATGAAAATGAAATCAAATTTAGGAGTATGCTTTGGTGATGGTGTTTGATTGTGAAACAATTTTAGATGTGGAATTGCTTAAAAAAGGTTTTAAGCAGGTATTTATTGAGCGTGGAATCAACACAGGGGAATGGAATGCTTTAGAACTTAGTCAAAAAGCAATGGAGATTCAAAAAGAACAGAGTGGGAGTGAGTTTTTGCCCATTTGTTACCATCAAGTGGTAAGCATTGCGGCGGTGTTTTGTGATGAATATGGAAAGTTTATTAAAGTGGGGAATTTTAAGGCGGTGGGAGATTCTGTTTATGCAAGAGAAAAAAGTCTAATCCAAGCATTTTTGGATTATCTCAATAAGCATCAGCCAAGACTTGTAAGCTACAATGGGCGGAGCTTTGATATGCCAATGTTGCTTTTGCGCGCAATGCAATACCGCTTAAGTGCAAATGCGTATTTTGAAGAGCATAATGCAGAATTTAATAAAAGCAAATGGGAGAATTATCGCCAAAGATATTGTGAGCGATTCCATTTGGATTTGCTAGAAGTTTTGGGAAATTATGGGGCGGCGCGGAATCTAAAATTAGATGTGCTTGCAAATTTGGTAGGCTTTCCGGGTAAATATGATGCAAGTGGCGATATGGTGCTTGATATGTATTATAATGGGGAGTTAGAGAGAATTGATGCTTATTGTCAAAGTGATGTGTTAAATACCTATGGATTGTATTTAAATTATGAGCTTTTAAAAGGGAATTTAAATGAAGGGGATTATTTGGCAATTTTGGAGGGTTGGAGAGAGAAATTACCAAGAGATAGGGATTATTATTCTGTGTTTTTTGATACAATTAGTGCCCAATTAAATTCTCAAGGACAAAGTAATGCTTTCTAAAGAAATCGTCCAATTTAGTGAGATGCGCTATGAAATCCGTGCGTATCTGTGTTTTTTGCTACAACGCAATATTAAAAATAATCTTCCCCATATTGAGTTGAATAAAATTATTGACGGATTGCATAAGATTGAGCGGGAAGTTGGAATTTTTGAGTTTTTATATGTTTTAGATACAAGTGGAACTTTAGCATTAGATGGGATATCTAGGGATTCTAAATTAGAATGCAAAAAGGGAGGAAATCACAATGAGCGCGCATATTTTTATCGTGCGGTAAAAGAGAAAAAATGTATTTTAACAGATCCTTATCCTTCTCTTGCTAGTGGTAATCTTGTTGTTACTGTGTCTTACCCTCTTTATAACGATAAGGGCAAGCTTATGTATGTAGTGTGTATGGATATACCCCTAGAGCGGACATCGGAGCTTGTGCGTCCTATGCCTTTGTTTGGATTCTTTTCTTGGTTTGGGAAAAGTGTGTATTTTGTGATGTCTTTAGCTTTATTTTTGGTGAGTGTTTTATTGCTTGTAAAGGGCGGAATTAGTATGTGGGATGGTCTTTCGCGCTTTGATAGCTTGGACATTAAAGATGTGTTTGAAGCTACTATTTTAATTACACTTTCTTTAGCGATTTTTGATTTGGTGCGTGCGATTTTTGAAGAAGAAGTGCTAGGGAGACAAAAATCACAAGATTCTAAAATGGTGCATAAGACAATGACACGCTTTTTAGGTTCTATTGTGATAGCGCTTGCCATTGAAGCTTTAATGCTTGTGTTTAAATTTACCATTATTGAGCCTGAAAAACTCATTTATGCGGTCTATTTAATTGCTGCTGTAACTTGCTTGCTGATTGGACTTGCAGTGTATATGCGCTTTACAGCAAAATTCAAAAGAGATTAAATGCTAGGGATTGTGAATTATCAAGTGGGTAATCTTGCTAGCGTTAAAAACGCTGTTTTAAAGCTTGGAGAAAAGGTAGAAATTGAGAGCAATCCGCATAATCTTAAAAACTATGACCGCTTGATTTTGCCCGGAGTTGGTGCATTTAGCGATGCAATGGAGCATTTACGCATCTCTGGTATGCAAGAAGCGGTGTTAGAGTTTGCAAAAAGCGGAAAGCCTTTGCTTGGCATTTGTCTTGGAATGCAGTTGTTATTTAGTAAAAGTTATGAGTTTGGTGAGCATTTTGGGCTTGGTTTGTTAGAGGGTGAGGTAGTTAAGTTTGAGTTTGGTGATAATGCTAAAAAGATTCCGCATATGGGGTGGAATATTGTGCGTAAAAATGTGGAATCGTCTTTGACTCAAGGTTTGGATTCTAGCTTTTATTTGTATTTTGTGCATAGTTTTTATGTGGGAAATTCAGAAAATGCTGTGGGAATTAGCAATTACGGAGTGGATTTTGTTTCTATTGTGCAAAAGGATAATATTTTTGGAATCCAACCACATCCTGAAAAGTCGCACGATATAGGGCTTAGGATTCTAAAAAATTTCATAGAGTTATAGGGGGAAGTATGCAAATTATTCCAGCAATTGATTTAAAAGAGGGTTGTGCTGTGCGCCTTAGTCAAGGACTAATGGAGAGTGCAAAGATTTACGCAAAAGAGCCTTTAGAACTTGCAAAACATTTTGAAAATCTTGGCGCAGAGTATTTGCACATTGTGGATTTAGAGGGTGCATTTGCAGGAGAGCCAAGAAATCATAGGGTGATTGAAAGGATTTGTAAGGATTCTAAACTTAAGATTCAAATAGGAGGTGGAATCCGCAATGAAGAGATTATTAAAAGTTATTTTGACTTGGGTGTGGAACGCGTAATTTTAGGTTCTGTGGCACTTAAAAATCCAGATTTTGCGCTGAAGATGGCAGAGAAATATGCTGTGGTGATTGGAATTGATGCAAAAGATGGTAAGGTTGCAACAGAGGGTTGGGCAGAGAGTGGAAGCACGCTAGCATCAGAGTTTGCAGGGATATTTAAGGGAAGCAAAGTAGAAGCAATTATTTGTACGGATATTGCACGCGATGGTATGCTAAATGGAATAAATGTTGATTTTACAAAAACCATTCAACAAAAGAGTGCGATTTTTACCATTGCAAGCGGCGGATTATCAGATATAGAGGATTTTGAAAGATTGCAGAGTGCTAGCATTGATGGTGTAATTGTGGGCAAGGCATTTTATGAGGGTAGAATTGATTTAGCAAAAGCTTTTAGGCAATTTGGAAACACAGAAGCATAAAATTTGAAATTTTATTTTTTCTTATAAGAAATTGTGCTAAGATACTAGGTTATTTTTTCTATAAAACAATACAAAGTTTTATTTTTAAAGGAGTTAGCTTTGAAAATGGTTGTTGTTGATGATAGCTCTACAATGCGTAGAATTATCAAAAATACCTTAGCGAGACTTGGCTATAATGATATTTTAGAAGGTGAGAATGGTGTTGAAGGTTGGGAGAAGATGAATTCTAATCCTGATGTCAAAGTTTTGATTACGGATTGGAATATGCCTGAAATGAATGGTTTGGATTTGGTTAAAAAAGTGCGTGCAGATGAGCGCTTTAAAGATATTCCTATCATTATGGTTACAACAGAAGGCGGAAAGGCAGAAGTTATCACAGCATTAAAGGCTGGAGTAAACAATTATATTGTTAAGCCTTTTACGCCGCAGGTTTTAAAAGAAAAGCTAGAAGTTGTTTTGGGTGTGAATGACTAAAAATGGAATCTTGTTATCATTGCCTAAGTGTTAAGGCAGACAATTATTTATGGTTGTTGCAGGATAAAGCACTTGAAATAACTGGAGAGGCAATTGAAGAAATTGAAAATGGATTCCTTATTCGCACTGAAAAGTCTAAAGGGTATATAGAATCTTTAAAATCTCAGCTAGATACTTATGCTAAAGAGATAGGGATAATATTTGGAGAAGCAGTTGAGTTACAACTCAGTGTAAGTGTTTTTTCAAACGACGATTGGATTGCGAAATATCGCGATTCCATCACTCCTATTGTATGTGGAAATTATTATATCCATCCTTCTTGGTGTGCAAAAAGAGATGATAAAATTAGTGTTATTATAGATCCTGCTCTTGCTTTTGGTAGTGGGCATCACGCAAGCACTTTTGGCTGTTTAGAAGCCTTAAGTCAATTAGAGCTCAAGGATAAAAAAGTTTTAGATGTTGGCTGTGGAAGTGGAATCTTAAGCATTTGCGCTAAAAAGAGTGGCGGAATTGTGTGGGCTTGTGATACAGATGAGGTGGCAGTGGATTCCACAAAGGAGAATATGCAAAAAAACAGCGTAGTCCTAGATAAAGTCTTTTTAGGTTCTTTAGATGCGATTTTGCAAGAGAGAGAAACTTTTGACATTGTGGTGGCAAATCTTTTAGCAGATGTTATTGCAGTGCTTCCTTTACAGGATTTTGTAAAAACACGCGGCTATTTGATTTTATCAGGAATTTTAGACAAATATGTCACAAAAATTCTTGCTAAATTCAAAGATTTTAAAGTCATTTCACAAGAAATTAAGACAGAGTGGGCGACTTTAGTGTTACAAAAATAAAAAGGATATGAATGCAAAACCCAAATAATAATAACCCAAATTCACAAGATAAAAAACCTAATGGAATCTTTAATCAAAATCCCCTTTTAATTTTTGCAATTTTTGCAATCATTGCAATTGTGATATTTAAAATGGTATCTCCAAGCGGTGAAGTTAGCAAGCTAAGCGGAGCAAGTGCGACAAGAACCATTAATTATTATGAGTTGAAACAATTGATTGAAAATAAACAGGTGGATTTTGTTGCAATCGGACAGACAAATATTAAGGCAACTTCAGAAAGCGGTGGAAGTAAGATTGTTTATAACGCACAGCGTGTAAATCCAGATAATACGCTAATCCCCTTGCTTGATGAAAAGGGCGTGGAATACACAGGATATAGCGAAAACAATTGGTTAAGCGATATGCTTTTTGGCTGGGTGTTACCAGTATTTATTTTCTTTGCGATTTGGATGTTTTTAGCAAGTAGAATGCAAAAGAATATGGGAAATGGAATCCTAGGAATTGGAAGTTCTAAAAAGCTTGTCAATGCTGAAAAGCCAAATGTGAAATTTGAAGATATGGCAGGAAATGTTGAAGCAAAAGATGAAGTGGTAGAGGTGGTAGATTTTCTTAAGAATCCTGAACGCTATGCTACTTTGGGCGCAAAAATTCCTAAAGGTGTGCTCTTAGTTGGACCTCCTGGGACTGGAAAAACACTTTTAGCTAAAGCAGTTGCAGGGGAAGCGAATGTGCCTTTCTTTTCAGTCAGTGGAAGTAGTTTTATTGAGATGTTTGTAGGGGTTGGTGCTAGTCGTGTGCGTGATTTATTTGAAAATGCAAAAAAAGAAGCACCTAGTATTATTTTTATTGATGAAATTGATGCGATTGGGAAAAGTCGTGCGGCAGGAGGAATGATAAGCGGAAATGATGAGAGAGAGCAGACATTAAATCAGCTCTTAGCAGAAATGGATGGCTTTAGCTCTGATGCTTCTCCTGTAATTGTTATTGCCGCAACAAATCGTCCTGAAGTGCTTGATCCTGCGCTTTTAAGACCGGGGAGATTTGATAGGCAAGTGCTTGTGGATAAACCAGATTTTGAAGGGCGTGTAGAGATTTTAAAAGTGCATATTAAAGACATTAAGCTTGCACGCAATGTGGATTTATTTGAAGTGGCAAAACTAACAGCTGGGCTTGCAGGTGCGGACTTGGCAAATATTGTTAATGAGGCAGCTTTACTTGCAGGACGAAGCAATAAAAGAGAAGTGGAGCAAGCAGACTTTTTAGAAGCGGTGGAGAGAGGGATTGCGGGATTGGAGAAAAAATCGCGCAGAATCTCTCCAAAAGAGAAAAAAATTGTTGCCTACCACGAAAGTGGACACGCACTTATTGCAGAGATTACAAAAGGGGCGAAAAAAGTTACTAAAGTTTCTATTATTCCGCGTGGGCTAGCAGCACTTGGTTATACACTTAATGCTCCAGAAGAAAACAAATATTTAATGCAAAAGCACGAGTTGCTGGCAGAAGTTGATGTTTTGCTTGCTGGGAGGGCTTCTGAAGCAGTCTTTTTAGGAGAGATTTCAACGGGGGCTAGCAACGATTTAGAAAGGGCAACAGATATTATTAAAGCAATGGTGAGTTACTATGGTATGACAGATGTTGCAGGACTAATGGTTTTAGAAAAGCAGCGTAATGCTTTTTTAAATGGTGGATTGAGTAATGCAAGAGAATATAGTGAAGAGATGGCTCAAAAAATGGACACTCATATTAAAAATGTCTTAAATGGTCGTTTTGAAGCTGTGAAGGAATCTTTAGAAGCTTATAGAGAAGCAATTGAAAATATGGTTAAAGAATTATTTGATAAAGAAAATATTGACGGAGAGAAGGTGCGTGAGATTATAAGAGAACACGAATTGGCGCATAATATGGAATCGCGCCTTGTTGTGGATTCAAAAGAAGAGGCATAAGATAGGAGTATGAAAACAACTACAGAGCCTATTGCAAGAGAGGGTTGGAAAACTTTAATCATTGCATTGGTTGGGCTTGTGGTTATGGTGTTTTTAGGTTGGAATTTCCTAGCACTTATTTTTTTAATCTTGACTGCGTGTGTTGCATATTTTTATCGTAATTTGGAGCGTATTCCAGAGGATATTGCTGATGATTGCGTATTGGCACCTTTAGATGGAGTAATTCAAAATATCCAAAACCAAAAAGATGGAATCCATTTAAGCATTAAAAAGCCCATTTGTTTTTGCGGAATGCTTAGAATGCCTATGGCTAAGCTTGGTAAGGCTGGAGAAGCTCTTGAGTTAGAGCATATTTATGGTTTAAAGAATGGTAGTAGCGTTAAGGGAGAGCGCATTAAAATTGCTTTTAAGCGAGAGAGTGGCAGTGAAAAGGCAATGTATTTAACTTTGTATCCAAAGAATTTTTTGCAGATTGTTTTGTATTTTTGGGATTTGGATTTTAAGTTAGGTGAGCGTTTAGGATTCTTTTTAAGCGGTAATGCTGAGATTAAAATGCCATTAGATGCAGAGTTAAAAGTTAATATTGGCGATAAGATTTATGCTGGGCAGACACTGCTTGCAAAATTTAAGGGATAGCAATGCGCATTGATCCATTATATATTCTTCCAAATCTTTTTACAGGTGCTAGCATTTATCTGGGAGTTTTAGCGATTTCTTATGCGTTTATGGAGCGTTTTAATGTTGCCTGTTGGCTTGTGGTAGTGAGTTTAATTTTTGATGGTTTAGATGGGCGCGTTGCAAGGCTAACAGGAACAACAAGCAAGTTTGGCGTGGAATTTGACTCTTTGGCAGATGTTGTTGCTTTTGGTATGGCACCGGCTATGATTTTGTTTTTTTATGCGGGATTTCAATATGGGAAGTTTGGTGTTGTTGTTGCTGGATTGTATGTAGTTTTTGGAGCAATCCGTCTAGCGCGTTTTAATGTTACGACAAGCAACAATGAACCGAATGTTTTTATTGGACTTCCTATTCCTGCTGCTGCGGTGTTTATTGTAAGTTGGCTGCTTTTTGAAATGTATTTGAGCAGAATCTATCCAGAATATTCTTTTGGAATTTTATTGTTTTTAATGCTTGTAAGTCTTGCTGTGTCCCTTTTAATGGTGAGTAATATCCGTTATCCTAGTTTTAAAAAAATAAGTTTAGAGAAGCTTAGTTTTGGAAAAATTATTGTGCTTTTGATGTTGATTTTGGCGATTTTTTTTATCTATCCTGTTTTTACAATTGTGACATTGATTACCCTTTATGTTTGTTTTGGTCCAATGCGTGCAATTTATTATTTGCTTGCTAAGCGGTTTAGCAAGGATTAAAATGCGAATGCGATTTAATTTTTCTTATCTTACATTTAAAAATCTCTTGACGCTTTCTTTGTTTTCTCCTCTGCGTTAGCAGGATTTTTTAAATAGAAGAAATAAATTTTTAAGGATTTTAAATGGAAATGATTAAGATTTTTGATACAACTTTAAGAGATGGTGAGCAAAGCCCGGGAGCTTCTATGAATACTGAAGAAAAAATTAAACTCGCCTTACAATTAGAACGCTTAGGTGTAGATGTGATTGAAGCAGGTTTTGCAGCAGCAAGTCCGGGAGATTTTGAAGCCATTAGCAGAATCTCTGAAGTGGTTAAACAAAGTGTGATTTGTTCTTTAGCGCGCGCAATCCCTAAAGACATTGAAAGTGCAGCAAAGGCATTAGAAAAAGCAGAGCAAAAGCGCATCCATACATTTATTGCTACAAGCCCCATTCATATGGAATTTAAGTTAAAAATGCAGCCTAATGAAGTGCTTAAACGCGCAGTGGAGGCAGTTAAGCTTGCAAAAAGCTTGTGTGAAGATGTGGAGTTTAGCTGTGAAGATGCTTGTAGGAGTGATATAGGATTTTTAAAGGAAGTGGCTCTTGCTGTGATTGAAGCAGGGGCTAAAACATTAAATTTACCAGATACTGTTGGTTATCGCTTGCCTCAAGAGCTTGGGTGTATTATTAAGGAGCTTAAAGCCTGTGTTGGGGATTTAGCAGTTTTGTCTGTGCATTGCCACAATGATTTGGGATTAGCAGTTGCAAATTCTTTAGCTGGAATCCAAAATGGAGCAAGACAATTAGAATGCACGATTAATGGGTTAGGGGAGCGTGCTGGGAACACGGCTTTAGAAGAAGTTGTGATGATTTTAAAAACGCGTAAAGATATTTTTAAAGACTTGGACACGCGCATTAATACAAAAGAAATTTATGCCTCTAGTAAGCTAGTTGCTGATATTACAGGAATCCGTCCGCAACCTAATAAGGCGATTGTGGGTAAAAATGCTTTTGCGCACGAGAGTGGAATCCACCAAGATGGTATGCTTAAACATCGTGAGACTTATGAGATTATGTCTGCAAATGATATTGGGATTCCTCAAGATAATGGCTTGGTGCTTGGAAAGCACAGCGGGAGGGCAGCATTTAAAGATAAGCTTATAAGCTTAGGATTTGATAACTTAAGTCAGGATGCCATTAATAGGGCATTTGAAAAATTTAAGATGCTATGTGATAAGAAAAAGCAGGTTTATGATGAGGATATCCGTTCTATTTTAACAGAGGAATCTACAAAGATTCCAGAAATCTTTGAGTTGCTTGCGATGCAAATTAGTAGTGATTCCAATGGTGTGCCTTATGCTGCAATTTCTATTCAAAAAGATGGTGTTACGCAGATTGATGCGTCCATTGGAAATGGAAGTGTGGATGCGATTTTAAAAACCATTGATAGAATCAGTGGCTATAATGGAATCTTAAAGGATTATAAGGTTGAGGCTGTAAGCGAGGGCAAAGATGCACTAGCAAAAGTGGTGGTGAAAGCAGAATTTGAACCAAATAAACCCGCATTTATTGGACACGGATTGCATTTAGACACCTTACAAGCAACAGCTAAAGCCTACATTGGTGCGTTAAATAGTTATCTGTCTATGCGTGCATTAATGTAGTAAATAAGGAGGAGTAGAATGCTAGCTTTTGATCATGCAGTTTATGGGAGATGCTATGTCCCGTATTATAATATACATATTCCCTTAAAGAGTGTTAAGCCAGAAATTTATAATGCTTTAGGTGAAAGAATGGACATATTCTTTTTGCGTGATGCAAGCGGAGCGCATTGTCCATACGGAGCTAATCAAAAAGTTAAGGATAGGTATTTTTTGTGGGATAGATTTAATTTTGCCTTAGATACGCATTTTTATACAGATGCTACTATTGGAGAGATTATGCGGGGGGGGGGGCAAAATCAGCGTAATTATGCGCTTTTACAAGAGCCAAGAGGTATTGTGAGCCATTCGTATGATTTATTGTATGCAGATAGAGGTTTAGCAAGAGCATTTGAAGGGATTATTACCTATGATGAAAAGCTACTTGACGCATTGCCAAATGCGGTATTTCATACAGTAGGTGCTACGATATTCGCATATTCTGGCGATGATCCTTTAAGGTGGAATGATGAGAAATATAGAGAAAAGTGTCGGTTAATTTCTATGGTAGTAAGTGGAAAAGAATTTACACCTTTACATTTAAAGCGTAATGCTTTAGCAAGGCAGCTTGTTGGGCGTGTGGATTTATTTGGAAACTTTGTGAATAATTACATTGAGCACAAGTCTGTGGCATTAGATACTTATTGTTACAATATTGCATTGGAGAATGAACAAAATAAATATTATTTTACTGAAAAGATTATGGATTGTTTTATTTCTATGACGATTCCATTATACTTGGGAGCTAAGGCAATTGGAGAGTTTTTCAATTTAGATGGTATTATTGTTTTGAGTGAAGAGGATATTAGTGATATGGATAGATTTAATAAAATCTTAGCGCAATGCACGCCGGAGAATTATGTGGAGAGATTACCAGCTGTTATTGATAATTATAGGCGTAGTTTGCGTTATTTAAATCATAATAATAGGCTCTATGAAGAAGTATTTTTAAACTAAGGAAATTATATGGCAATAACACCAGAGGCATTGTTTTATGCAAGAAGAAGATTCTTAAAACTGGGTGCTGGGAGTTTAGTAAGTGCCTTGATGGCAGACAATCTTTTAGCAGCAGTTTTAAAAGAGCAAGGCTTAGAGTTTAAAGAGATGAATGCACAAGATGCATATGCTTTAAATGGGGAAAATTTAGAACTAACAAGAGAAGAAATTGCAACAAGTTATAATAATTTTTATGAGTTTGGCTTTTCTAAATCGGACCCAAAAAAGAAAGCACATACACTAAAAACTTCTCCGTGGGAGATTAGCATAGAAGGAGAGATTGAAAAGCCTTTTAAAATTTCCTATCAGGAATTGCTTTCTAAAGTGCATTTGGTTGAGCGCGTGTATAGATTCCGTTGTGTGGAGGCTTGGAGTATGGTAATTCCTTGGATTGGATTTGAGCTTAGGGAATTAATTGAGCTTGCTAAACCTAATGCAAATGCAAAATACATACACTTCACAACGCTTTATGATCCTAAGCAATTTCCTATGCAAGGCATTATGCAGTTACTTGATTTTCCCTATAAAGAAGGCTTAAGAATGGATGAGGCAATGCATCCCTTAACACTTCTAGCAGTTGGAATGTATAAAAAGCCTCTTCCGCCGCAAAATGGTGCGCCTTTGCGTTTAGTTGTGCCTTGGAAGTATGGTTTTAAATCCATTAAAACAATTCATAAAATTGAATTTTTAAAGGAGCAACCAATTTCCACTTGGGAGGCTGAAAATCCTAAGGAGTATGGGTTTTATGCTAATGTTGATCCTGAGGTTTCTCATCCTAGATGGTCGCAAAAGACTGAACGGGTTATTGGAAAGCGTGGGCAGATTCCAACTTTATACTTAAATGGTTATGCAAAGGAAGTGGAGCATTTTTATAAAGGTTTAGACAGGAAGAAATTGTATTAATGGGGAATATTATTGAAATTTGTGCATTTTTGATTTTGTTTGGGCTTGGATACTATGGAATCTTAAGCATAGAAGGTCAAATCATCTATGGAATCTATTTTTCTTTTGAGATGTTATATCTTTACACGGGGTATCTTGCATTTGGATTGCTTTTTATAGGGCTTTGGCTATCAAAGTCCTATGGTAGGATTTTTGGAATGTTAGCATTAGTTGTTGCGTGCTGGCATCTTTTGGTTTTCATACATTTAGATTTTGGATTTGATTGGAAATTGATTGCACAAAAGATTCTCGCTGAAAAACCTTTAATCGTAGGAAGCGTTAGTTTTTTGGCAATGGCATTAGTGTTTGTTGCGTCTTTATTTCACGCTTTTAGGCGTTTTAAAATGTCCCTTTTAGTGTATCTATCTTTATTGTTAGCAGTTTTACACATTCTTATGCTGCAAAAAGTTTTAGATGCGTTTTATTATCTATTGCTTGGTGTAACTTTGTGTGTGCTAGCTTTTAAAATTTGGAGATTTGTGAGGTAGGTTTTGGATTTCTTTTAATGCCTTGGTGTTAATGCTTCTAAGTGGAGCTTTATATGCAAGCTTTAGTGTGTTAGTTTATGCTTTTGTTTAAGTATGTTTTAGATAAAATGCGCAGAATTTTTTTAAATTAAAAGGTGAAGTATGAGTGGAGTTTTGTTGGTGTTGCAGTTTGTGTTTGCAATTTTGATTACAATTGTTGTGATGATGCAAAAAAGCTCAAGTATGGGGCTTGGAGCATATAGCGGTAGCAATGAAAGTTTATTTGGAGCAAAAGGACCCGCTGGATTTTTGGCTAAACTCACTTTTGGATTAGGCTTGCTTTTTGTGCTAAATACCATTGCTTTAGGCTATCTTTATGTCCAAGATGCGAAGCGTTCAATTATTGATGGTGTGGAGATTCCAACAAATTCTGTCCCGGCTGTGCCTATTGTCCCATCTTCTCAACTAGAGCCACAAGCCCCTATTGCCCCTGTAAATACAGAATCTAAATAAAGGAGTATTATGCAATTACAAGCAATTTATGCTCATATCAAAGAAACGATGGATAAAAGTATAGAGGCAATGAAAAAGGAATTTGGGACTTTGCGTAGTGGAAAAGTTTCCGTTTCTATTCTTGATTCGATTCGTATTGATTATTATGGCACGTTAACACCGCTTAATCAAGTGGGTTCTGTTATTGCTCAAGATGCAAGCACGATTGTGGTAACACCTTGGGAGAAACATTTACTAAAAGAGATTGAAAGGGCGATTCAAGAGGCAAATATTGGGGTTAATCCCAATAATGATGGCGAAGTTATCAAACTTTTTTTCCCACCTATGACAAGTGAACAGAGAAAAGAGATTGCAAAAGAAGCTAAGAATATCGGAGAGAAGGCAAAAGTGGCGATTCGTAACATTAGAAGAGATGCCAATGATAAGATTAAAAAGCTAGAAAAAGACAAGGCAATTAGTGAAGATGAGTCTAAAAAAGGGCAAGATGAGATTCAAAAATTTACTGATAATGCGACAAAAAAGATTGATGAACTTGTGAAGCATAAGGAAGAGGATTTATTAAAAATCTAATTGGAATCCAAAATGAAGGAATACAATGGATATTGCAAAAATTTACAGAGACGCTAATGCACTTTTGCAGGGGCATTTTCTACTAAGCAGTGGAAAACATTCTCCTTTTTATTTACAATCTGCAAAAGTGTTGGAAAATCCAAAAGTTGCAAATGCTTTAGCGCGTGAGCTTGCATTGCAAATTCATAATGCGGGTGTTGTTATAAATTGTGTTTGTTCTCCTGCTTTGGGTGGCATTCTAGCGGGTTATGAAGTGGCGCGTGCGCTTGGCGTGCGCTTTATTTTTACGGAGCGTGTGGAAGGTGTAATGGCACTAAGGAGGGGTTTTGAAATTAAGCCTAAAGAGAAAGTTTTGATTTGTGAGGATATCATTACTACGGGTGGCTCTGCAATGGAATCTGCAAATGTAGTGAAGGCTTTAGGGGCAGAAATTGTGGGTTTTGCAGCATTGGCAAATCGCGGAATTTGTAATCGTTTTAATGTGTTAAGACACATAGAAACACCAGATTGTAAGTTAGATGAAAGCATCCCTTTATTTGCTCTAGAAGATTTTGTCTTTGAGACTTACGAAGCAAAAGATTGTCCCTTATGCAAGCAAGGCTTAAAAGTTATTAAACCGGGAAGTCGTGGGAATTAGGAAGTGCGGTGCGTTGGAGAAGAGTCAGGCAAGGCAGGAAGGCTAAGAAAAATGTTTTGAAAATGGATTCTGAATCTCTAAATTTGGAATCTAAAATTCTACAAAATCTCCCATTAAAATTGCGTGAAGAGCTTGGTGCTAGTCCTTCTAAGGATTTGTTTTATGCTGGATTTTTGGAGCGTGGAAAGGCACAAGTGATTGACACTTTTATGCTTTATATGCCCCTTTTATATGTTTTAACTTATGGTGTGGTTGGCAGTGCGCAAGGATTCCGCGATTCTAACTGGGCTCCCTTTGCTGGAGTGTTGCTTTATGGAAGCATTGTGGCTGTGTTTTTGGCATTGAAGAGGCAAACTCCCGGTAAGAAAGCCTATGGCTTATGGATTGTGCGTGAAAATGGAAAAAAAATAACATTTCTTTTTGCGATTCTGCGTTTTTTTGGATTTTTACTTTCTGGAGTAACAATTGTCGGCATATTATTACCATTGTGGCGCAAAGATAAAAAGGCATTACACGATATTTTGCTCAAAACCCTTGTATTAAGAAAAGATTAATTTTTTATTAAATTTAGTTTTGGCATAATTACTAACTCTTAAATTACTAAAAGGGAGTCGCAAATGGACGGACGATTATTTACCTTTTTTGGAATGATTAGCCACGATCATGACTTCATTATTGCAATCCATACAATTTTAGTTGCAATTATTGCAATGATTTTGGCAAAGCTTGCAGCTTCTAAGCTTCAAGTTGTGCCAGGAGCTATGCAAAATGTTTTTGAAGCATTTTTAGAGGGTGTGATTTTTATGGCAAAGGATGTTATTGGAGAAGAGAAAGCTCGCAAATATTTGCCCTTAACAGCAACAATTGCAATTTTTGTATTTTTAGCAAATGTGATTGGAATTATTCCGGGATTCGAAGCACCCTCTTCAAGTCTTAGTTTTACATTAACTCTTGCTTTGATTGTGTTTGTATTTTATAATTTTGAAGGAATGCGTACCTTTGGCGTTGTGAAGTATTTTGCGCATTTTGCAGGTCCGATTAAACCATTAGCACCTTTAATGTTTCCAATTGAAATTATCTCCCATTGTTCAAGATTAGTTTCTCTTTCTTTCCGTCTTTTTGGGAATATTAAGGGTGATGATATGTTCTTGCTTGTAATGCTTATGCTTGCGCCTTGGGTTGCACCACTTCCGGCATTTTTGCTCTTAACATTTATGGCGTTTTTACAAGCATTTATTTTTATGATTCTAACTTATGTGTTTTTAGCTGGAGCAGTTTTAGAGAGTGAGGAAGCCCATTAAGGCTTACCTTATAACCGATGCTTTTCTTTATCCAAAGTTTCCTTTAGAGTTTCGCAGATTTTACCAAGCTATTTTACACAAGCATAAACCGAGTTTTGCTGCTTATCGTGATAAAACAATGCAGTTTGATTCTCAATTGTTAGAAGTTTTTTTGGAGTCAAATTACAGATTTAATGTAGTGAGTTTATTAAATTCTAATGCGGATTTAGCTTTAAAATTTGGTTTTGAGGGAGTGCATTGTAATGGAGAGCAATTAGAGCAAATCCAAAATTATAAAAAAATATTCCGATATGTTTTTTATAGTGCACATAGTATGCAAGGTTTAGAAAGGGCTGATAAAATGGGAGCCAAGGGAATCACTATTAGCCCGATTTTTAAAAGCCCCAATAAGGGGATGCCACTAGGCATTGAGTTTTTAAAACATATTAACCCAAAAGATTATCGCGCAGATATTTTTGCATTAGGTGGGATTATCACAGAAACAGAGATTAATATGTTAAGGCAAACAAAAATCCAAAATTTTGCTTCTATTAGGTATTTTATCAAGTAGCCTTGAATAAGGGTTAAAGCCCATCAATCACAAAACGATTGTTTTTTAATAAGATGGGATAAATTTGGCGTGTGCTGAGATTAACCAAAAAACATTCATCTCCATTTTCAAGATTGTAACGCTCGGCGGGATAAATGCTTAAGCGTCGTTTGACTTCTTCTAAGTCTTCGCACAAGGCACTAAAGCCAAACATTACGAGTTTATAATTGAAATCTTCCATTATAAGTTTTTAATGCGTGCTACGCCGCTATCAATGGCAGCTTGGGCTACAGCATTGGAGATAAAGTCCTTTAAGCGCGGATCAAAAGGACTTGGAATAATATATTCCTTTCCAAATTCAAAGGTTCTGCCGTGGATTCTCTCTAATTCTTGTTTTAAATCATTTGGAATCTCAGCTCTTGCAAGGTCTGCTAGAGCTTTAGCAGCGGATAGTTTCATTTCCTCATTGATGCATCTTGCGCGTGCTTTTAAAGCACCCTTAAAGATATAAGGGAATCCTAGAACATTATTGATTTGATTGGGATAATCACTGCGTCCTGTTGCAATAATTGCGTCTGGACGCACTTTACGCACAATTTCTGGGCTAATTTCAGGCACTGGATTACTCATGACAAAAATCATTGGATTAGGATTCATACCTTCAATATCTTTTGCCTCTAAAATGTTTGCCCTAGAGAGTCCTAAAATTACATCTGTCCCATCTAATGCATCTTTATAAGAGTTAATTTGTCTATCCACAATAAAATCTTTTTTAAACCCATTAAGATTATCTTTGCGGTGGGTTGTGATAGCGCCTTTGCTATCAAACATAACAATATCTTTTATGCCTAAACTTTGTGCAATTTTCGCACACGCAATAGCAGCACCTCCAGCCCCTAGCACCACAACTTTTAAATCCGCAATGTTTTTATTGGCAACTTTTGCACCATTAATGATTCCAGAAGCAGAGATAATTGCTGTTCCGTGCTGGTCATCGTGCATAATGGGAATATTTAGTATTTCTTTTAAGCGTGATTCTATGTAGAAGCATTCTGGGGCTTTAATGTCTTCAAGATTGATTCCACCAAATGTTGGAGCAATTGCGCGCACAACTTCAATAAATTTGTCCGGATCATTCTCATCTACTTCAATATCAAAAGCATTAATATCGGCAAACTTTTTAAAAAGCACCGCCTTGCCTTCCATTACCGGTTTCCCAGCAAGTGCGCCAATATCACCTAACCCTAAAACAGCAGTTCCATTAGAGATAACAGCAACAAGATTATTTTTGGCAGTGTATTCATAGGCAGTATTAGGATCGCGTTGAATTTCTTTACAAGGGACTGCAACACCCGGAGAATAGGCAAGAGATAAATCGTATTCGTTATCAAGCTTGGTGCGCGCGATAACTTCAATTTTGCCACCTTGGTGATAGAGCAAGGAGTCTGGATATGTTTGCTTTAAATGTTCCATTTTGAAGCCTTAGGGGATAAAAATTTTTCGGTAAATTTAACCCAAAATAATATAAAAACACAATTAAATAAACTTAAATTATTCTAAATTTTAGAATTTATTTAGTTTTTTAAATTTTAGATTCTATATTTTTTAGTGGTAATTTTTAAGCGCAATAAGGGCTATAAACCTTGGCAGTGTTTTTTGTGCTGCTCGGCGGTTGGAGTGTTTTTCCGTGGCGTGTGTTACAATCTTGTAAGCATCCCTTTGTTTTTACTGCTTCACACATTCCACGCACTTTTTCGCATTCTTCAAGACAACGAGTTTGCCCTTTGCCATCTTTGCGTCATTACAATTAGAGCTTTTGTAAAGAAATGTGTCATTCTCCCTACTGCAAGCAGCTAACAACAAAACAGCAATAAAACCAAACAAAACAAATAATTTTTTCATAAAGCGAAGTCTATTGAAAAAATAGTTTAAAAGAACTTAAAAATAATGCAATTTTAAATCAAATTAAGGTAGCATTCAAGTTTTATTGTTTTGAAACAAAGGAATTTTATGGATTACAAAGACACTCTTGTGCTACCTGTTACTAGCTTTCCTATGCGCGGAAATCTGCCCCAAAATGAACCAAAAACTTATCTTTCTTGGAAAGAATGCAATGCGTATGCAAAAATGCTAAAAAACCGCCAAAATGCTAAAGAGAGCTTTAATCTCCACGATGGTCCCCCTTATGCAAATGGGCATATTCACATAGGACACGCACTCAATAAGATTCTAAAAGATATGGTGGTGAAATACCATTATTTTCAAGGTAAAAAAGTCTTTTACACGCCCGGCTGGGATTGCCACGGATTGCCTATTGAGCAACAAGTGGAGAAAAAAATCGGGAAAGAAAAAAAGGATAATTTACCTAAAACTAAGATTAGAGAGCTTTGTCGCAAGCACGCACAAGAGTTTGTAGCAATCCAAAAAGAGGAATTTTTAAGACTTGGTGTTTTAGGGGATTTTGAAAATCCTTATCAAACAATGGATTTTACCTTTGAAGCAGAAATTTATAAAGCACTTTGTGAAATTGCAAAAAAGGACTTATTAAAAGAGCGTAGCAAGCCTGTGTATTGGAGCTGGGCTTGTCAAACAGCACTTGCTGAAGCAGAAGTGGAATACCAAGAAAAAGAAAGCGATTCCATCTTTGTAGCCTTTGATTTACAACAAGACGCGCTAGATGCGATTAATGCTAAGGAATACGGAATCCAAAAAGCACAATGTGTGATTTGGACCACAACGCCTTGGACACTGCCTGCAAATAGCGGGATTGCGTTAAATCCAAGTGAAACTTACGCGCTTACAAGCGATGGTAAAATTGTGCTAGCCTCCCAAGTAGAGAAGCTTGCACAAAATGGGATTGTAGAAGGTGGAATCCTAAAAACCTTTAGCGCAAAAATCCTAGAAAACAAGCACGCAATCAATCCGCTAAATGGCAAGGATTCTAAGATTATTCTAGGCGAACACGTTGCAGTTGGGGAGGGAAGTGGTTGCGTGCATACGGCTCCTGGACACGGAGAGGATGATTATTTTGTGGGGTTAGAATATCAACTGCCTGTGTATATGCCTGTTGATGATAAGGGTTGCTTTGATGAAACTCTAATTAGGGAACAATTATTGTTTAATCCTAATGAATTTGTAGGGAAGTTCGTGTTTGACACGCATACAAGGATTTTTGAGCTTTTAGGAGAGCATCTTTTAAAACACACTAAAATCAAGCATTCTTATCCGCATTGCTGGCGTTCCCATCAGCCCATTATTTTTAGGGCAACGGCGCAATGGTTTGTGATGATGGATACACCTTTTAGTAGCAAAGGAAAAACACTGCGCGAAGTGGCACTAGAGCAAATTGATGCAACGCGCTTTTACCCAGAGCACGGACGCCGTAGAATCCGTTCTATGATTGCAGAACGCCCTGATTGGTGCATTTCAAGGCAGAGGGATTGGGGTGTGCCTATTGCGTTTTTTAGGGATAAGCGCAGTGGTGAAGTGCTATTAAATGCTGAAATTTTAGATTTTGTGGCGGAGATGTTTAGCAAAGAGGGCTGTGATGTGTGGTGGAGCAAGAGTGTTGAAGAGCTTTTGCCGCCTAGTTTTCAAGCGCAAAGTGAGCATTTAGAAAAAATCCATCACATTTTAGATGTGTGGTTTGATAGTGGAAGCACTTGGAAAGCTGTGTTAAATAATGCTAGCTACGCAAGTGGTGATTATCCTGCAAATATGTATTTAGAAGGGAGCGATCAGCATAGAGGGTGGTTTCATAGCTCCTTGCTTGTCAGTTGTGCGATTAATGAATGTGCGCCTTATCAAAGCATTTTAACACACGGCTTTACAATGGATGAAAATGGTGAGAAAATGAGTAAATCTAAAGGAAATGTGATTCCGCCAGAGAAAGTTTTAAAGGACTTTGGGAGTGAGATTTTACGCCTTTGGGTGGCACAAAGTGATTATCAAAATGATCAAAGGATTTCAGAAAATATTTTAAAACAAGTAAGCGATCATTATCGTAAAATTCGCAACATAATCCGCTTTTTGCTTGCCAATGTGGAATCGCTAGAATCCCTAGAAGTAGAACATTTCTCACAGATTGATTTGTGGATTTTAAAGCGTGCAAAGGAATGCTTTGATAGTGTGAATCAGCTATTTTTAAGCTATGAATTTTCAAAGGGCTTACAGGAGCTAAATTACTTCTTAAATGTGGAGTTAAGTGGAATTTATTTAGATTTATGTAAGGATAATTTGTATTGTAACGCTCTTAACTCAAAAGAGCGTAAGGCGGCACAAAGCGTGATGGCTCTAATTTGTGGTAGGCTTTTTGGCTTGCTTGCGCCAATTCTCACTTACACGATTAATGAAGCCTTGAGTCATACGCAAAGCAAGGCACTTTTAGAATGTTGTGGAATCACAAATCTAGCAAATTATGATGTGCTAGATTTGCTCTATCAGCCTTTGCCTAGTTTCAAAACTCCAAGTGTGGATTTTGAAATGCTTTTAGCCCTGCGTTCAAGCTTTTTAGAGCAAATTGATAGCTTGAAAAAGGAGGGTAAAATTAAATCCACGCTTGAAGTAGATTTAGGGATTCCAACTTCTTTACAAACCTTTAAGGAATTAAACCTATGGCTAATGGTGAGTGCGATTAAAGGCAATGATGAATCAAATGCGCTTGCAACCTTCACATTTAAGGGAGAGGATTACAAGATTTATCCTGCAAATGGGCATAAATGTCCGCGTTGTTGGCAGTTTATAAGTGAGCAAGAAGAGCAGCCTTGTGTGCGTTGTGCGGAAGTTTTAGAGAATTAGATGCAATTGGGGAATTAGATGGATAAAGCATTGTTTGACTTAACACAGCCTGTGGGACTTGCTGAGACTTGGATAAGCATTGTGGTGGTTGTTTTTGCGATGTGGCTTTTGTTTGTGTTATTAAAACGCTTAAAAAATAAGGAATAATATGCAAGAAAATGTGGTAACACTGAGTTTAAAAGAAGAAGGCGTGGAATATAAAATGTATCTCCCCTTTAAAGAGACAGATTATATCCAAAAGATTATCAATGCAACAAAGCAACCCTATGAATATGAAATGCTTCAAGCAATGCTAAAAAGGCTACAAAAAGGCTCTGTGGTGCTTGATGTGGGGATGAATATTGCAAACCATTCTTTATTTTTTGCTGCAAATGGATACAAAGTCATTGCCTTTGAAGCGAATCCTAAGATGAGTGCCATTGCAAAGAAAAGCATTCAACTTAATAAATTTGAAAAAGCCATTAAAGTGTATGAAATGGGTGTGTCAAATTGTGAGGAAGTGGCGCATTTTGCCAATGAGATTCCACATAATTTTGGTGCGATGTCCCTAACGCAAGGTGAGTCGTGCGGGGGGGGGGGGATTATTTGCAAACCTTTAGATGCCTTAAATTTAAAAGAGAAAATTACGGCGATGAAAATTGATGTGGAAGGAATGGAGCATAAAGTGTTAGAAGGGGCTAGGAAACTTATTGCTAAAAATCGTCCGCTTATTTATGCAGAAGCACTTTTTGTGCAGGATTTTGTAAGAGTGGAGCGGATTTTAGAGGGTATGGAATATGTGTGTTGGGATACTTTTGGCGTGTCGCCTACGCATTTATTTTTACCCTTAGAATCTGTAAGTGAGAAGCAAATTGCAGCAAAAAATGCGGCAAAATTAGCACTTGTGCAACTCCATCACAGCGGAGAAAAACAGGCTTCCTTCACAAACTTAGCCTTTGATGCAATTTATAAAGAGATTGTGGAGTTAAAACAGAATCTAAAATAAGGAGTGTTTTTGCAAAAAATAGGAGTACCTTTAGCAATTTTGGTGTTGTGCTATATTTTTTATATGCACAAGGATAGCGTTGAGATTATTGCTGGTGTTGGGATTTTCTTGTTTGGAATGCTAACGCTTGAAGATGGATTTAAGCTTCTAAGTGGCGGTGTGCTAGAAAAGATTATGAAAAAGGCGACTTCTAACACGCTAAAAAGCATCGTTTTTGGGACAATCTCAACAGCTCTTATGCAGTCTAGCACGCTAATTTCGCTTTTTGCAATTTCCTTTGTGTCTGCTGGAATCATCACTCTAGCACAAGGTGTTGGCGTGATTTTTGGAGCGAACCTTGGGACAACGACAGGGGCTTGGATTATCGCTGGGATTGGGATTAAAGTCAATATTGCTGAATACGCCTTGCCCTTTATTGCAATTGGAGTGATTTGTCTGTTTGTGAAAGATAGAATCACGCGTGGGCTTGGGTATGTGCTAGTTGGAATCGGTTTTATCTTTCTTGGGATTTATTACATTAAAGAAGGCTTTGATGCGTATAAAGAGATGATTGACTTAAGGCAATATGCGGTAAGTGGCTTTAAGGGCGTGCTTGTCTTTACCTTCATTGGAATCCTTTTTACCATCGTTGCCCAAAGTAGCCACGCCACGCTTGTAATCGTCATTTCAGCACTTTCTGTTGGGCAAGTAACCTATGAAAACGCGCTTGCAATGGCAATTGGCGCAAACATCGGCTCAAGCGTTACAACAGCACTTGGCGCAATCAATTCCAATCTTAATGGCAAGCGATTAGCCCTAGCGCATATCGTGTTTAATGGCATCACAGCTGTTGTAGCGATTGTTTTTATCTATCAAATGCTTTTCTTAGTGACGATGATTAGCGACTTTTTAGGCATTGAAGATGATATGCTAAGGCTTGCGATTTTCCACACTTTGTTTAATTTAATTGGAATCCTTTTAATGCTCCCCTTTATTCCAAAGCTCATTCACCTGCTTTACCTAATGGTGCGCAACAAAAAAGATGGCGATTCTGGCGCGCCTTTGTATTTAGAAAACTCCGCCCTAGATTATGCGGACACTTCTTTGGAAGTTTTACGCAAGGAAATTAAGCATCTCTACAACAACGCCTTTGGGATTATCGCGCATAGTATTGGCTTCAATCGCCGTGATATTAAGTCTTTTGAAGCCCTTGAGACGCTTGTGAAAAATAAGGCGATGCTTAAAAAAGACATTGACATTAATGAGCTATATGAAAACACGATTAAGCCCCTTAATAACGCTATTACAGAGTTTAGTATCAAGGCGAAGGCGCATATTGAAAGTGATGCGCAAAATCAATCGTATTACAACCTGCAACTTGCGACTCAAAACATCGTAGAAGCCGTGAAATATATGCTTTTGCTACAAAAAAACATTCAACGCTTTTCTCTAAGTGAAAATAAGGCGTTAAGCGATGAGTATGATGCGATTAGAAAGGCGTTAGCTAGGCTGTTGCGAAGTGTTGAGGAGCTAAAAATTACGCCAGAAGATGACAACGCGCAGGTGCTTAAGAAGATTCACGCGTGCAAGGATGAGTTCTCTTATGATGATTTATACATCGTAAATAAAACAGAATCGCTTGTGTATAATCAGCAAATCACCCTAGCGCAATCCACTTCGCTAGTTAATGACCTATCCTTTGTGCGCTCCATCGCAACCAAGCTTTTAGGAGCGGTGGATTGTTTGTATATGCAAAAAGAGAGCAAAGAGTCAGAAGCAAAATAGAATCCAAAAAGATAATTTGGATTCCAATTTTAGAGTTTATTTTAGGTTGAAGTAGTCTTTGATGGCTTCTGCTTTGTCTGTTTTTTCCCAAGTGAATTCTGGTAATTCTCTGCCAAAATGTCCATAGCTTGCTGTTTTTTGATAAATTGGACGCAATAAGTCTAAAGACTCAATGATTCCACGCGGTGTTAAGCGAAAAATCTTTTTGACGCATTCTTCAATCTTAGAATCTTCTACTTTGCCTGTTCCGTGTGTATTTACAAGAATAGAAACAGGTTCTACAACGCCAATTGCATAGGCGATTTGAATTGTCGCTTTATCACAAATTCCGCTTGCAACGAGGTTTTTTGCCACATAGCGCATCGCATACGCACCGCTTCTATCCACTTTGCTGGGGTCTTTTCCACTAAATGCACCCCCGCCGTGTGGGCAACTTCCACCATAAGTATCTACGATGATTTTACGCCCTGTAAGCCCTGCATCCCCTTGGGGTCCGCCGATGACAAACTTACCTGTGGGATTGACAAAATAGCGGATATTATCGTTTGCAAATTCCTTTGGCAACGCTTTTTTTACCACTTCTTCAATCACAGCATTTCTTAGGGTATCTTGAGAAGTTTCAGGGCTGTGTTGTGTGGAAACAACGATAGTATCAATGCCCATAGGCTTGCCATCAGCGTATTTAATAGTAACTTGCGACTTGCCATCAGGGCGCAAGAAAGGCAGTGTGCCGTCCTTTCTAGCACGCGCTAACCCTTCTGTGATTCTGTGAGAGAGATAAATAGGAAGCGGCATTAACACAGCAGTTTCACGGCAAGCATAGCCAAACATAAGCCCTTGGTCTCCTGCCCCTATTTCGCCATCTTCTCTATCAACGCCTTGACTAATATCGGGGCTTTGCTCTCCGATTCCATTTAATACAGCAGCACTTCTATAATCAAAGCCGTATTTTGCGTCAATATAGCCAATCTCTCGCACAACGCGTCTAGCAATGTCTTGCATAGGGGCATAAGCGTGTGTTTTAAGTTCCCCTGCAATCACGCAATATCCATTAGAAAGTAGCGTTTCGCACGCCACTCTAGCCTTTGGGTCGTGATCAATAATGTAGTCTAAAACCGCATCGCTAATTTGGTCAGCCATTTTATCAGGATGTCCTTCTGTTACAGATTCTGAAGTAAAAAGAAACTCTTTTTGCATAAATTCACCTTGTATTTTGAAATAGTCGGTAATTCTATCCTAAAGAAACTTAAAAGTTTTAATTTTGTATTTATCTTATGTTGGTTATAATCTTTCAATTGATATTTTTTATCAATAAATATTTTTTTACAAGGATTTAACAATGTTGGTTACAAAAAAAGCTCCTGATTTTAAAGCGTCTGCTGTTTTAGCAAATAACCAAATCGTAAAAGATTTTGAACTTTCAAGAAATTTAGGTAGAAATGGTGCGGTTTTATTCTTTTGGCCACTTGATTTTACATTTGTTTGCCCATCAGAAATCATTGCTATGGATAAAAGAGTAAAAGATTTTGAAGCAAAGGGATTTAATGTAATTGGTGTGTCTATTGACTCTGATGTTGTGCATTTTGCTTGGAAAAATACGCCTGTAAATCAAGGTGGAATCGGAAATGTGCAATTCCCTATGGTTGCGGATTTAAATAAGCAAATTTCGAGAGATTATGATGTGCTATTTGATGGTTCTGTTGCGCTTAGAGGTTCATTCTTGATTGACAAAAATCAAGTAGTTCGCCACGCTGTGATTAATGATTTGCCACTTGGTAGAAATATGGATGAGATGCTAAGAATGTGCGATGCGCTAACATTCTTTGAAGAGCACGGAGAAGTATGCCCTGCTGGTTGGAATAAAGGTGATAAAGGAATGAAAGCAACAACAGAAGGTGTTGCAGAATACTTATCTCAAAACGCTGATAAACTTTAATTTTAATAAGATTCCTTTTTAGGAGTCTTATTTTTACTTCGTTTAAAATCTTCTAAACTTTTATTGATCTTCTTAACACTCTTTAGATGGAATCGCAGTATAATGCGTGTTTAATTTCAAGGACAAGAATGCAAGCAGTCATTGCCATTAGTTTTGTAGCGTTTATTTTTAACACTTCAGAATTTATTCCCATTGGACTTTTAACACTCATTGCCACAGATTTTAGAATCACAGAAGCGAAGGCTGGGTTTTTGATGAGTGTGTATGCTTTAGTAGTTGCTTTTGCATCATTGCCTTTAATGTTAATGTGTTCGCGTTTTAATCTAAGAAAGCTTTTGCTTTTTGTGATGGGGTTATTTGTTGTTGTGCATCTTTTTTTGGCATTTGCTAATAGTTATGCAATGCTAATATTCTTGCGCATTGGCGTGGCTTGTGCGCACGCATTGTTTTGGTCTATTGCTACGCCTATGGCAGTGCGTGCTGCACCAAAAGGCAAAGAAAGCATAGCAATTAGTTTTGTGATTGTTGGCACTAGCACAGCTTTGTTAGCTGGAGTCCCTTTAGGGCGTATGATTGGGTTGTATTTTGGCTGGAGAGTGAGTTTTTTTATCATTGGAATTGTGGCATTTTTAGTCTTTTTAGCACTTTTAAAAACACTGCCACAAATGCCAAGTGGCGGTGTGGTTTCTTTGCGTTCTTTGCCTCAATTGTTAAAAACTCCAAAACTCTTAGGTGTTTATGGAATCACAATGTGTCTAGTTACTGCACATTTTATTGCATATAGCTACATAGAGCCATTTTTGGCACAAAATGCGCATTTTAGTCAAAATGGAATCACTGCAACTCTTGTAATCTTTGGAGCAATGGGTGTTGTTGGGGGATATTTATTTTCCAAATATTATGATAAACATAAGGAGACTTTTTTGGCTTTTGCTATTTTTGGAGTGTTTGTTGCACTTTTGCTTTTAAAAATCCTAAGCTTTAATTCCTTGAGTATAGTGTTGGTTTGTGTGCTTTGGGGTTTATCCATCACGCTATTTGGACTTACTCTTCAAGCAAAGGTGTTGTATTTAGTGCCTGTTGGGACTTCTATTGCAATGTCTATTTTTTCTGGAATTTATAATCTAGGAATTGGAAGTGGTGCGTATTTTGGTGGGCTTATTGTTGGGTTTTTAAATGCGGGATATGTTGGTTATTTTGGTGCATTGATTGCATTTTGTGTGTGCGTGTATTATAGGTTAAGTTTTGCAAAAGAGATTCCAAAAGCAGAATCTTAATCGCCTTTAGTGAGATTTTGTTTTGCTTTTTCTGGAAGTTTTGCTAGAAAGTTTTCTCTGTTAAAAACTATTCCTTGCCCAATGGCTTCGTTAATAAGAGCAATGGATTTTTTAGAATTGAATTGACTAAGTGGGTGATAGGGTTCAAATAAGCAGTTTGTTACTGCAAGCGCATACGCATTCTTTTTGAGTTCTTGTGCAGCTGCGTGGGGATTATTAATGTGTGCAATGCTTTGGATAAGATTTTCATCAAATTCCCAGTGGTTAAAAAGGAATCCTAAAAAAGAAACGCTATCTACACCGCAATATTCGTTCTCTAAGTCCTGCACATTTTGAAAGTTATTTGCGCGATTTTTCTCTAAAAATTCTTTGTCCTTTCCTGATTTAATTAACATATCAGAAAGTAAAATCATTCCTAGGCGCAATAGCATTGCACAAGGGACTAGCTCATCAGCAAGATGTTTGTCTTCTTTTCTTAGCCACGCCAAGATAAAATCTACTTCTTTAGCGCAATTGGCTAAAAAAACATCATTGTTTAATCCATAAGGCGAAACATTTACAGAAAAGTTTGAGCGGACTGCATTTGCCATTACGGTGTTTTTAATTGTTCCAGCTCCTAGTAAAGAAACAACTTGTTGGATGGTTGAAACTTGGCGTGAGAATCCATACATTGGAGAGTTTGCAAGACGCAACAGCTCACCAACAATTAAGGGATCTTTTGACAAAATCGTTGCAACTTTAGAAATTTCTAAATCTGCTCCAATGGAATCTACATAATCGCATAATTCTATAACGGTTTGCGGCAGAGGTGGTAGTTCTTTAATGGTTTCTACAAGTAAAGGATTCATAGAATTTCCCCTGAGTATTGTAATGTGGAGCATAAATTTTATATTAAATTTATTAAAACAATCCTTTAATATATATAAGGAGTTTTTAGGAATTAGAATTTTTTGGTGCAAGCTGTGTTAAAATAATGCAAATCTTAAAGGACATTTTATGCGTTTTGGAAAAATTGATTATTTAAACCTTCTGCCCTTTGAAGTGTTTGTGCGTGCTTATCCAAAACCTTCACAATTTCAGCTTTTTTACCATCAAAAAAAATCCTATCCTGCGCATTTAAATAGGGAATTTTTATTTGGGCGCATTGATGCGGGATTTCTCTCATCTATCACTGCTTTAAGGGCGCAAAAGGAGAAGTTTCACATAACAAATGTTGGAATCATAGCGCGTAAAAAAGTGATTAGCGTGATTTGTTTGCCAAAAGAGCAGGGTGAGGATTATCAATCTGCAACTTCCAATGCGCTTTTAAAGGTTTTAGGATTGCAAGGGCGCGTGCTTATTGGCGATAGAGCGTTGGTAGAAGTGCTACAGCAAGAGCAAGATTATAGGAAAAATGGGAAGGAGATTATGTATTTGGATATGGGAGAAAAATGGGTGCAAAGAGAGCATTTACCTTTTGTGTTTGGGCGATTGTGTGTTAGAGAGAATCGTGCATTTTATACAAAGTTAATGTGTGCATTTGTTAAGAAAAATGTTAAGATTCCATATTTTATGCTTAAAAATGCAGAATCCAAAAGCGGAGTTAAAAGCAAAGAGATTAGAAATTATCTTAAAGTTTTGTCCTATAAGATTGATAAAAAAGCGCAATTTGGAGTGGAGCGATTTTATAGAATATTGCGTATTTTAGGAATCAAACCGCCAACAAGATTTTAAAGGTGGATTTGAAAAATTTTGACAATTTTTGATTTTAAACTAAAATGTAGGTTTAATTCAATATAATGCTACCCTTTGAATTTTAAAAAATCCCAAATGGGTTTTTAGGAGTAGCAATGGAGCAGACATTATCTATTATCAAGCCTGATGCGGTGCAAAAAAATGTGATTGGGAAAATTGTTGATAGATTTGAGAGCAATGGTTTAAAAATTGTAGCAATGAAAAAAATCAGACTTAGTAGAAATGATGCAAAAGAATTTTATGCAGTGCATAAGGAGCGTCCTTTCTTTGAAGATTTAGTGGATTTTATGGTGAGCGGACCTGTTGTTGTGATGGTGCTTGAAGGACTAAATGCTGTGGCTAAAAATCGTGAGCTAATGGGAGCTACAAATCCAAAAGAAGCAGCTGCTGGAACGATTCGTGCGGATTTTGCTGATAGCATTGATGCAAATGCAGTGCACGGAAGCGATAGCCTAGAGAATGCACAAAGAGAGATTGCATTCTTCTTTTCAACAAGAGAAATTTGTTAGTTAATGCAATTGGCTTTTCAAAAAGCATTCCAAACTTGTAAAAACGGAGAAAAGATTCCATTTTTAGTAGAGAGTGATGACAAAAAAGCACATTTAGAAGGCATTCTCTTTTATGATAAGAGCCACTTTGATTTGCTGAAACTAAAAGGAATCTTAAAAGGAAGCATTACTCTAATCTGTGATATTAGCGGAGAAGAGTATGAAAAAACACTCTATGAGCATTTAGAGTTTTATCTTAGTGATGGCATTGTGCATTTAGACAATGCGCATTTTGAAGATGTGATTGAGTGTGAAAATGGTAATATTGATTTAAGCGAAATTTTAAAGGGCGAGTTAGAGATGATTCGCTGTGATTATCACATAAAAGACGATTAATTTTTTAAGGAGTAACAAATGGCAGTACCAAAAAGACGCGTAAGTAAAACAAGAGCAGCAAAGAGAAGAACGCATTATAAGCTAACATTGGCAGTTCCCATCAAAGATAAAGATGGCACTTGGAAGATGCCACATCGTGTGAATAAATTTACTGGAAATTATAAGAGTAACTAAAACTAGGGCATAATGATGAAGATTGCCGTAGATGCAATGGGTGGAGATTTTGGGTCTGCACCACTTGTGCAAGGCTCACTGCAAGCACTTAAAGAGCGTGATTTTACGCTGGTGCTTGTGGGTGATGCACAAGTGATTAAGCCTTTAATTCCTGTCAATTTACAAGGTAGAGTGGAAGTTGTGCATTGTGATGATTATATTGCAATGGAAGATGGAGCAACTTCTGCGCTAAAGCGTAAAGGAAGCTCCATTTATGTTGCAATGGAAATGCTAAAAAATAAAGTTGCAGATGCAGTTGTGTCTGCTGGGCATAGCGGTGCTACAATGAGTTTAGCCACACTTAAGATTGGACGGCTAAATAATGTCTTGCGCCCTGCAATTTGCACTCTAATGCCGCGTATTGATGGAAATAAGAGTTTGGTTTTAGATGTCGGTGCAAATGCGGATTGTAAGCCGGAAAATTTGTTTGAGTTTGGAATTATGGGTTATGAATATGCAAAGGCGATTTTAAACTATCCTAAAGTGCGCATTGGATTGCTTGCAAATGGTGAAGAGGAGTGCAAGGGTAATGAGATGACAAAAATTGCATTTGAACTTCTGAAAAAGCATCCAAATTTTGTGGGTAATGTGGAAGGGAATAATATTTTTGATGGCAATGTAGAAGTGATTGTCTGTGATGGTTTTGTGGGAAATGCTGTGTTAAAGGCAAGCGAAGGTGTTGCAAATTCCATTTCTTTTTTGCTTAAAAAACATATTAAAGCTTCCCCTATTGGAATCTTTGGTGCATTGTTTATGCAAAATGTGTTTAAAAAGCTTAAAAAACAAATTGATTATGCTGAATATGGCGGTGCACCGCTTTTAGGAGTGAATGGCAATGTGATTATCTGCCACGGAAAAAGCAATGCAAAGGCAATGAAAAATGCTGTGTTTCAAGCAATCTTAGCCTATGAAAATGCTGTGAATCATAACATTGAAATTGCACTAGAGCAATTTAAGGATTAGAAGGAGAAACCAATGGAGAAGCCTATATATGCGAGTTTAAACTCCATTGGTGCGTATGTTCCAAGTCAAATTATTACAAATAATGCTCTCTCTAAAATTGTGGACACTAGCGATGAGTGGATCACTAAGCGCACAGGGATTAAAGAGCGTAGATTTGCTGATGGAAATGAAGCCACAAGCGATCTTGCAACAAAGGCTGCAAAAATAGCAATGAAGCGTGCAAATCTAAAGCCTAGCGATATAGATGCAGTCATTGTTGCGACAATTTCTCCGGATTATTTTTGTATGCCTTCAACTGCCTGTGTTGTGGCGCATAATTTAGGGATTATTGGGAAGCCTGCATTTGATATTGCAGCGGCGTGTAGTGGGTTTATTTATCTGCTTTATTTAGCAAAATCTTTGATTGTATCAAGGGTGCATAGAAATGTCCTGATTATTGGTGCTGAAAAGCTTTCAAGCATTATGGATATGCAAGATAGAAGCACTTGCGTGCTTTTTGGTGATGGAGCAGGTGCGGCAATTATTGGTGTAACGGAGGATAAGAATCTTAGTATTTTAGATGTGAATTGTGCGTCAAATGGGCAATATCAAGATTTTTTAATGACTCCAGGCTGTGGGAGTCGCAATCCTGCAAATGATAGAGTTTTACAAGAACGCTTGCAATTTATTAAGATGAAGGGGAATGAAACTTTTAAATTGGCTGTTAAAACACTCACGCAAGATGTGGTTGAAATTTTAGAAAGAAATCAGATTAGTAAAGATTCCATTGATTTTTTTATCCCCCATCAAGCAAATTTGCGCATTATTTCTGCTGTGGGTGATGCGCTAGATTTTCCTAAAGAAAAAGTCGCTTTAACGGTGCAAAAATACGGCAACACTTCTGCTGCTTCAATCCCTATGGCGATGAATGATTTGTATGAAGAAGGTAGAATCCAAAAAGGTTCAAGGCTTCTTTTAGACGCTTTTGGGGGCGGTTTAACTTGGGGCTCTGTGATTCTTACTTTTAATGGCAAATAATCTAATACACAAGCGTTTCGCGTAAAAGGTCTAAAACATTCACTTCTTTGCCCAATTTTCTTTGGTAAATCACATAATTTGCAAGGACTTTTTTTCCGTAAATGCGAGATTCTTCATAAGGAATCATTTCCATACTATACCAAGGATCTAGGGGATTATTCTTTTTAAAGAGATAGTTTTTAGCAAGCAAGCGGCGTGTAAAGCCTGGTCCTCCGTTGTAAGCATAAGAGATAAAAAGTGGATGGTTAAATTCCTTGATTAAAGGGCGGGTAAAATATTCTGCATAAGGAACATTAATGGCAGGATCAAACATATCAAGATAACTGATTTTATGCTCTTGTTTTAACTCTTTAGCGATAGCTTTGACATTAAAAGGCATAAGCTGCATAAGTCCTAGCGCATAAGAAGTAGAAATTGCCGTTGGGATAAATAGACTTTCTTGCCTTGCAAGAGCATAAAGCAGTGCTTGCTTATCGTTTGAAAAGTTGGAAAACACTTCTTTATAAGGCATTAAAAAATATTCTTTGCTAAAATCGCGTGAGAGCCATACATAATGCGCCTCAGTTTCTGCGCTATGCGTTTTTAATAAGAGTTTTTTAGCAGAATATTCATTGGATGTTTTTAGGGCTTTAAAAGAATCGCGGATTCTCTCCCATTCAAAGGGATTTTTAAAATCCCAATTTGCATTTTTTGCTTTTATGGGAATGTCATAAACAATGTTGTAATTTGGGTGTTTTTCAAGCATTTCAAGGCTTGCAAGGCTATAGACATCTACGCTTTTAGATTGAGTAAGTTCTTGTAAATAGAGTTCGTCATTGCTTGCTAAAAAAGCCCAAAATGTTGAGCGGTTTTTGTTAAAGGAGTGTTTTGATAGTTTTTGGGAGTGTAGAAAATAAGAAAGTGCTTGCTCCTTTTTGTCATAGTGCATTGCATTTAAGCCTAGATAAAAGGAAGTTTCTGCATCAAGTCTATTAATGATACTTTGGGATTTGATTGTTGTTAGTGAAGCATTGAAGGTTTTAAGATTTGGCGAGAGAATCATATGCTTTAAAGCGCGATTAAAATTGCCATCGTTTTCATTGATGAGTCTTATGATTGTATCTTGTGGAATCTTAATATTTAAATGGTTGCGATAATTCTGTGAAACGCTAAAATAAAAGCTTCCAAAAGTTTTAGCATCTTGTGCAATTAAAGTTTCAAAAGGATTTTTAGAAGCTAGAATTTGTAATTCTTTAGAAAGCTTTAGATTATGCGGTTTGACACTATCTGAGAGCTTTTTAAGTGTTTTTTTATCAAGGGATTCTGCTTTTTTGGTGGTTAGTCCCAATGCAATACATTGTGCATCTTCTTTTAAAAGATTATTAAGGGGCATTTGTTCGCAGATTGTTTTGCGTGAGAGTGTTTTATTATCACCTTTTTTAAAGTAGAGTCCAAAGAGTTTTGGATTTTTGCGCATAGCAAGATCATAGGCTTCTTTTGCTTCTTTTGGCGTAATGTCTTGTTGTAAGAATAGCCAAATGTAAAAATCCCTTGAGATTCCAGCAGGTTGTTTTTTAAGATAGTCTAAAGTGATGTTTTGATTGAGTGTAATTTCTTGGGTTTTTGTGGGTTGTGTATTGGCAAATGTAAAGCTAACGCAACATAAAAAAAATACAAGTTTTTTCATTAATAGCCTTTAGATACTGCGTGCAAACTCAAAGAGAAGTTGCACAACAAATAAATCAATGAATTTTAGCACTAAAATGACTAAAATTGGCGTTAAATCCACTCCACCAATTGATGTTGGAATAATGCGCCGAATTTTTGTGTAGAGCGGTTCAGTTAAACGATAGAGAATCTGCACAATAGGATTATAAGGGTCTGGACGCACCCAAGAGATGAGGGCTGCAATGATAATGATCCAGATGTAGATGTTGATTGCCATACTTAAAATTTGCGCAAAGGCTTGAATAAAAGTGCTTAAAATCATTTTAATTCCTTAAAATATCATCTAAATACAAACGCAAATATGGAAAAAGGTCGCTAAGTTCTGGTCCGTGTATGTGTCCTGTTAGCAAAAACCGCAAAGACTTAAAGAAGTGCTTGCCCTTTAATCCGCTTATTTGCATTGCCTGTGTTTTAAAGGAATTAAATTCTGCCCTTTTAAAATCTTGTTCTTTTAAGAGAGAGAGAAGGGCTAGTTGCAAAGTATCAATAGAATCTTTAAATTCTAAAATCTCTTGTGCTTCTTGGTTTTTGGATTCCAACTTTTGCTCTAAAAGTAGGGCTTTTTTGGCAAAAATGCAGTCCACTTTTTGGCGGATTTCATTAAGTGTGCTTGCTTCTTGTAAATACAGCTTTGCTAATGCGCCAATTGTGGAATCCTTATAGCCTAAAAGCACTGCTAAATCTTGCTCGCTAAGTTTTTTAAAATGCTCTCTATTTAGGAATTTTAGCTTATCAATATCAAAATGCGCCGGAGCTTTGGCGATTTTTGTAATGTCAAACCATTTAAAAGTATCCTTTAGGCTAAAGACTTCACAAGGCGTTTTATTCCCCATTAGCACGAGATAATTCACAATCGCCTGTGGCAAAAACCCGCAATCTAAGAGCCATTGCACACTAGAAGCATTATCCCTTTTGCTCATTTTTTTGCCTTCTTCATTAAGGATTATCGGCAAATGCGCAAATTTAATGGTTTTTTCATAGTTTAAATAATGGTGGATTAGCATTTGTTTGGGCGTATTACTTACATGATCTTCTCCACGGACGATACAATCAATATCATAGAGCATATCATCAACCGCACAGGCAAAATTATAAGTTGGGATTCCATCTTCTTTTAAGATGATAAAACTCTCAATTTCATTAGGCGCAAAAACAATATCTCCTTTAATGGCATCGTGGAATGATATTTGCTTGCTAGGGGCTTTTAAACGCACAACAGGGCGTGGATTTTTGTCTTTTTCAAGCTCTGCCCAAGAGTCATCATAGCGGAATGCTTGGTGGTTTGCCTTTGCAATTTCGCGTTTATTGTCTAAAAATTCCTTTGTGCAATAGCAATAAAATGCGTTTTTTTGTTGGATTAAATACTCTGCTAATTGGCGATGGCGTTCAAAATTATGGCTTTGATACACAAGATTATCCCAAGTGATGCCAAAAAGATTGAGCAAAAACATAATATCTTTGTCTTTGCCTTCAATGTTGCGCGCTATATCTGTGTCTTCAATGCGGAGCAAAAATTTCTCATTGCGTTGCTTGGCTAAAATGTAGTTAAACACAGCGGCACGCAAATTTCCTGTGTGCATATCGCCTGTTGGGCTTGGTGCAAATCGTAGCATCTTAAAACCTTGTGTTAAAATCTTGGGATTTTAGCATAAGCAAAATTAAAATAGCACCTTAAACTTGAAGTTTAGACAAATTGGTAGCGACTATCTTGGCGAATATCATAGAGGTTTTTTGGATTCTGGTTTGCTAAGATTAAAGGTTAAAATTGGTGGAACAAAGGGATAAAATCCCATAAACATAAACCATTCCCTATTGTATTTAAAAGTTGTGTGCGTGTTTGCATCAATGATTGTTTGAACAAAATCTTCGTAGTCTTGCGTGGAATCTGTGTAAAACTCATTAGAATATAGGCTTAGGATTTTGCGTTTGCAATAGGGATCTTGGATAATATCTTCTATGCCGATATTAAAAAAGACATTAAAGGTTGGGTCTAAAATCTGCCATTGATTGTGGGTTTTAACTTCTAAAAATCCGTGCGACCAGCCTAAAATATCAGAGTATCCTATCGCGTGCGATTCTAATCCAAAATACTCCAAAAGCCAAAAGAGCGCATAGGGTTTTTGCCCGCAATGTCCGTATTCTAGCTTTGTAAAATATTCATAGAGATTTTTAAAATCTATGTTTTCTTGAATATCGTTTGGCGTGTAGTGCTTGGTTTTGTGGATAAAGTCGTTTAAATACAAATAGATGGCGAGTTCTTTTTGGATCCCACGCACTTGTAATTCTTGTTGTAAGTGTTTTTCTTGTTTGTTAAAATTTTGTTTTAAAGTATTAAGAAGTTTGTCTAAATCTTTTGTTGCTGGTGTGCGGGGGGGGGGGCAAATTAATGGATTAAGATTATAGCATTAAATGGGAGATTCCATAAATAATTCCTACAATTCCTATGCCACATAGCACAAGGTCGCTAAAAAGGGTGATAAGCCTTTGGAATCTCTCTAGTTTTGCTTTTTGTGCGAAATAGCTAAGAATAAGAAGTAAGCTAAAATCAAGCAATATCCAAAGGAATGCTAAAAGAATAATGCTAAAGATTATAGAATCTGTTATGCCTATAAATTGCGGAAAAAATGCGATGAAAAACAAAATATCCTTAGGATTGCTAAGGCTTAGAAAAAGCCCTTGCATAAAGCATTTTCTAAGAGTCAATTGCGTGTGTGGGGTGGAGTTACTAGGCTGCTCTTTGGCTTTGCTAGCAAAAAGGGAGCTAAATCCTAGATAAAAGATAAAGCAAGAGCCAAGCAGGCTAAGTAGTGATAGCGCAAGGCTTGAAATGCGTGTCGCGCCTAAAATTACGGCAATGCTTAGAGAGATTAGCACAAGTGAGCCAAGATTTGTGCCACAGATGGTAAAAAATGCGCTTTTAAAGCTATTTTGTGGATTTTGCAAAGCATTTTTAATCACAAGGGCAACAACAGGTCCGGGCGTAGCAATAAGCGTGATGATTGAGATAAGATAGACAAAAAGAAGTTCAAAAGATAGCATTATATATCCTTAAATTACAAGCCTCCAAAGCGGCGATTGCGGGTTTTAAATGCTAAAAGCATTGATTCTAACTCTTCTTTGCTAAAATCTGGCCAAAGTGTTTGTGTGAAAAACAATTCTGCATAGGCGCTCTGCCATAAAAGGAAGTTTGAAAGGCGCATCTCTCCGCCTGTGCGTACTAGCATATCCACAGGCGGAATCTTAGCAGTATCAAGGGCATTTTCAATGGCTTCAATGCTAAGTGTTTCAAGGCGTAAAGCAGAAAGCTTTAAAAAGGCGCGACGCAACTCATCTTGTGAGCCATAATTTAAGGCTAGGATTTGTGTTAAGCCACTGCATTGCTCTTTTGTGGCAAGTTCTAAAGAGCAGATTTTTTCTTGTAATTGCGTGCTAAAAATGCTTAAATCGCCGATGGCTTTAAAGATGATATTATTGTTTAAATAAGTAGTAAATTTAGAATCTAAATATTCTTCAAGCAAGCGCATTAGAAAGTTTACTTCAGTTTTTGGGCGTTTCCAATTTTCTGTTGAAAACGCATAAAGACTTAAAAAAGCGATTCCATATTTGGCGCAAAACTCTGTGATTTGTTGGATTTTTTGTGCTCCAGCCTTATGTCCAAAAGTGCGTGTTTTAAGATGTTTTTTAGCCCATCTACCATTCCCATCCATAATGATTGCTAGATGTTTTGGCATTTAGCCCTCTAAATCCAACAAAGAGTCGCTAAACTCATAAAGTGGCACAATATTGCTATTAACATTGATGTGTGTTTTTTGAATAAAAGCTAAAGTATCTAAATTTCTACGCAAAAGATTTGCTACACTCTCATACATTACGCTAATATCTAAGCGCACGCCTTCTTTAAAGTCCCAAAGTAAGCCCCAAGTTGCGCCTAAGTTTGAAAATACAGAATAAAATTCTAAGCATTCTTGCTCTTTTATGCGTTTTTTTTTGAGCTGCATAAAACCATCTTTGCTGTCATCATAGCGGAGTGGTAGGGTTAAAACCTTATGCCTTAGGGACATTAGCATATGGCTAAGAAAGGCAAACTCCCATTTGGATTCCGCATTTGCTAGGCGTTCGGTTAAAAAGCCCTTCATCACATCAAAGGGATTTTCACTATTTTTTAAAAACTGCTCTAGAGTTTTTTCATTGAGTTTTAAAGGAATGTTGGAATCTTTGAGTAAATTTGGCTGTTTAATAAGGTTTGAAAGTGTGATAGAGCCTGTGCTTGTGCGTCCCATCATCGCCCAATATTTGCCGCCAATTTGGAGTTCTTTTAGGCTTTTTGTTTTCATTGCTGTGTTGCCCACTTTTAGCATATAGCGAATGCCTTGGAGCTTTTCCATCACTTCAAGCTTAATGGGCAATGTGGCGTTGAATTGCGTTGTTTTAGCGGAGTTTTGGAGTGTGTTTTGCACTTGGGCTAGTTGGTGCAATTGCTTAATCATAAATGCTCTGCCTGTTCTAAAATTTTAAATGCTAAACTTAGTTTATCGCACAATCCTAAATCTTTCGTCAATGTATTGCTCATCCATAAAAGTTGATTGTTGTTAGCATTTAAGGGATTATGTTCTTGTGTGATGGTGTTTAGACAAATGGCGTCTAAGCCCTTGTTTTTTAGGGCTTCTTTTGCGTTTTGGATTCCATCTTTGGATTCTAACTTAAAGCCGATGGTTTTTTGTGTTTTAGAGAGTGTTGCTAAAATGTCTTGGTTTTCAATTAATGAGAGATTCCAAACTTGTCCTAATTCTTGCTTTTTTAACTTCTCTTTAATTTGATTTTTAGGGATATAATCGCTAATTGCTGCGCTCATAAACAAAAAATTTTGTGTTTTAGATTCCAACTTTTGCCATTGTTGGATGGCTTTTAAATACTCTTGTGTGGATTCTACCTTTTTGATTGTTATTTCTAAGGGCAGGATAAAAGGGAATTTTGAGCTTATAAACTCCACTTTAGCCCCTAAAAAATAGGCAGCAAGGGCAATGCTAGCTCCCATTTTGCCGCTAGAATCATTAGAGAGATAGCGCACTGCATCAATACTTTCCTTGCTGCTGCCACCACTGACACACACACACGCCTGCTTCCAAAAAGGGTTTTGATAAAAGGCGCGCAAGATTTGATAGGCAATTTCTAAAGGCTCTGCTAATGCGCCATTTCCAATTGTTTGGCACGCTAACTCTTTGCATTGAGGGGCTATGAGTGCCATTTCTCTTTGCTGTAAAATCGCTAGAGATTCCATAGTTGCCTTGTTTTCTAGCATTTTTGTATTTGCTGCTGGGGCTATGAGTTTTATTTTATCAAAGGCTAAAAAACTTTCTAACAGCACATTATCTGCAATTCCATAGGCGATTTTATTAAGCGTATTTGCACTGCAGGGGGCAATTACAAAGGCATCTGCCCAAGTGGCAAGTTCAATGTGATTGTGAGGAATCTCTCCCCAACTTTGTGTGTTCTGCGTTAGTACGCTATGATGTGAAATGGCTTCAAAGAGTAAGGGTTGGATAAAATCCTGCGCTCCTTTGCTCATTACCACACGCACGCTTGCTCCTAGCTTTTGTAAGATTCTAATTAATTCTAAGCTTTTGTAAATTGCTACGCTACCACACACGCCAAGTGCAATTTTTTTATCTTTTAAGAGTTGTCCTAAGCTTTGGATTGTTTGATTTAGCTGTTCCATTCTTTTCCCTTTATCATTGCGCTTCTAATTCAAAATTCAAATCGTTTTGACTCGGAGCTTTGAAATTTTTTTTGTAGGGCTTTACATAGCCTAAATCCACAAGCGCATTTGAGAGTTTTGCAAGCACAGGACCACCAGCTCCGCTACCACTTCCGCCGTGTTCTACAATGATGGTGATCACATAGCGCGGATTATCTGCTGGTAAAAATCCTGTAATCCAAGCTTGGGAGCGGTGAAAATAGTCCATATCCTCTTCTTTGATTCTTGCTTTGTCTTCTTGAGAGATTCCAACAACTTGTGCAGTTCCCGTTTTGCAGGCTAAATAAGCTTTAGATTCTCTTGTCGTGTAGTTTGCTGTGCCGCCAATTTCAGAACACACTTGGCGCATTCCTTCACGCAAGGCTGGGAGTTTGCTTTGTTCAAAGGCATTTAACACATCTTTTGGTGGTGTTTCTTGTGTATTTTTGACAAAATGGGGAGTAGGGAGCTTGCCGCTTGCAATTAGGGCGGTGTAGTTTGCAATTTGTAAGGGTGTGGTTAGAAAGAGCCCTTGTCCAATAGAGCTAACAACACTATCGCCTAAATACCATTCTTGTTTATAACGCTTTTTTTTAAAGGAGGGGCTTGGCACGATTCCGGCAAATTCATTGGGTAAATCCACTCCTGTTTTTGTGCCTAAACCCATTTTTTTTAATACATTAGCAATGTTTTCAAAGTCTGTGCGCTGGGCTAGGATATAAAAATACACATCCACACTGCGTTTGATTGCCTTGTATAAATCAGCACTGCCGTGCCCCTCCTTTTTCCAATCGCGAAATTTGCGCCCACCTAATTCAATGAAAGGTGGGGTTTTAATTTCTGTATTTTCATCAATATCAGCATACTCTAAAAGTGCTAATCCCATTCCCATCTTTACCACAGAACCGGGAGGATATAAGCCATTTATAAATTTATTAATTAGAGGTTTATGGGGGTTACCACGCAGGGCATTCCAATTCTCATAAGAGATTCCGCCTACAAAATGGTTTAAATCGTATTCTGGATAGCTTCCTGCTGCTAGAATCTCGCCATTGTGTATGTCCATAATGATAGCTGCACCATTTTTATCTGTAAAGATGGAATCCATTGTTTTTTGGAGTTTTATATCAAGGGTTGTAATAAGATTGCGGTTTTCAACAGCTTCTTTATAGGAAAGCACGCCCACTTCTTGATTGAGGGCGGTAACTTTTACCACACGCTCACCAAGCTCTCCTTGCAAAAAGGTATCATATTGGCGTTCTAATCCTTCTTTGCCAATATGCCCTGTGTATTTGGCAATGGGCTGACGCTCAATGTCTTGTTGGTTGGCGCGACTAACATAACCAATGATATGGGAAGCTGCTGTGTGGTTAGGATAAAATCGGCGCGCTAGAGGGATTATGCGCAGTGTATCACTTCGGCTAAGTTTGGGATAATGTTTTAAAATTGTGCTATGTTCTACAAAATCAATCACAGAAATAAATTCGTGATTATAAGGGGAATCTTTTTGGCGGTATTTCTTAATTAGCTCTTCTTTAGAGTATTCTGGAAAAAAGACTAAAAGTTTTTCTATCTCTTGCTCTAAAAGGGGCAAATTAGTGCGTAAAGATAGGCGTGGGGGCAAAGAAATGCTAAAGCCTACGGTATTTGTTGCAAGAGGCAATCCGTTGCGGTCTAAAATCTGCCCGCGAATGGGAGCAATGGGTTCTTGGCGGAGCATATTTTTACTTGCTTGCTCTTCAAAATTATGATGTTCTAAAATGCTAATGTCAAAGATTCTAACAAGCAGTAAAAGCCAAAACAACACAAAAATGCTAAAGACTAAAATAATGCGTGCGTTCATCTATAAAATCCACAAAAAAATCCAAATTAAAAACATTTCAATTCCAGCATAGAGTGCTAAAAGCCAAGAAAATTCTGGAATGGATGCATCAAAAAGCCATCCAAAAAAGTAAAGGAAAGCAAAATAACCAAAATATGCATAAAAAATAAATAATGGAATGAAAATCTTGCTAAAGCCAAAGAATTTACGGAACTTTGGGAGTAGAATCTTAAAAGAGAAGAGCATAAATAAAAGCGTGCTAAGGAAGGGTAGCCCTTTATTTGCTTCAAAATAAATAAAAAGAGGAATTAAAATGTAGAAGATTCCAAAGTTTTTTTCTTCATATTTTTCTTGCGCTAGAACATAGGCTACCCCAAAAAGTGGCGGCAAAAGGTAATAAATATCTGTAATTGCAACATAAAAAATAAAAAAAACTAAGAAAAAGATTCTTAGATTTCTTTTATCAGTGCTATTTCTTCGCATAGTGGAAAGTGTTTGCATAAAATACAATCCGCCCAAATTTTTTGATTAGGAATTTTATCTTTGCTAATTTCTATAAAATTTAGTTTTTCAAAGAGTGTGCGCTTATAAGTTAGCACTAAAATTTCTTTTACTCCAAGCAATTTAGCTTCCTTTTGGCAATCTTTAATCAGTGCTGTGGCAATACCTAGCCTTTGAGCAAAGGGGGCAACGATTAAACTTCTAATTTCAGCTAATGTGGTAGAATGCAAATGCAAGGCGCAAAAGCCTAGCATTACAGGGTTATTAAGCGCACTTAAGGGTTTGTTTTCTAAGATTAGCTTGCCAAAGTTGGAATCCAAAAATTCCTTCTTTTCTAAAACTTCTTGTTCCTCCCAAGCTACGCGGTAAGAGCGAATCATATTTGCCATCACATCTACGCTACGCTCTAAAATCACGCCTTTTTCTACTTCTGGGCGGACAATTTCACGCATTATTGGAATATCATTGAGTTTTGGTTGTGCGATAATCATAAGGCATATCCTAATGTGTTTGCTACAATAAAATCTGCAATTTTAGGAGTGTTTTGTCTTTTTAGGGAGCTTGAAAATAAAGCATTGGGAAATGCGCTTTTGAGTTTATTTTGCTCACTAACATTGAGTTTATCAAATTTTGTAAAAATCTGCACAAAGCGTTGATCCCCTCTTAAAAATTGCTTAACAAAGGCAAGCAGATTTGTATCAATTTCTAAATTAGGATGTCTGCTGTCCCTTAGATGCACAAATAATCTAATACAATCCCTTTTGCGCAGAAATTCTACTAAATTGCGATTCCATAATTCCTTTTGGCTTTTTGCAACCCTTGCATAGCCAAAACCGGGCAAATCTACAAACATAAGCTTTAAAATCTCTTGTTGCGTAGAATTGTTTATGGAATCTTTTGTGGAATCTTGCAAGTTTGCCTTCCATTGCGTTAAAAAGAAATTTATTAAGCGTGTTTTTCCCGGAGTAGAAGAACTTTTTGCTAGATTTTTTTGATGGCATAAGAGATTAATGAGTGTGCTTTTGCCCACATTGCTCCGTCCTAGAAATGCAACTTCTGAAAGCACTGGCGGAGGGCATTGTGAGAGGTTTTGCGCTGAGGTTATGAAGCTTGCATTGGTTAGGCTAAAATTTTGCATCATTGCTCTTTATCTAGCTTAAAAATTAGCCGTGCGGGTTTTTTTTCATTGCCTACAACATTAATATAGCCATCTTTTTGGCGAACAATGATTTTATCACCACGCACAACATTTTTCTTATTAAGTTCACGCACAATTGCATTGCCTAAAATTTGATATTCTTGCGTGTTTGGCAAATACAAAGCCTCGTTAGATTCTCCTTCAATTTGCCTTCCGTCTTTTAACTTAAACCAAAAGCGCACATTGCCAAGGGCTTGCATTTTGCTAGGGCGATTGTTGGAATCTAAATACACAAAAGCTTCATTGGAAACTAAACGATCGCTAGAGCGCTTAATTTCCACATTTCCTTTAAGATGCGTGAATTTTTTTTTCTCATCGCCCACAAACTCTTGTGCGCTGACTTCAATTTCTTCAGAGAATGCAAAAAGTGCCAAAAATAGGATTCCTATTAAATATTTCATTGGTTTCCTTTTAAGATTCCGCGGATATTGATTGCATAGACTTTTTCGTCCTTATAAATAATGTTGCGTCCGCGGATTGTTGCGCTTTTGTCCAAAATGACAAATTCTCCTATGCCCTCTAAATTTTTAGAATCCAAATAATAGCGTGCTTGCTGACTCCAAAATTTTGTATTACCGCGCGTGTAAGTAACGCCCTGTGGAAAGAAGATATTATTATTGTTATAAAGTGCAAAATCTGCTTGGAGATGCTCTTGTGCATTGCCATTGCGATTTCTTACATTTAAGAATTCTAGTGCGTTTTCTTTATTAGCATTTTCTCTCGCTTTTTTTCCAATGGCTATGGTAGTTACACCATTTTCTGTGATTTTAAAATATTTAAAGTCAAAGACTTCAAAGCGTGTGATGTCTTTTTGGGTTTGTGTAATGTGTGTGTGTTTTGCGCTTAAAAGTAATACCATTGCAAAACTAAAACCACACAAAGCGATAAAAAAGAAGGTTACAAGTTGTGCGCTTTGGAAGGTTTTTAGGGGATTAAGTGAATAGCCCATAAAGTTTTGCCTCCAGATTTTCTTGTTTGATAAGTTCATCAATCATTGCGCGCACAGCACCTTTACCACCTTTTTGCTTCAACACTCTATGCACATTTTGCTTCACAAGCTTTGCTGCATCTTTGGGTGCATAAGAATGTTTTACAAGTTTAAGCATACTCAAATCATTTAAATCATCGCCAATGATTGCAACTTCATTAAGGTGAATGTTTGCCTGTGTTAAAATTTCTTTTAAGGCTTGTGCCTTGTTTTGAATGCCCTGTTTAATGTAGGTGATTTTTAGCTCTTTGGCGCGATTTTCAACAATTTTGGATTCTCTACCAGTAATGATTGCAACTTCTCTTCCAAGCTTAATCCAAGCAGCAATTCCTAAGCCATCTTTGACATTGAATGCTTTAATTTCTGTTCCTTCATCGCTATAAATAACATTCCCATCGCTTAAAGTTCCATCTACATCTAGCACAATAAGCTTAATCATAAGATGCCTTTTGTACTAGGGATTCCTAGGGCTTCATTTTTTGCATAGGCTCTGCGTAAGGCAACTGCAAAGGCTTTAAAGCAAGCTTCAATTAAATGGTGTTGGTTTTTGCCTCTTTTTGCAATAATATGCGCTGAGATTCCAGCATTTTGCACAACGGCACGGAAAAACTCTTCGACTAACTCACAATCAAACTCCCCAACCTTTCCGCTAACAGGGACTTCATACACTAAAAAGGGGCGGTTGCTTAAGTCTAAATCACATTCAACACAGGCTTCATCCATCACAATGCTTGCATTGCCAAAGCGTTCTATCTTGCTAAGGGGGAAAAGAGATGTTTTTAAGAGTGAGCCAATTACGATTCCACAATCCTCTACGCTGTGGTGAAAATCCACTTCTAAATCGCCTTTGCAGTTTAGGTTTAGATTCCAATTTGCGTGCTTACAGAGAGATTGTAGCATATGGTTAAAAAATCCAATTCCAGTTTGTATCTCTGCATTGCCACTACCATAGACTTCTAAAGAAGCTGTGGTTTGTGTTTCTTTTGTGTTGCGTGTTAATGTTTGCATAATCTTAACCTTAACTATTCTGCTGCAATGAATGCGCCTGCAATTTTTTGGGAAGCAATAAAATCTCTAGCCTCCGCTTCACTTTTAAAACCGCTTAACATTACGCGATAAATAGGTGAGCCTTCAAATAGGTATTCTTTAATGATGGTTTGATAGCCTTGAATGTTTGTATAGCTTTTTTGATAGGTTTGTGCACCTTCTTTGCGTCTAAATGCACCGATTTGGACAAGGAATTGCGAGAGTTGCATTGTTTTTTGCGTGGTTGTAACTTTGTATTCACTTTGTGCAAGGGTTTCTTGATTGAGCGGTAAAGAGTTTGAAATTGCTCCATTAAAGCCTATGACTTCCACGCGCACACGCGCTAAGCCTGTCATAGAAATGTCATTTGCAGCGGCTTTGGATAAATCAATGATTCTACCTGCTATGAAAGGACCTCTATCGTTAATGCGCACAATGGTGGATTTTCCATTTTCTTTACTTGTTACACGCACAATTGTGTTCATTGGCAAAGTTTTGTGTGCTGCAGTGTGTGCATACATATTATAAGTTTCTCCATTGGAAGTTTTTTTGCCGTGGAATTTAGGACCATACCAACTTGCGACTCCATCATAGCTTTCCCCTAGCGTTACTGTTGTAGGATAATACCATTTGCCATTAATTTGATAAGGACGCATTGTTGCTCTTTGCACCTGTGCGCTATTGTGCATAGTTCCATAATTTGGAGTGCTTCCGTTATAGGGAATGCTTATTTTCTTAGAGCCACAGCCAGCAAGCAATAAAAGTATGAAGCTTGCGACAAAAATTTTAAAAAAGATTCCAAAAGTTTGCATATTACCCCTTGTTTAATGGAATCACAATTTCTTGATTAATAGAGAGTGTGTGGATGTCTGTGATTCCATTGTATTGTGCGATTTGTTTGCTTGGAATGCCATAGCGTTTAGCAATAGAATACATCGTGTCTCCCTTTCCTACGCGATGCACAAGATAGGGTTTAAGTTTGATTGCTTCTTGGTTTTGTGCATTTTCTTTATATTGCGCTAAAAATTGATAGGGAATATGCACGCTATAAGTTCTAGCAAATGTTGGTGTAATGGCACGCTTAAATTGGGGATTGTAGCGTTTTAACTCGTTTAAAGAGATTCCAACTTTAGAAGAGATTTGGTTAAGGGGTGTAGCAGGTGGCACTTCAATGGTTGCTAAAAGAGAGTTTGCACCACGATTTAAGAAATAATCATAGTTGTTTGCTTTTAGGGTATTAATGTTGTGAAAAAGTAAAGAAACAGAAAGGATTTTACGAATATACATTCTGCTTTCTAACGGAATGTATTTTTCTTTTGGATCTAGTAGCACGCTTAGTGAGTCGCTTCCTGCTTTTTTAATTGCCCTTCTTAAGCATCCATCACCACAATTATAAGCAATTGCTGCGAGATACCATTTGCCAAAGGAAGATTTTAAATGTTTTAAATATGTGATGGCAGCTTGTGTGGATTTAATCGGATCTTTGCGTTCATCAATTTGCGCATTGATAGATAATCCTAAAGATTGTGCAGTTTTTGGTATGAATTGCCACATTCCAATGGCGCGTTTGCTAGATTTTGCAGTGAGAGAAAAGCCAGATTCTATCATTGCAAGATACAAAAATTCTTGTGGAATCCCTTCTTTTAGAAACATTTCTCTTAGTGTTGGAATGAATTCTTGCCCATTTTTGAATTTTGTTAGTAAATAATCTCTGTGCGCATCGGCAAAAAAGCTATTTTTGACATCAATAAAATAACTATTGTTTAAAAATTCTGGCTCAACATCAAAGGTTTTTAATACCTCTTCGTTGCGTGTATCATAGGTTAAATCATCAAATTGTGCATAATTTAATGTAAGCAAACAAAGCAACAGATAAAAAATTTTCATTTTGGGATAACCTTAAAATAAAGATAAGCTTAAAGAATATTTATTTTACCTAAAAAAACCTGATTTTTCAAGAAGCTGATTTGTGATGACTTTATAAAATTAAAGCGTTAATTAATCATTAAATAAGAATTGCATAGTAGATTGCATTTTTAAAGAATAAGTGGCGGACAGAGAGAGATTCGAACTCTCGGTAATCTTGCGACTACGCATCCTTAGCAGGGATGTGGTTTCAGCCAACTCACCCATCTGTCCTTAAGAAAAGAGAATGCTAATTGTAACAATTTTAAGTAAAAGGCAGCTTAAGTTTTTTCACTTGTGATGCCACTATTTTGTAGTGCTTCTGCTTGAAAATAAGCAACAATGGGGTCAATGACTGCGTCTAAGCCTCCACTTAACATTGTTTCTTCTAAACTATAAAGTGTAAGACCAACGCGGTGGTCTGTTAAGCGATTTTGTGGATAATTATAAGTGCGGATTCTCTCACTTCTATCCCCGCTTCCAACTTGAGATTTTCTAGCCTCTGCATTTTGCTCCATTTGCGCTTCAAGCTCTGCTTCATAAATCCTAGCTTTTAAGATTTTCATTGCTTTATCTTTATTTTTATGCTGGGATTTTTCATCTTGCATAGACACGCTAATCCCTGTTGGAATATGTGTGATTCTAACAGCAGAGTCTGTGGTATTAACACATTGTCCGCCGTGTCCGCCTGCGCGAAAAACTTCAATGCGCAAATCATTAGGATTAATCACAACTTCCACATCATCAACTTCTGGCATAATGGCAACTGTGATTGCTGAGGTATGCACTCTGCCTTGTGATTCTGTGGTAGGAACGCGTTGCACGCGGTGTGTTCCACCTTCAAATTTTAGCCTTGAATACGCACCTTTGCCCTTAACAAGCGCAATGACTTCTTTATAGCCTCCAACGCTATTTTCACTAGAGCTAATGATTTCTACTTTCCAACCCTTAAGGTCTGCATAGCGCACATAAGCACGGAATAAATCACCCACAAAAATCCCCGCTTCATCACCGCCCGTGCCTGCACGCAATTCTAAGTAAATGTTTTTATCATCATTAGGATCTTTTGGAAGTAATAAAGCTTTAATTTCTGCTTCTAATTCCACATTTTGTGCTTCTGTTTCTTTAATCTCTTCTTTTGCTAAATCGCCTAGCTCTTTATCCTCTAGTAAGGCTTTATTTTCTTCAATGCTTTGTAGATTGTTAAGATATGTGCGCGCTTTTTCTACAAGCTCTTCTAAGTCGCTTTGCTCTTTACTAAGTTCTGTAATGCGTTTAATATCATTTAAGAGATTAGGATCAATAAGCAATGCGCTAATTTCATCATAACGCTTGATAAAAGGCTGAAGTTTAGAAGCTAGCATATAAGGGCTTTAGGGAAAACAAACGCTGAGATTTAAGCGTTTGCTGGGGCAAGTTTTTTTACAGAAGCGTTTAGTCGGCTAACTTTTCTAGCAGCGGTATTTTTTGTTAGAATTCCTTTGCTAACATAGCTGTGGAAGTTTTGATTGATTTGTTGCATTGTTTCTTGCGCTTTATTTAAATCTTTTGCTTCGATGGCTTCCTTTAAAGCTCTTGTCATATTTTTAATTCTTGTTTTGTAATAGCGGTTTCTCTCGGTGCGCTTTTTTGTTTGACGGATGCGTTTTTCCGCTGATTTATGATTTGCCATAGGGTGTTAATCCTTTTATAAAAAATTTAAGCTAAAATTCTATTTAACATTTTATTAAAAGCAAATAAAAAGGCACAAGTATGAAATTATTTGGGACAGATGGCGTCAGAGGCGAAGCAGGAGTTAGACTTGATGCCTTTTGCGCCCTTAAGTTAGGAATTGCTGCTGGGATTTATTACAGAGAACACGCAAAAACAAATAAAATCCTAGTAGGTAAAGACACAAGGCGGAGTGGATATATGCTAGAAAATGCCCTTGTTAGCGGGCTTACAGCAGTGGGTTATGCAGTGATACAAATTGGTCCTATGCCAACACCTGCAATTGCGTATTTAACAGAAGATATGCGCTGTGATGGTGGGATAATGGTGAGTGCTAGCCATAATCCTTTTATGGATAATGGAATTAAGTTTTTTGGGCGGAGTGGATATAAGATTGATAAAAAAGATGAAGAAGCCATTGAGAAAATTTATAAGGATTTAAACACGCTTGAAGCAGCGCAAAAAAGCGGTAAAGAGATTGGCTCATCTAAAAGAATTGATGATGTAATAGGGCGTTATATTGTGCATATTAAAAATTCTTTTCCTAAAGATTTGTCTTTGCACGGAATCCGTGTTGTGCTTGATTGTGCAAATGGGGCGGCGTATAAGGTTGCGCCAACAATTTTTAGTGAGCTTGGGGCGGAAGTTTTTGTGATTAATGATGAACCAAATGGTTTTAATATTAATGAAAATTGTGGCGCAACGCAGCCCTTAATGTTACAAGAAGAAGTGCGGCGCGTGAGGGCGGATATTGGATTTGCACTTGATGGCGATGCAGATAGACTTGTAGTTGTTGATGAAAGGGGGGAAGTGATTCACGGAGATAAGTTAATTGGCGTGCTAGCATTAGCAGCAAAAGAATCTAAAATGCTAAAAAATAATGCTATTGTTGCAACTATTATGAGTAATTATGCCCTAGAAGAGTTTTTAAAATCTCACGGAATCGCACTTGTGCGCTCTAGCGTGGGCGATAAATATGTGCTTGAGGCAATGCTTGAGAAAGATTTAAATTTTGGTGGGGAGCAAAGTGGGCATATTATTTTTAGCGATTTTGCAAAAACAGGTGATGGTTTAGTGAGTGCTTTGCAAACAATCGCTTATGTTTTAAAGTCTAAAAAGCCCGCTTCTAAGGCGTTAAATTGCTTTAATCTTTATCCGCAGATTCTAAAAAATCTCTCTGTAAGTTCTAAGCCAAGTTTAGAAGCGTTAGAAAATTATCAAAGCTTTTTAAAATCTATTGAAGCACATAATATCCGCCATTTAATCCGTTATAGTGGGACAGAGAATAAATTGCGTATTTTGCTAGAAGGTAAAGATGTGAAACTTTTAGATAAAGCTATGCTAGAGTGTGAAGAGTATTTTAGGGGTAAAATTTGCTAAAAGGGGGCTTTAAAAATTCCGCTTGGCTTGGCTTTTGTGTTGCTTTGTGTGTTGTGTTTTTGCTAGATCAAGCAATTAAGTGGTATTTTGTCTTAAGCGGTTATCAGCAAGGTGATGTGATTTATGGTACAAATGTGATTTCTTTATTGCTTGTGTATAATAAAGGCGTGGCATTTTCAATGTTGGCATTCTTGCAAGAGTGGCTTAAGTATTTGCAAATTGCACTTTTAGTTGGAATCTTTTTTTATTTATGTAAGCATACAGAGATGTTAAAAGCGCATTCTATTGCACTTGGAATGATTTTTGGTGCGGGGATTTCTAATGTTTTAGACAGATTTATCCACGGCGGAGTGGTGGATTATATTTTTTGGCATTATAAATTTGAGTTTGCGATTTTTAATTTTGCTGATGTGATGATTAATGCAGGAGTTGCGTTGATTCTCTTTAATGTGTTTTTAAGCAAAAATAAAAGCGTGCCGTGATACAATGTATATTCTTTCAAATAACAAGGTCGCGTAGCTCAGTTGGTAGAGCACTACCTTGACATGGTAGTGGTCGCTGGTTCAAGTCCAGTCGTGGCCACCATTAAACATTTTAAATAAATTTAGAAATCCTAATTGAAAGCACTTTAAGAATGCTAATCTATAAAAATTATGAAAGAATTTAAACTATTAATCATTGCTTGAATATGAGTCTGATACCACTTACTACCCCAAGTTTCATTACTGCTAAGGGCTTGTTTAAACTTTGGCATAAGGGCGTTGTAGCTTAGGCAAGATTCTAAGATTTTAATTAAATCATCTGTGCTTAGGGGCAGAATCTGCATTCCTTTAATATGTGTTTTATCATTTTCAAAATAGCAATTTTGTCGGCTTCTAAAGTCGTTTAGGACATTTTTGTCTAAGTAAGGTGCGATAAATATGCCATAGCTTTGTGCTTGAATCTTAGAATCTAAACTTAGCAAAAGATTCCCCAAATGCCTTGACACGCTTTCCATTTCAGCCCTGCGTTGATTTGTCTTTTCTGTTAGTGTCGCTTCTATCATCAAATGATGATTATCATAAATATAAACAAAGTCCGCATTCCCTCCAACTGCGTGAGATTTTGGCAAGAGCTTAGAATCTAAACTAAGTCCTGCT
>NZ_JALEIK010000002.1 GCF_022770205.1 Helicobacter sp. | reverse complement strand
AATCGCATAAAAGAAATCCTCCCTTGCATCATAAGGCGTTTTAGCTAAACGCAATGCTTCTTGCTGTATTGTTTTGTGCTGCTCTTTTACCTTTAAGACATTCTGTAAATTTCCATAAGAAAGATATGCATTAATTCCATTTTTGGAATCTTTTAATTTCTCTAAAATTTCAATGGCATTTTCTAAAAGTCCAAGAGCGATTCCAGCTTGCATTAGCACGAAGCCGGGCATTATTTTTTGCGATATTGCGCTAAAAGAATGGCTAATCACTAATGCCTCTTCTAAAAAATAATCCTTAAACACAACGGCAAATGTCCCTGAACCCTCTAAGCCTATAAAATGCACATTTTCTTGTAATTCTAGCTTATCAATAGCACAATGTGCGATTCCAAAAATGTAATTCTCTTCTTCTTTAGCAATCACACCAAAATAATGTCCGTAATCTAAATTTGACACCCAAGGCAATGTCCCATTTAACACATATCCTCCAGCAACCTTCACTGCTTTTATCTTAATGGATTCTATCTGTGCAAAAGATTTGATAGGATTAGACAATCCCGTTCCACCTAGAATTTCTCCCAAACTTGCCTTTATAAACAATTCTTTATTCTCGCTATGGAATAAATACCAAGCAAGAGCATTTTGACACCACACGCAAAACCCCGTGTTTCCACACACTTTAGAAACTGCACAAATAGACTGCAAAGCATTCTCTAAACCAAACTCTTTTTGCTCTAAAAAGCTAGCATAAGTACCAGCTTTTCCTAAATTTTCTAAAATTTCCTTAGGATAAAATCCTTGATGGATATGTGTTAATCTAGCCTGCAAACTCCTTAGAGTTTGCTCTAAAAGTGAATTCTGCATTATTTAACCTCTAAATTCACAGCCCTTAGAATCGTATTTGCCACTGGAGAATACTTTGTTGCGTGTGCAATTAACGCATCTTGTGTTTCCTTGCTAGCATCAGATTCTAAAACCACCTTCACACGCACATCTGTAAAACCTAGCGGCTTATCTTTGTTTAAATCCCCTGTTCCCCAAACTGCTGTAATGTTTAAATCCCCTTCTAACTCTAACTCCAACTTATGAATGATAATATTTTGTGCAATTGCATTTGCGTGAATTCCCACTGCTAAACAACTTCCAAGTGCTGCTAAGACTGCTTCACTAGGATTAGGAGCAGTATCATCCCCTAAAAGTGTAGGTGGCTCATCTACAATATAAGCAGGCAAATTTCTAATATAATTTGCGTGGCGGAATTTCCCTTCAGCAACCGTTTTACATTTTAGAGTTTTAATCACATCAGGATTTGCCTTTCCTGCTTTAATCAGCTCTTCTAATCCCTTCTTATCAATAGGATCTAATCGCGTGCAACTTGTTTGAACAACTTCCATTTGTATTCCTTAATAATAAATTCTAGGTTAAACCCTAGAGTCTTTAGAATGCTAAGATTCTAAAGAATTTAGGGTTTAAATCGCATAATCTTGCATAAAACGATAGGTTTCTAAATATTCTGCAATCTCTCTTTTTAAACGCAAAAATTCTAAAGAATTTCTATCATTTTTATTTAATTTAACCTTAATGTCTGCAACAACTTCTCCGGGATTTGGTTTTAGAATAATCACCCTATCCCCTAAATACAAGGCTTCATCAATATCATGTGTTACAAAAATCATCGTTGTTTTAAGGTTTTGTTTAATCTCTAAAAGCTCATTTTGCAAAGCATTGCGCGTGAAATTATCCAAGGCAGAAAAGGGTTCATCTAAAAGCAAAATTTTTGGTTGCACGCATAACGCTCTAGCCAATGCCACTCTTTGTTTTTGCCCTCCACTAAGTTGTGCTGGAAAACGCATTTCAAAAGATTCCAAATGCACACTCTTTAAATATTCTTTAGCTATCCTTTCAGATTCTTTAGCTCCTTGTGCTTGCAAGGCAAATTGCACATTCTCTAAAACATTTAACCAAGGCAGCAAAGCATAATCTTGAAAAATCTTCACACACGCATTGGGCTTTGTCTGCTTAAGAAAAGTTTCTTTTTCTATTCTAATCTCTCCGCTATCAAAGGCTTCAAAACCTCCAATGATATTTAAAAGCGTTGTTTTACCACAACCACTAGCTCCCAAAAGCGTGATAAACTCTCCCTTATAAAAATCAAGATTCACATTGCGCAATGCTAAATAATCCCCATAATTTTTAGAAATATTCCTTAAGCTAATCATCGCAAGCCTCCTAATCTTTTTTGGATTATCTTTTCTAAAGCATTAAAGAGTAGTGTAATAAAAAATCCTAAGATTCCGATTAAAGCCATTGCAACAATGACCATATCAATCCTTACTAAATTGCGCCCATCAATGATTAAATACCCAAGCCCACTTTGGATTCCAAGCATCTCTCCTGCAACCAAATGAATCCAAGCAATAGAAGCTGCAAGCTTAAGACCGCTAGAAATATGTAAAAACGCTCCGGGTATGATGATTTTTCTAAAAATTAAGCCCTCGCTTGCGTGGAAATTTTTTGCCATCGCAATTAAATTAGGATTAATCTGTCTAACACCGGCTATTGTTAAAAGTAAAATAGGGAAAAACACCGCATAAACAATCACAAAAATTGCGCCCACTTCACCAATCCCAAACCAAAGCACAATAAGTGGTAACCAAGCAATAGGAGAAATAGGACGCAACAGCTGAATAAAAGGTTCTAAGACAATTTGCACGCTTTTAAATCTCCCTAAAAATAACCCAAGCAAAATTGCTAAGACTCCGCCAATTACTAATCCAACACAAAAGCGCACTAGGGAATCTATAATGCTTGTTTGCAATCTACCATTTTCTAAAAGTTCTATAAAGCAACTCCAAACTGCACTCACTTGAGGCACACTAGAACCTTTAGCGCAAAATTCCCACAACACCAATACGCCAACACACAAAGCAAAAGAAAGCAAATACAACTTAAATCTCACCCTTACGCCCCTAAATACGCATCTACAAAACTAGAATCTACAAAATCATCAAAGGCAATCTCTAGTGTATCCACTTCATATTTTTTAATGTCTTGCAAAGTTTTCTCTAAATCACTCTCTTGTAATTTTAGATTCCTATACACAACGCGCTCCTCTTGCGCTAAGAGATTCTCTAAAATTTCAGCCCTTTGTCCCAAAAACTTCAAAGACAACTCTGAAGCCTCCTTAGGATTCTTATTAATAAAATCTGCTGTGGTTAGAAAATCCCCTAAAAGTTTAGAAACCTCCCCACCCCTTTGTGTTAAAACAGCATTTTGAAAGGTTAAAACGCAGCAAATGTGATTATTAATAATCTCATAAGAGAGCGCAAAAACATCAGCAATCCCTAATGTTTCTGCCTGCACACAAAAAGGCTCTGCAACAATAAATCCATCAATGCTATGAGATTGCAAGGCAAAAATCATCTCTGTTGGTGCCATATCAATTAACTGCACATCTTTAGGGCTTAAACCTCCTTGTTGGAGTAAATTTGCTAACAATAAATAATGCGTTGAAAAACGACTTGGAATCGCAATTTTTAAGCCCTTTAATTCTGCAACTTCTTTATTTTGTAGCACTCCTTTTTTAATCACCAATGCAGAACCATTGCGATGCGCTGCTAAAATTGCCTTAATATCTAACCCTTGCGATTTTAATTTTAAAGCAAGGGGGGTTAAAATGAATGCTCCATCAATACTTTTGCTCCTTAAAGCTTCGCTTAAATCTGCCCACGATGAAAATTTCACAGGAGTAAAAGCACTTTGCTTTAAATCCTTTGCAATCACTAAGAGATGATCTGTAATTGGCAAATAACCGATTTTTAAAGTTTTAAAATCTGTGTTAGCTGTATTAGAGCAAGCATTAAATGCTAATGCTGAAAGTGTCAAACTAGATGCTTGCAAAAAACCTCTTCTTGTCATATTAATCCTTTTAGGTGATAAATTTGGTGGCATTATATACTATTTTTTAAAAAATACAATATGTATTTAAATAAAATTTAAAAATTTTAAGCATTAATGCTCTATTGTGTAGAATTTTGTAGCATTTGATGATAAACCACACCATAAAGCAATATTTAACATCAAATTCTAAAAATTGTGTTAGCATTACATTTTATTTTTATACCAAAGGAATCCTATGCCACTACTAGATAGCTTTAAAGTTGATCATAAATTAATGCCAGCCCCAGCAGTGCGCCTTGCAAAAACAATGCACACACCAAAGGGTGATACCATCAGTGTGTTTGATTTGCGCTTTTGCAAACCTAATGTTGAAATTCTAAGCGAGAAGGGAATCCACACGCTAGAACATCTTTTTGCCGGCTTTATGCGTGAACATTTAAACAATAATGCAGTAGAAATTATTGACATCTCTCCTATGGGTTGTCGCACAGGATTTTATATGAGTTTAATTGGCGCTCCAAGTGCGGAATCTGTAAAGAGTGCTTGGAAGGAAAGTATGCAAGATATTCTAAAAACTACGCAAATCCCAGAAGCAAATCCTCTACAATGTGGCACTTATGCAATGCACTCTCTTGATGAAGCCAAAGAAATTGCGCAAGATATGCTCAATAAAGGAATCGGAATTATGGATAATGAAGCCTTGAAACTTGATTTAGAATGACACAGGATTCCTATTTAAAAGCAGTTGCACGCTTAAACCTTTGGGCTAGACACTATTATGTGTTAGATAGCCCCATTGCAAGCGATAAAGAATACGACATTTTATACCATAAAGTGCTAACCTACGAAGCACAAAATCCAGAGTCTATCGCTAAAGACTCACCAACACAAAGGGTTGCAGACAAGGTTTTAGAAGGCTTTAATAAGCACACACATCTTAAACGAATGTGGAGCTTAGAAGATGTCTTTAATGTAACAGAATTGCAAGAGTGGATTTTACGCATAAAGCGTGGTTTAGAGCTTGATTCTAATGCAGCTTTAACTTTTAGCATTAGCCCAAAGTTTGATGGTGCAAGCCTTAATCTACTCTATGAAGATGGAATCCTAAAATGCGCTGCCACAAGAGGAGATGCCTTTGTGGGTGAAGATGTAACACAAAACGCACGCACTATTGCTAGCATCCCACTAAGCATCGCCTATAAGGGACGCATTGAAATACGCGGAGAGTGCGTTATTAGCAAAGATGACTTTGAAGCCCTAAACTTAGAGCGACAAAACAAAGGCGAGAGCTTATTTGCCAACCCTAGAAATTGCGCAGCAGGGAGCTTACGCCAACTTGATTCTAAAATCACAGCAAGCAGAAAATTACAATTTATCCCTTGGGGGATTGGAGCGTGCGAGATTAACGATTTTATAGACTTCACTAAGGAATCTTTAAAGCTTACAAACATTCATAGGGATAGCTTTTTTACCCTAATGGAAGGGATTTATGCTTTAGGATTCCAAAAACCCCCTTTTATAGAGCTATGCACCAGCACACAAGCAATCCAAACCGCCTACACACATTTAGTCCAAATGCGCGATTCCTATCCCATTATGCTTGATGGAATGGTGATTAATACGGATGCCTTTAGCTTACAAGAGAAACTTGGCTTTACCATTAAAGCACCACGCTTTGCGTGCGCCTATAAGTTTCCAGCCATTGAAAAACGCACTACACTCTTAAACATCACACTCCAAGTAGGAAGGACAGGCGTTATCACCCCCGTAGCAGAGCTTAAACCCGTATTATTAGAAGGGGCAAAAATTAGCCGTGCAACCCTACATAACTTTGATGAAATCCAAAAAAAAGACATTCAAATTAATGATTCTGTGATTTTAATCCGTAGCGGTGATGTGATTCCAAAAATCATTAAATCTCTGCCCGCATTGCGTGATGGCACGCAGTATCCTTATGTTATTCCAACACAATGCCCCATTTGCAACAGCACACTCCTAATAGAAGAAAAGCTCATCAAGTGCCAAAATCTAAATTGTCCTGCAAGAGTGAAAAACTCTCTTACGCATTTTGCTAGCAAAAAAGCTTTAAACATTGATGGCTTAGGTGAAAAAATCGTAGAACTTTTGTTGGAACACAAAAAAATTCAAAGCATTGAAGACATTTTCACGCTACAAGCTAGTGATTTAAAAGGTTTAGAAGGCTTTAAAGACAAGAAAATAAAGAATCTTATAGAAGCCATTTCTAATGTCAAAGGTGTGGAGCTTTGGAGATTTATCAATGCGCTTGGGATTGAACATATTGGCGAAGGAGCTAGCAAAAAGTTAGCAAAGGCTTATGGATTAGAGTTTTACAAAAAAAGCTATGCAGACTTCATTGCCCTTGATGGCTTTGGAAGCGAAATGGCGGAATCTTTAGTGGAATTTTGCGCTGTAAATCAAACAAGGCTTTTGCGCTTGCTAGAATACATTGCGCCAACTTGTAACACACAAATATTGGAATCCAAAATCAGTAGCAAAACTTTCGTAATCACCGGCACACTTCCCAAAAAGCGCGAAGAATACCAAGAGTTATTAGAATCCTTAGGCGCAAAGGTTAGCGCAAGCGTGTCTAAAAAAACGGATTTTCTACTCTGTGGAGAAGACGCCGGCTCAAAACTCACAAAAGCCAAAGAACTAGGCGTTAGAATCATTAATGCGCAAGAGCTAGAAGCATTATTGGATTCTTAAAGACACCTAAGGTTTGATTAATGTGGCACTATGGAGTTCTTTCTTGCAGTTTTTTGAAGAGAGAAAAGCACTAAAAACATAAGAATAAGTGTAAGCAAATGTTAGGACTACAAACCAAGTATCCTGCATTTTTTCCTCATTTACAAGCTTTCCTAATAATGGATTTAAAAGAGATATTTTACCGATGGCTATAACCCAAAAAACAATGAGATAGCTCGCTAGGACAATCAAATTTCTTAAACAAAGCGTTCTTAAAGAGATTAAACAAAAATAAAAAAGAATAAATGCACAAAAAAGTATTGCGACAGATAAGATGTTGATAATTAGCAAAATAAACACCACTAAAAATATTAATACAAAAAAGATAAGCAATAACTCTATTTTATCTTTTAAAATAAAATATTTTAATCCTTGCTTGATAGTATAAACACATAAAGAAAGAAATAATTTTATTTTATATTTTAATACTTTTAGCAAATATTTTAATCCTTTCTTAGTGGTATAAACACATAAAGCAAGCAATGATAAACCTAAACCAACCAACACTAAGAGTATCCATCTATATTCTTCTATAAAACTTGAAATAGATTCTGTGATATTTTGCAAAAATGATAAAATAATACGATAGAGCTTAGAATTATCAGTATTGAAAACTTCATTATATTCTACATCAATAAATAAAAAATTAAGCGAAGCATAAAATGCAATCAATACTAAAAAATTATTAAAAATTTTTAAAAAATCTGTATGGTGCTCACATAAATTTCTATAAAAACTTAATAGCCAAGCATCAATGTCTTTTTTCAATCCCCCAATCTCTTTGCGCGTATCCTTCCTTGCCATTGTATCTTTATTTTCACTTTCTTTTTCATTTTTCTTTTTATTCTCTTCTTTCTTTTTCTCTTGTCTATTCTTAAATTTTCGCAACTCTATCTCTTGACAATAAAGTTCATATTTATGAAATTTTGATGCTTCTAAAAGATTATTCTCTTTAATCAAAGCATTTTTTAAAACCCTAAAAGAATCTTTAAAATCAGCCGCAAAATCGCTTAGACTTTTCTCGTTCTCTTGGTTTTCTTCCTTCGATTTTTCTCTATCTTCGCGTTCTTTTTCATTTTTTATCGTTGTTTCTAAATTATCAAAACTAAAATCAAATTTTACATTGAGTAAATTTATATTTTCTTTGAATATAGATTGAGAAAAGTTAGGAGCTTCTTTAAAGTTAGCCCTATGAAAATTAGCAATTTTTTCAAACCTACACGCATAAAAAGATGAAGATTCTATAAATTCACATTCATCAAAATAAACCTCTTTTTCAAAAGTGCAAGTTCCAAATTTTATTCTATTAACTTTTCCTTTGCTGAATATTACTTCTTTTTTAAACTTGCTTCTCATAAATTTTACATTTTGTAAATGGATTTCTTTATTTGAAGTATTTTTTTCTAAATAAAATCTAATTTTCCCTGTAAATTCACAATCCTCAAAGGAAATATCATTTTTAAAACAATTTGTAAATATTATTTCATTTTTAAATCTACAATTTTTAAAATAAAAATCAATTGCAAAGGACTCATCCTTCAATAAATCACCAAAAGATAATCTATCAGAAATACAAATATAATGCTCTTCTTTCCCTTGTATGATGCACTTTTTCCTCTCTATATCTATCTCTATATTCTTATATCTTACACCAAGCAGTTTTATAATCTTTTACTTTAAATCCTCTTCACTCATTTTATCTCCTAAAAAACGGATTGCTGATTTCTTTTTCTAGGGAATAGCGTTTGTTTTATAAAACTCTTCTTAAACTTAGAATAACTTCCATAAACTACTCTATGCAAATTTAATGCATCTCTGTTAAGGCATCTCTTTATTTTGAGAATATTCATTTTTTTGATTAAAGAGGCTAGGTTGATTAGGGGATAAAGCGAGCAATGCAAAGCATTTGAAAATTTTTTGATGATAGCTTGCGTCATAGCCACTTAGGGCACTAATTTTTGTGTGTAGATTCTAAAAATTCTTTAGCTTGTCGTTCTTTTTAACGCTAATTGATTGGCTTTTTCAATTGTATGATTGTTTCATTGTAAATGATAGGAATGTTTTTAAAGCTTTGCAATCTAAAGCTATGATTTCCCTTAGAATTTATTAAGATTCCATTAGGCAATACAAGTTACAATACCACTCTAAAAATAAAATCCCTCTTTTTTGCAAACAAAAAGAGGGATTATGTTAGAAGTTTAATTTTTCCAGCCGTATTGATTAAAAATTTTTTTAGCTTCCTTAGAGCTTAAATAATCAATAAAATCTTGCACCTCCTTGCTAGCACCTTCTTTAGCTACAACATTAAAATTCCTATAAACAACTAAATCATCCTCTATCTTTACCGCACTCCCTATGTTAGGATTGCTCTTTGACCAGTCTATCCAAGTAATCCACGCATCCGCCTTATCTTCCTCAAAAAGCCTTCTTGCACTTCCGCTATTTGGAACAAAGGCTACGATATTATTTCTAAAATTTTGTATGGTTTTAATATCCTTCGTTCTGCCTATCATATCCTCCCAAACGCCAGTCCCAGAAGTGTTGCTTTTCCCCGCACCCTCAGGCACAACTATCCTTACATTTTTATTTGCTAAATCCTTTAAACCCTTGATTTTAAGCGGATTGCCAGGCTTAGTTAGGATAATCGCCTCCCTAAAATACAAAGGCTGAATCTTGCTCGTGTTAAAATCCTCGCCAAAATCAGTTGCAATCGCTAAGGCCGACTGCTCAGAAGTGCCAAATAAAATGTCTGCATTCTCCTTTGCCTTGTCAAACCAAGTCGCCTGAGGACCGAAATTAATATGAACCTTCACGCCTGTTTTTTCAGTGTATTGACTTGCTATGTCTTTTAAGGCTGTGTGCGGACCGCCAGGACCATAAAGATTAACATCTGCGTTTGCTACACTCAAAGCTAAAGAAAGCGCGCCAAATAAACTCACAATTTTTTTCATTTTCTTCCTTTTAAGATAAATTAGAGATGGAATTTTAACAACCATTTGTCAATGAAGTGTAAATTTTAATAAAAACATTTTTATTGATTTTAGTGATATTTCTTTTGCTCTTTTAAATCTTGTAGGGTATCAAAAAGCTCACCCAATGACAAATTAAAATTACTTATATCTTTCTTTTATAAGGGAGATTTTAGCTTGTTCTTTAAACTTTCTCTCCCATCTTCTAGCACTTTTAAGTTGCCATTAGATTCTATTTCACAGACAACATAGGGGAGTCCTTGTTTATTTAACTCGCACATAAATGGATCGGGGTCATTTTGCTCCATATTCCACACCCCAGCCCCTTGAAATTCAGCTTTTGACGATAAATGCGGGAGCTGCGAAAAATCACATTTCTCATTCAAAATCTTAGAATTTCTGCTTTGCTGACTGCCCACAACTGCTTCTGCAAGATTTATGGCATTATCAATCCCTTGATACTCCCCACCTTTTGGCATATCGGCGTTGAGTTTTAGCCGCTCTGCGTTGTAGAATTCTAGGCTAGAAGCTTCACTGCTATGGCAAGGGGTAGAATCCACTTTTTTAGATTCTGTATTGTTAGAATCTAAAGAATGTAGATTTTGCTTAAGATTTGTGGGTTGCGCAGAAAATTCTGCGGAGACTAGTCTGTCTTGGCTGTCGCACAAAGAATTTTCAAGCTCCTGCAAAGATTGAGTGAAAGCTACATTCTTAGGCGCATTTAGCCCCCATTTATTTTCACAGATGAGCTTTGCTCCAATCATTGCTGGCACACCTGTCGTATAACTTACACCTTGTGCATTAACTTCCCTATAACAAGCTTCGTGGTCGCAAATATTATAAATATAAATCGTGCGTTCTTTGCCATCTTTCACACCCTTCATATAACAGCCAATATGCGTTTGCCCCTTTGTGCGGCTTGCTAAACTTGCTGGATCTGGCAAAAGTGTCTTTAGCACTTCAATAGGCACGATTTTACTGCCTTTATGACGCACTTCATCAATGCGTAAAAAGCCAATGTTCTCTAAGCATTTCATATGCGTGAGATAGCTCTCGCCAAAAGTCATAAAAAAGCGGATTTTTCGTAAGCCTTTGATATTGCGGATAAGCGATTCTAGCTCTTCGTGGTAAAGCAAATAGCTATTTTTCACGCCAACTTCTGGGTAATCCCACTCTTTCATTAAAGCCAAAGGCGCAATATCCCTCCACTGCCCCCCTGCGTATGGAAATTCAGCTTTTTCTAAAGAAACTTCGTTTTGCGATAAAGGTGCGATTGTTCGCTCACAAGCGGCGTCATTACCGCTTAGGTAACTCCTTGCTTGTTCACTCCAAAACGCACCTTTCTCATCAAAAATCTTAGAATTTCTATTGTGCTGATTTGCTGTAACTGCTTCCGCTTTTGCCTCCACTTCTGCTCGCCAGTGTTGCTCCTCTCGCTCAAATTTGCGGTAAATGGTGTCTTGTTGTAAGTCTGGATTTAAGGCTAAATCTGTGCTAGAAACTAGAGATTTGGATTCTATGTTTTGTGGATTGCCACGACTTCTTGCAGAAGTCTCGCAATGACTAGAATCCGCTTTTTGGGAATCTTTTTGAGACTCTTGGCATTCTAAGGATTGAGATGAGAAATCGGCGTTTTCAAGTGAGCCAACAAGAAGATTACTAGAGGTAAGTGCCGCAGTTGGCGAACGCAGAATCGCCAATTTATCGCTCAATACTGAATGCCCTAGAGAATCGCCCTTAACCCAATATCGAGCCTTTGAACTCACCTCTCTTAAATTAATTTCAGGGTTAAAGTTTGTAGCAAACGCATAGCCGTGATCCCCTGCATTACAATCCAAAATATCAATGCTATGAATCTCATCAAAATAATGCTTTTGCGCGTAAGCACAAAATACATTGGTAACACCCGGATCAAATCCACTGCCAAGCAACGCAAAGATTCCAGCTTGTTTATAGCGTGTATCATACGCCCACTGCTCTTTATACTCAAAATGCGCAGAATCTGGATGCTCGTAATTTGCCGTGTCTAAATAATGCGTTTTTGTGCGCAAACACGCTTCCATAATGCTTAAATCTTGGTAAGGCAATGCAACATTTACCACAAGCTTTGGGCGATACTTTTCAATCAAAGCCACCACAGATTCCACACTATCAGCATTTACAGAATCTATCTCAATCCCGCCTAAGCCCTTCTCTCTAATAGAATCTGCTATCGCCTTGCATTTATCTAGCGTGCGAGAAGCTAAGATAATGCGCGAAAAGCTCTCCCTATTCATCGCCATTTTATGTGCTACTACGCCACCAACTCCACCTGCTCCAATTTGTAAAATGGTTACCATATCCATCCCTTAAAAATAAAAATACTCCAATTTTACAAAATTTTGCTTTAAAAATATATTCTAAAATTATTGTATCTGCAACAACTCCCTTTTCCACTGCACACTATCAAATCTAACATTTGCTGGACTTGTAGAAGAAAGACATTTTGCTCTATCCTGTAAATGCGGATAAGATTTACAAAAAAGTGCGTAAGCTTTCTTTCCATTGCATAGGATTTTTTTAATCTTTGTTACATTAAGCAATGCAACAATATCAGAAATTTCAACCGCTAATAAATTTTTATCCATACTGCCCTCCCTTCCTCCTTGTGTGTTACTACCAAGACACACAATATCCCATAAAGCAATATGCTGTTTTAACAAAAAATTCTTTTTTGCTTCTATACTTACTAATTTCACTTTAAAGAAGTCTTGTAACATTTTCCAAAATCTGTTTCTAGGATTTGCGTAATAAAAGCCTTCTGCAAAAGACATTCTGCTTGGAAAACTCCCAAGTATTAACACTTCACTTTCACAATCAAAAATTGGCTCAAAGCCTCTCTTATTGCACATCTACAAACTTATTCTCTAATAAAATATTCCTGCGTTACACAAATAGAATCCCCATCAATTTTCACCAAAGCTTCACTTTGATAACGCCCTTGTTTTTGCACTTCAAAATACTGACTCTGCCACAATCCCTCAACAAGCTCTCCACTTCCCAATGCTTTATCATCCTGCGTTGTGTGAGGACGCATTAAAAAAAAATTAACCTCTGCATCTGTTACAATTCTTCCATCAGTTTTATCGCTAATGCGTAAGAAAATCTGGCGATAACTTTTTAGATTCTGTCCTTGCATACCTTCAAAAGTAATGTCATACTGCTTCAATAATCTTGCACGCATTTGTGCAATTGCATTAGCATTTTCATCAATGTATTGGGAGCTTTGCTGACAAATCCCTTGTAGCTCCACAGGATTTGATATGGCAACCTTTAATGTCAGCACTATAAGTCCCACAACCACCATTGCAAGTAAAAAAATTCCAAGTGGCCAATAATTTCTCATCACTTTTTCCTTAAATGCACAAACAAAAACAACAATAGCATTATAAACAACATTGCATACAACAAGGTTCGCACGGCAATTTCCACACCTTTATTTTGTTTTGGGAAGCTATGCTCTAACTCCACATTATGGTAAGTAGCGATTCTATCTGCAATATCCACAAAACCATTCAATAAAAATGCGGAAATATTTTGTTGGGTTAGTTCTTTATCACTTTGAGGGATTAAAGGCACAATATAATCCCAATACACTTCTTTTTTGTCAAACATTCTCTCAACTTCTGGGCTTGTGATGATATTGATTTTCTTTTCAAGTTGTGTAAAAAAGAGAAGCGCATAGGGAAATTTTAAGTTTTGTGTAAAAAAATGTTCCTGCTCTTGGATACTCTTACCCCCCAAATTCTCAAGAGCAACAACATACAAAGAAACGCCTGTTTTCTCATACACTTCATCTGATAAAATCTCAATAAAACCCTCTGTTTTATCAACCAACTGATTTTGATTTTCTAAAACATAAGTTCTAGCAAATGCAAACACACAAAAAAATAGAGAAAAAATCCCTATTTCCAAAATTTTTAACATCAATTAGCCAACAAAAAGAAGCATATCAGGAATAAAAGCAACAGCAATAGACACAATAACTGCAACGATATTTGCAACAAAAAGAATCTTTTCTAATCCCGTATATTTCATCATTGTTTCCCTTCCTTAGCATCTTTATAATGCAATACATTGTCTTTGCTCACTCCTTGCAGTGTATTAATATCCTCAATCACATAAGGGTTATTAGCCTGTTCTTTTTGTGTAATAACAGCAGCATAGCCTAACCCAAAAACAATAGCAAGCAATATAACAACTGACAAAAAATATCCAGAAAGCCCATTAATCCCAAATAAACCATTCATAAAACTCTCCTTAATCTTTCTCCGAATAAATGAAATGCGCCAAAGCTTCTTTTTGCTTATCTGTTAGGATTTGGGATTTAAAGGAGGGCATAATGCCAATATATCCTTTTTTACCTTTTTCAAGAACTTCAGCTACAAATGCTGGTGTCCCATACTTGGTTAAATCAGGAGATAAGCCGCCCATACCCCTGCCATCTTCTCCGTGGCAGGCTGCACAAGTTGCAGCACCAAAAAGCTCCTTGCCTTTAGCAACCAACTCGGGGTATTTTGTTTTTTTCACTTCTGAGATTTCTGCCATAACATAAGCAGCTATCGCCCGATAATCTTCTTCGCCATTTAACACACCAGGTGCAAGCTGATCAATTGGAAACATATCTCCTAAGGGATAGCCTAAACCTTTACTTCCCTCTTTGATAGTCCGAACAATCCCCTCTTCTCTGCCCCATTCAAGCAAGTTTGCAGCAATTCCATTAATCCCTTCTGTTGTAATCCCGTGGCATTGTGAACATTGCACCAAATAGAGATTTTGCCCCATTTTTGTTAATGTCTCCTCATCAATATCTTGCCATTTTTCTTCAAATTTTGCATTATAAGCTTTCACCTCCTCATTATATTCCCCAATTTGTGAATAAGAGTTCAAAGGATACCCCACAAACCAATACCATAAAGCCCAAATAATAAGCACTAAATAGGCTACCCCCCAACCAATAGGAATGTCATTTTTAAATTTTTTAATGCCATCCCATTCTTCTTCTCCTAAATCACCTTCTGCTTTGCTATCCTTCATTTTTCTAATATAACTACCCGCAATGAAAATCGTCAAAGCTAAAATTATCACGGCTCCAGCTAATCCAAATAAATTTATGCTATCACCTAAATTAAACCATTCCATTTACCTCTCCTTCTTTTTTGTCTTGACCATTACGCTTTTCTATCAAACGATCATCTAGTCCATCGTCTAATGCAAGTCTTGCATATTTTTCATAATCAATTTTGCCTTGCCTTTGACTTTTATACAAATGATAAATATAAGCATACAATAACACCACTAATAGTAGCGAGATAAACCAGTAGGCATATGCCTGAATAATTTGTATTGTTTCATATTCCACGATTAATTTGCCCTTCTTTTTTGTCCTAAACTATTAAGATAAGCAATCAATGCAACAATCTGTTTAATCTCGCCCCTTTCTAATGCAGCCTTAATTTCTGGATCCTTCATATCTTCTGCTAAAATCTTAGCTTCTGCTAAAATCTCTGCCCTAGCTGCTTCTAAATCACCTAATTTTGGATTATTTTCCGTGTCATAAGGCACTCCAAAAACAACTTTTTGCGTATAAGCCTCTGCGTATGCAGTATCCACATCTACACTTTTCTCATACAAATGTGGATAGGCTGGCATAATAGATCCCGGAACAACTGCTTCTGGATTTAACATATGTTCTTCATGCCAATCTGTTGTTCTATAATCTCCAACGCGGTGTAAATCAGGACCCGTCCTTTTTGAACCCCAAAGAAAAGGTCTATCATAAGCATACTCACCACTTAAGCTGTATGCACCATAACGATCTGTTTCTGCCTTAAACGGACGCACAAGCTGGGAATGGCAGGCATTACAACTCTCTGCAATGTAAATTTGACGCCCTGCAGTTTCTAAAAGCGTGTAGGGCTTAAGATTCTCTGTTGGACGAGAAGCTTTTGCAAAATCCGGTAGAATCTCAACTAGCCCCGCAATTGAAAATACCAATAAAAACGCTGTTGTAAAGAAAAATGGATTCTTTTCTAACCAATGGAACATCACAAGCCTCCCTTACGCTGCCATAGGCGTTGCAAATCTTGGCTCTTTTTCAAGAGTTTTGCTAGCCACAATTGTCATAACAATATTATAAGTAAAGATAATAAATCCGATTAAATACATAGCCCCACCAATCGCACGGATTGTATAATAAGGCATTAATACGGTCACTGTATCAATAAATGAATACGCCAAACTTCCAAATTCATCAGTTGCTCTCCACATCATACCTTGTGTGATTCCTGCAATCCACATACTTGAAAAATAAAGAATAATTGCCGTTGTTTGAATCCAAAATTGAATATCCATTAATTTTTTAGAATAAATCTCACGCCTAAATAAACGCGGCGTCATATGATAACACGCAGCAATAATTGTAAATCCAACCCAACCTAGAACTCCATCATGCACATGTCCAATCACCCAATCTGTAAAGTGTGCCAAAGCATTAACTGATTTAATAGCCTGAATAGGACCTTCTAATGTTGAAAGCATATAAAATGTAGAAGCAAGGATTAAAAATTTAATCAATGGAGATTCTTTTAACTGATGCCATTGCCCCTTCATTGTAAGAAGCATATTAATTGCTGTTCCCCAAGAAGGCAGGATTAAAACAACAGAAAAAATTGAACCCATTGTTTGCATCCAATCAGGCACGGTAGAATAAAGTAAATGGTGGCTACCAGCCCAAATATAAACAAACATTAAGCCCCAAAATGAAAACAATGTTAATTTATAAGAAAAAATTGGCTGCCCAGATTCTTTTGGTAGAAAGTAATAAATCACTCCAATAATCCCTGCAGTAAAAACAAATGCAACTGCATTATGTCCAAACCACCATTGCACCATCGCATCATTTGTTCCCGCATAGAGGGAAATAGAATTCCACACTGAACCCACACCAGAGACTAAATAAGTAGGCACAGAAAGATTATTAAAAATATAAAGCGCTGAAATTGCAACAAAGGTAGCAATAAAATACCACAAACTAATATAAATTGTTTGTTCGCGTCTAACAGCCATAGAGCCAAATAAATTAAACCCCCATAACAACCAAACAAGCACCACCAATAAATCAAGTGGCCAAATTAATTCAGAATATTCTTTTGATTGCGTAAGTCCTGCAAATAAACTAACAATTGCCAAAACCATCAATACAATATAAAGCCAAAAATGTAAATAACCTGCAATTTTAAGAAATGGATATTCTGCATAGGACATTTTTAAAACTCTTTGCCCTAAATAATACCAGGCTGTCCAAATACCACTTAATGTAAATCCGTAAATCACTCCGTTTGTATGTAATGGTCTAAGCCTTCCAAATGTTCCAAACTCACCAGCAAGATAATTAAGATCTGGAAATGCCATTTGAAAAGATATAACAACCCCTATCAATAAACCAATAATGCCAAATGTTATGGTTGCAAAAAGAAATAATTTTGCAATAGAGTAATCATATCTCAATGTAAGATTTGATTGCATATACACTCCTTACTCTTATAAAATTTCCTTATTTGACTAGAAAACTGTGGATTGTATAAAATTTCATATAATCACTAGCTTAAAAATATCGCATTTAGCCAGTCAAATACCAAAACTTTCAAATCGCAACATTAAAAAGACACAAACTTCATACATTTTTTCAATATAGGTGGAATCTAAAATCATCATTTGAAAGGATTCAAGGCAAATATATTGCAGATTAATGACTTTGCTCATTCCTTTACTTTTGCATCAATCGCCTTGCCCCACATTAGACGATATTTCCGCTTTAAAAACTCAATCTCCTCTTGTGCTGCACGCAACTGCTCACGCAAAATAGCAATGGTTTTTTTATCATCTTCATACACTTCTTGTGTGTTAAAAAGTGCATCTTTTAAAAACTGATTTTCATTTTTAACGCTTGAAATTGTCTCTTCCTTAGAATTAACAACTTTTTCGTGCAAACTTAAAATTGTGCCAATAGTTTTTTCTATAAAATCACCATCCACAGCCACATTTGTAGAGCCCGCTAACATTACAGCATTGCCAGATATACTGCTTTGCACAAGTGCTTGCGTGCCACTACTTGCATCGATTAGAAATTCTCCCTTCTCTTGCTTACTCTTTAACATCCCGCTTGCTACCATTTCTAAGATTTTTTCTTTGTCCAAATGCGCTAACTTTGCAAACTCCTCCAGCCCAACCCAAGATTCCATAATATTCCTTATAAAATAACTTCAATTTCGCTAGAATCTAACTCAACATTTTTTGCCTTCATCACACGATCTTCTTTGAGTTTCTCTCCTAGCTCAGTATCGTTTAATGCTAAAATCTGCATTGCTAGATACGCACTATTAATAGCACCTGTTTTTCCAAGCGCAAGTGTTGCCACAGGCATTCCAGAAGGCATTTGCGCAGTTGATAGTAAAGCATCTAAACCATCTAATGCACCCCCTTTTAAGGGCACACCAATGACAGGTTTTGTTGTCATTGAAGCCACTGCACCCGCTAAATGTGCCGCCATTCCAGCAGCTGCAATAAAAACTTTTGCGCCTTTTTGCTCAGCATTTTTAACATATTCTTTTGTGCGGTTTGGACTTCTGTGCGCTGAAGAAATGATCACTTCATAAGACACATCAAATTTTTTTAACACCTCAATACACTCTTCCATTACAGAATAATCACTCTTGCTTCCCATTAAAATTGCGACAAACTCCATTTTTCTCCTTTAAAATACTGCGGCATAGAACTCTTAAATCTAGCTACAAATCACCTATTCTTCATCCACAAAAGGCTTTTTTGTAGCTTTCAATCGCACAATCCTAGCCCCTTCCGTTGCTAAAACTTCATATTCACAATACTCATCACTAATCACATCGCCAACTACTGGCATTCTCTCTAAAAGGTTAAAAACATATCCGCCAATAGTAACCTGCTCTGTGTCTTCTTCAAAAGTGATTCCAATCACATCTGCTACACGCTCTAAATCAATCATACCATCAAAAGAATAGGAATCCTCACTGATTTTATGATAATCATCGCTCTTTTTATCGTGTTCATCACTAATATCACCCATCACCTCTTCTAAAATATCCTCCATCGTAAGAAGCCCCGCTGTTCCACCATATTCATCTACAACAAGTGCGGTATGGATTTGACGGCGATTCATTTGATTAAGTATGTTAGAAATAGATGCACTCTCAGGAACAATAATCATTTCACGCACTAAGCTTTCAAGCTCCTTTGAAGGATTTTTGCTTAGCATTGCTTCAAGCAAATCTCTTAAATGCACCATTCCTATAATATTATCCTTCCCTTCTTTGCAATAAGGATAACGCGTGTGCTTTGTAGTTGTTACAATTTGCATATTCTCCTCATAAGTGTTATCATCATACAAGCAAATCATATCCTTCCTAGGAGTCATAATCTCCCTTGCCATAGTATCAGAAAAGCTCACAGCATTTTGGATAATTTCATTCTCAATTTTATCTAAATACCCACCCTTTAAGCTCTCTCCTACAATGATTTTTAATTCCTCTTCAGAATGCGCACTCTCTTCACCCTCACTTGCTGGCTTAATATGGATAGAATGTAAAACCATTGCTGCAATGCAATCAAAAATTTTAATCAAAGGATAAAAAACAATCCAAAAAATATGCAAAGGAAGTGCAATGAGCAACACGGATTTTTCAGCTTTAGCAATCGCAATAGATTTTGGCACAATCTCCCCAATAACAACATGCAAAAGCGTGATAAAACTAAAGGCTACGACAAAACTTACAGAATGCAACACAACAGGATTATCCCCAATAAAATATTTAAAAGGAGTTTCTAACAATCTAGCAATAGCAGGCTCGCCAATCCAACCAAGCCCAAGTGAAGATAATGTGATTCCAAGTTGAGTGGCTGAAAGATAAGAATCTAATTTTCCTGTGATTTTTAAAGCTAACTTTGCTCCTGAAACTTCACGCTTTGATAATTCCTCCAAACGCGAACGCCGAATCTTAACAATAGCAAATTCCGAAAGCACAAAAAATCCATTTAATAAAACAAGAAACAATGCGAAAATTGACAAGATAAACGACTCAATTTCCAAAAAAACTCCTTTAAGCCTAGAGAAAAAATTTTATTATTCTAGCATAAAATTAATAGCAAAGCTCAAATTTTTAATGTTTTGTTAATTTTATACGCCGGTTAAATTTCTTCAACTTTGGGATTCCAATTCTTTAACAAACATTGCATCAATTCCACGGCTTAAACTCATCCCAAAAAGCAGAATCGCCCAAGAAAGATACACCCATACAAATAAAAACAATACAATACTAAAAGAACCATAAAGTGTTAAATACGCTTTATTGTAAAACACATAATACACAAATCCCCATTTACAAAACGACCACAAAAGCGCAGTAATCAAAGAGCTTATTAAAGTGTTTTTAGTGCTAATTTTTGTATTAGCAGAAATTTTAAACAACACAAAAAAGACAATCCAGATTAAAAGATAGGGAATCATTCCAAAAAGCCAAGCAATATAAATGCTATATCCCATTTCATCTAAATAAATATATGCCTTCGTGCTTAAAAAAATAGAAAATAAAACACCTAAGGGAAAAAGCGTCATACAAGTCCAATACACAGATAAGGAATCCCAAAATCCACGCCCTTTAGAGTGAAAAATTTTTGTTGTGATATTTTGGTAGTTTCTAAAAAATAAAATAGAAGTGATGAAAGCATACAAAAGCCCCATACCACCAAGCTTTGTAGAGTTTTCTAAAAATCCATCTAAATACTGCAAAAACACATCAGAGTGCGTAGGGATAAAATTTGCAATGATTAAATTCTTAAAACTCTCAAAATATTCCTTAAAATCAGGCAATGTTGCCACAAGCGAAAACACCACAAGCAACATTGGCAGAAGTGCAAAAATAGTATAAAAACTAAGACTTGCAGCAAAATAAAGTAAATCTCCTTTTAAAAACGCATACAAATAACGCACAAGCACCCAAAATTTAAGCACAAGCTCCTGAAGCAACTTTAGCGTCCAGAAATTTTGAAATCGCAAAATCAGGGAGTTTTTAGGCGTTTCTAGCATCGCTCAATTATTCACAACTTGTTGCGATTCCATATCCATAGCTTTTAATGCGCTCTACCTCATCTTTTGGTGTATTCCCTTTGGTTGTTAGGTAATCGCCTAAGACTACCGCATTAATTCCAGATTCAAAGAGATCCTTTTGGTCCTCTCCAAAAACCCTTTCTCTCCCTCCAGCAATCATTAACCTTGCATTTGGCAAATACTCTCTTGCTAACTTCACACATTCTAAAGCTTCTTCTTGGCTTAAAGTATCTTGTGTAAGCGGCAATGCAGGGTTTGGGATAAAAAAATTAATGGGCGCGCTATGGGGATTTAGCGTTTGAAGCGCATAAAGCAAATCCATTCTATCTTGCCAACTCTCTCCCATTCCAAAGATTCCACCACTACATAGCCCAAGCCCAGCTTTTAGAGCATTCTCACAGGTTGCATAACGCTCTTCAAAACTATGCGTTGTGCAGATTTTTGGAAAAAAATTACGGCTTGCTTCTAAATTATGATTATAGCTCGCAATGCCTGCATTTTTAAGCTCCACTAATGCTTCTGTGCTTGCAATTCCGCTACAGCCAATCAAATGCAAATGCAACCCGCTATCTACAATGGCTCTTGCAGCTTGGGTAATGTATTCTGTGCGCTTGCTATCTAGCTCCCTACCACTTGTTACAAGGCAAAATCCCAACGCACCATTCTCGCTAGCTCTTTTTGCTTATTCTAAAATCTTTGGAATCGCCTTATACTTATAACGCTCAATGTCTGCATTAAACTTTGCACTCTGTGTGCAATAAGCGCAATCTTCTGCGCAACTCCCACTTGAAACATTACAAATTGTGCATAAAAAAATCTCTTGCATTTTCTCTCCTTAATTCTTTATAATTTCATCGCGTCCGCTAAAACTCTGAATCTTAATGCTAGGCTCATCAAAATAAAACACTGCAAAATCAGGATTATCAGCGTTTTTGTAAATCTCTTGCACCACAGGATATTTTTCAAACATTTTTTCTTTGACTTCTCTATCTTCATCAAACACAGCCTTTGCACGGATTCTAATCCAAGTTTCTTTCCCATCAAATGCGCTTAATTCAATCCCAGAAAAGTTTTGCATATGCTTATATAACCCCTTCTTTTTAGAAGTGCAAGCATATAATTTTCCCTTACAATACAAAGGGGATTGCATAGGGCGCACGCGCGGATTACCACAAGTCCCTTTAGTTGCCAAAAACCCTACATTCTTATCCAAAAAATCTAAAATCTCTTGTGTCATTTTTATCCTTTATTCTTCCTTATCATCAATGCGCTCTTTACACGCAAAACATTCTAAAACCGGTTTTTTACGATATGTCCGCCTTAGCATTACTCCATTGCATTTTGGGCAAGTGTGTTTTGTGGGCGGAAAATTGGCGATAAAATCACATTTTGGATAATTTCCACAACCATAAAACTTCCCACGCCTCCCCATTCTTTCTACAATATCCCCTCCGCATTTTGGACATTTTACATCCTCTAAAACTTGCATTTGTGCTTTAGCTCCATTTAACGCCTTTGTATTTTTGCATTCTGGATACCCACTACAAGCCAAAAACTCTCCGTTTCTGCCACGCTTTTTTACCATTGGTTTGCCGCATTTCTCACAAACGCCAAAATCCTCAACTGCAATATCTTGGATTTGCTCCTTTTGGATATATTTACATTTAGGATAGCCACTACAACCTATAAACTCACCAAATCGGCTATTTCTTTGCACAAGCTCTTTGCCACAAAGCGGACAGAACTCCCCTATTGGAATCGCAATTTTTTGGCTTTGTATGTTTGCCCTACCTTCACTAACTTTTCGTATAAAAGGCTCATAAAACTCCCACAAAAGTTTTTGCCAATCCTGTTTAGATTCCGCAATTGCATCTAATCTCTCCTCTAAATTTGCAGTAAATTTAGAATCTACAATCTCATTAAAATACACTTCAAGCAAATCAACCACTTTAAAAGCAACCTCTTGGGGCTTAATTTGCTTTTTTTCAACGCTAATGTATTCTCTTGAAGTTAAAAGCGCAATTGTTGGTGCATAAGTGCTTGGACGACCAATTCCTAAGGATTCTAATGTTTTAATCAAGCTTGCTTCAGAATATCTTGGTGGAGGACAGGTTTGATGCTCACTATCAGAGCATTCTTCAAGCTTAATTTTTTCATTAGGAGAAAATTCTGGAAGCAACTTATCCTTATCCTCATTACCAAGCACACGATAAAATCCATCAAAAACCAATTGACGCCCAATTACTTTAAGTTTTGCGCAATCACTTGCAATTGAAATAGTCTGCAATTCAAACTCAGCATCTTGCATTTGTGAAGCTAAAAATTGCTTATAGATTAGCGTATAGAGCTTTAGCTCATCGCCCTTTAAATATTGCGCTGCAATCTCTGGAGTAAAATCCATTAATGTAGGACGAATCGCCTCGTGTGCTTCTTGCGCACCCTTTGCCTTTGTGGTATAGATTTTTGGCTTTGCTGGCAAATACTCCTTTCCATAATTTTTTACAATAAGCTTACGCACCTCATCTTGTGCCACTTTTGCAATGTTTAAACTATCTGTCCGCATATAGGTTATCACACCCATTGAACCTTTATGCGTCATTACGCCTTCATAAAGCCTTTGTGCCGCTTGCATTGTGCGCGAAGGAGAAAATCCAAGTTTAGAGCTTGCGCTTTGTTGCAAGGTAGAAGTCATAAAAGGCGGAGGAGTAGCTGTTTTTCTGCGTTTTGTCTCAATCTCTCTTACGCTAAAACTCTCACCCCTTAGCACTTCTACTATCTCTTTTGCTTCTATGGAATCTTGCAAGGTTAGCTTCTCAATCTTTTTGCCCTTAAACTCCACTAATTCCGCTTCAAGGCTAACCTTATCTTTCTTAAACAAACTCTCAATAATGTAGTAAGTAATGGGCTTAAAATCCAAAATCTCCTTTTCTCTATCCACTACAATTTTTAACGCACTGCTTTGCACGCGTCCTGCACTTAAGCCACTTTGAATCTTAGAAGCAATCAAAGGACTCAAGCGGTAGCCCACGATTCTATCTAGCAAACGCCTTGCTTGTTGCGCATTCACTCTATCCATATCAATGTAGCGTGGATTTTTTAACGCATCTTCAATCGCCTTTTGTGTAATCTCGTGGAACACAATCCTAGGAAGCTTGCTAGGATCTTTACCAATAGCAGTTGCGATATGATAACCTATCGCTTCCCCCTCTCTGTCCTCATCGGTTGCAATATAGACTTCTTTTGCATCTTTTGCAAGTTTTTTTAGCTCGCTTACAACTTCTTTGTGTGAAGTGTCAATTTTATACTCTGGAATGAAAGTTTCATTTTCAATTTTGATTCCAAAAGCATTCTTTGGTAAATCGCGAATATGCCCCTTTGAAGCAATAACATCATATGCGCCACCTAAAAAATTCTTTATCGTGCGTGCTTTTGCTGGCGATTCCACAATGATTAGATTTTTCAAACACTTTGCCTTAATTGTATTTTTCTAATCATACAAAAATTTATGCAAAAATTTCAAGACAAGACATAAACTGCTAAAAATTCCCACCCAAAATATCCTGATAAATTTCTCCCCCAATTTGCGCCTTTGCAAATGCAACAAAATGGTTATTTCTAAAATTTTCCTTATTATAAACCAAAGGCTTTTTAGTAACACAATCTAATACAATTCCACCACTCTCTTCTAACACAATCTCACAAGCTGCAATATCCCACTCACTTGTGCCATTAAAACGCGGATAAATATCTGCCCTCCCCTCTGCTAAGGCACAAATTTTAAGCGATGAACCATATTTTTGCACTTTTAAATGGTATTTTTTAACAAAATCCTCTGTAGCCTGTGTGCTATGGAACATAGAATCGCACGCAATAATTTCCGTATCTTGTGCGATTCTCTCTCCATTTAAGCGATTTTTGTTTTGCTCTAGCCAAGCTACATTTAATGCGCCATTTTCTCTTGCATTCCTTAGTGATTCTATACCATAATTAAAACTCCCAAAGCCCTTTAATGCGATATAGAGCTTAGAAAATGCAGGAGCAAACACTACCCCCAAAATAGGACGATTTTTATGGATTAATGCAATATTGATGGTAAATCCTCCATTTTGCGCTAAAAAATCCTTCGTGCCATCAAGGGGGTCAATGAGCCAAAAATACTCTAAATCCTTGCGTTTTGCATACTCTAGCACTGCCTCTTCAGAACACACTTGATAGGGAGAAATTTCTTGCAATTTTTGCACAATTAAAGCATTAGATTCCAAATCTGCCTTTGTTAAAGGTGAAGAATCTTGCTTCAAATCAAAATCCTCTAAACCATAATATTTTAAAACAATTTCACCCGCTTCTAACGCAATCAAAGCGGTTTTATAAAGCAATTCCTGCATTAAACTCCTTAATTTTTTCTAAAATTTTTTCACAAGCAAAATCAATATCAAAATTATCTTTAAAAACCAAATGACTATTTTTAGGTAACTCCACACTTTGATCAAGCCCAGCCATATCCACTATATTCTGTTTATAAAAATCTTTTGGATCTCTTTGTTTGCGGATTTCCTCTGAAACCTCCAAATACACTTCTAAGTAATTTTGAAAATTCTCCATATTAAACGCACGCACTTTATCAAACATAGAAATTGTTGATAATACCACAACAAACCCTTGATCTACCAAAAGTTTAGCCACTTTCACATAATATAAAGCCATATTAAAACGCCCTTGTGTGGAATAATCCTTATTCATCACGCACTCACGCAAAATATCCCCATCCAAAAAGATAGGCTTTATATTTAACTTATCCTTTATGCTTTTAATCACTTCTTTAGCTAAAGTCGTTTTGCCAGCACCACTTAGTCCTGTAATATAAACTAAAACTCCTCGCAAAATTCTTCCTTTAATTTAAATCTCTTTATAAATTATTTGAAATAGCACAGGCATTTCTACAAAGTAATTTTTGCAATTTTCACGCCTAAATCACTCTTAAAATCCACTTCTAGCCAGCCTCCATTAATCACCACCGCCTTAGCATTATTAAACGCATCAATGAGTCCTTGCAAAAAACTCGTCATATACATATTATCAAAGTCCTTGCCATCATAATTTAATGTGCGATCTAAGCCATCATAAAAGGCAAGCATTTGCGGCAAAAATTCCCAAGAAACCTTAAATAAACCTATATATTGCGCTTCAATCTCATCATAATTCTTTGGTTTCTTGCCAAGCTCAATAATGTTTCCATTGCACATTTTTAGCGTTTCTGCATCTTCTAAAGGATTGCTAAATCGCCTATCCCAAAGCTTGCGCCACCCCTTATCCACGACAATGCTTAAAGGCGCATTAGAATTTTTAAGAGCCAAAACACTCTCCTTAAAATACACAATATCTGCATAAGAAATAATCAAATCCTGCTTAGATTCCACACAAGATTCTAACCACTCCCTAGCGCAAAACAATGTGGTAACCATATTTGTGGAATCAAATTTTGGATTTTTAAAAACATTCTTAATCCTATGCGCATCTCTCAAATACGCCTCTAGCACTGCAAACAAATATCCACCAACCACTGCAATATCGTCAATCCCAGCTTCTTTTAATGCGCAAATCTCATAATCAATAATCTTTTTACCTTGATACTCCACCATACATTTTGGATGATTTTTTGTTAAAGGCATAAGCCGTGAGCCAAAACCCGCCGCTAAAATTAACGCTCTCACCTACAAACTCTCTTTCAAAATTGCATCAATCTGCTCCATAATCACATTCACAGACGCCCCAATATTATAGACATTCTCATCTCTAAATTTCTTAATCCTAGAATAATCCCTATTAAAGTCTAATACTTCAATACTCCTCTTTATAATCCTTTTTGCTACAAATTTTGCCCCCCCCCACTAGAGATATATTTCGCCAAATGCGATTCCAACTTTAAAGGTGTGAAAAATAAGCTAGGGCGCAATGTCGTGAAAGAATAAGTAAAAGCCGTGGTAGAAAAATCTGTTACCAAAAAATCACTAAAATTACAAAAAGCATTTCCCAACTGCTCATCAAAACTCACGCGCGATTCATTTTGCCAACGCGCTTTAATGAGATTATAAAATGTGTGATGGTTTTGAAAATTCATCGGATGCGCACGATAAGAAATCTTATAATCTGTCAATTCCAATAAAGATTCCACCATCGCATTTTCAAAACCAGAAAACAAATTCAAACTTGCATTATCACCACTAAAATAACGCAAACTAGGAGCATAAGTAATAGTATTAGAATCTTGATACGCATAAGAATTAATAGCTGCATCTAACTTTGGATATCCGCTTTCTAGCAACTTTACCCTGCTATTTTTTAGTGCATTCTTAAAAGATTCCATAGCGATTTTTGAAGGCACTAAAATATAATCCACCACATCACTAGCACCTGTTTGCTCAATCAAACTATGCGGAAAATACACACGCTTTGCCTTTGTGCTCAAAAATGTCCTATCAATCCTTCCATCTTCATAACCCACCTCATCGGCTGTTAAAATCAAATCAATCCCATCAACATCCATATTAAGATAATATGTCTGCCCGTCTTCCATAACTCTCCAAGGGAAATACAAATTGTGATGCCCACTGCTCTCAAACGCATCGCCTAGCACACGCTCAACTACAATGATAACATTATACTTTTCCTTTAATCGCACCAACAACTCCCCATAATGCTTGCGATAAGTTGGATAATACGCTACAACAACAATATTTTTGCGTTCTTTACTCAAAAAAGATTCCATTGTGCGCTTGCTCATCTCTATAAATTCATTGATTTGCCTTTGCATCACAGCACCACTCCTTGCAAAAACTTTTTAATCTCTTCTTGTTTTTGCTCCTTAATATTTTGATAATCCCTTAGTGTTTCTTTTAGCGCATTAGGAGAATACACGCAATGGCTCAAATGGCTAACCAAATTATAATATCTATCATTTTGTGGCAACTGGATACCATTAAACCCAAAAAGACACAAAATGCTAGGATGACTTGTCCAAAGTGCATATTTCAATGCCAAAATAGAAACATCACTTACAAGCACATCTACTTTTGCCATCCCATCTGCTTGCTCAAGAGAATCCCCAAAAATCCCTAAAATCGCTTCCACAATCTTAGGGCTAGTTTCTTCGTGTGGCAGATACAAAACCTCTCCACTTTTAGACTCCAATATGGAATCTAAAACCATCACATCAAACCCACACGCAACATTCACACGCAAATCATCACTAAATGCTCTTTGGCTAGGTGCATACAAAATTTTCATTCCCAACTCCTTACTAACTCTCTCCACGCTTCAAACAACAAAGTATTCTCCATTCCACCTTCGCGCTCAATATGCCACATTACACCATAAACCTGCGCATTCTTATGCAAAAAGGATTCCACACTGCCATCACCTGCACTATCAATTCTCTCCAAATCACTTCCTAAATGCGTAATGCAATAATTATGGTAAGAATTTACCCAAAACTCCCCTTCCTTACTAGATACAATATGCTTTTGCGTGTGCCCCACGCATTGTTCAAGCCTAGAACCAAAATATTCTGCAATTTTTTGCGCCCCCCTACAAATGCCTAAAAGCGGAATCCTTTTTTGCAAACACTCCGCAATAATCGCATCTTCATACAAATCGCGCATTTGTGAAAGCGGATTTGGATTGAGCGTGTTTAAATCATTCCCACCACTTAAAATCACACCACTTAATACGCTAAACTTCACATAATAAGAAAAAGGAATCGCATAACTTAAAGGAATAGGCAAAAAATCTTCTAAATGCTTTTTAAAAAACTCTCCCCAATCCGCACTTAGTGCCTCCCTTATCTCAAAATAGCTCGTGTTTTCTAAAAGCCTTTGTGAGATTCCAATGAGCTTTACAGACATACAATGCGCTCACTTCCGCAATCTAACTCAATCCGCTCGCTATTTAGCAGCACAACAAATAACTCTTCTCCTACACCAATTGCTGCTGGTAATCCAAGCTCAGAAGCACGAATCGCCATATGAGAATTAGCACCGCCATAACAAGTAATTAGCCCTGCAATATTTTTAGAAAAGAGATAATCATAACCCGGATCTGCTGCCCTGATTAAAACAATTTTGCCTTCTAACTCCGTATCATTTTCTTTAGCAATCCCTGCGATAATGCTTTTTTGCGTGATGAAATTTGGTTGATTTTGCAAACTATAAAAGCTAAAAATTTCGCTTGCATCTTTTAAAAGTGCTGGAAGCTTAAGGGCAAGTGTTAGCTGATATTCCTTTTTGTTTTGTGCGATTTCATTAAGCAATCTTTGCTTGGGACTCTCAGAATACAATGAAGAATACAGCGTTAAAATGCTTTTAATATCCAAATGCGCAATATCCTCTTTTAAGATTCCATAATGTTCGCCCAATTCCCCAATTAAAGAGATCGCCTTGGATAAAAGTTTGCTAAATTCAAACTTTGCAAATTCCCTTCCTTCAATAGCAGTTTTTAAAAAGTCAAAAAAATCCTTAGCAGATATTTTAAGTCCGTGCTCTTTTAAAATTCTATCTAAATGTTTTTCTTTCTGCAAAGAAAGCGTAAAAGATTCCTGTATAACTTCACTTTTTATTTCTAAAAAATTAAAATATTTATCAAACTCTTCATCATAGCGCGGCGATAGGATATTATAAGTTCCTGCACGCAAATGCCCAAATTCCCTTAAAAACTCTTGTTTATTTTCTGGTTTTAGATTCTGCACTTTTAGACTTAGCTTCTTGCTTATAGTTTGCAAAGAATTTAAAAACTGCATTTTTTCTTCAGGAGCAAAAAAACCAATTTCAACTAGAGAGTTAAGCATTTGCATAGCAATAAATCCAGCCCTTGCAACCCCTGCAAAAGGCAATGTTCCATAACGCTTGCATTCCTCTATTAGCCAATAAATCTTATCAATTAAAGACAAATTTGAAGTAATAATTTCTTGATAAATATTTGATAGTTTATTGACTTTATTTAAATCTTTTAAATAAAGTCCCTCTTTTGGAGAAATAATCGCATTTGTAAGCTCTAAGAGTGCAAACTCCAAACGCTTAATTTCATTTTCATTAAATCCACTTTCTAAAAGATTTTTCAGTTTATTTGAAGTGTTTAAATCATAACAAGAATATACAATCCCAAACTCAATCTTATCGTGTAAATGCGGATTTTCTATTAATTTATTCAAATAAAAATCAACTAACTTTGAAGAAATATTTTCATCTAAACTCTTAGGGATAAAAGAATTAAAAGAAAGACGCACATCAACAAAAGGCATTCCCAAAAAAGAATACATCAAGGGATGCGAACGCAATTTTAAATATCCATAATTATCCCTTTGATACGCCCAAGTTTCATCTGTAATAATTTCCTTATACAAAGAAAGTGCTAAACGCTTGGGCTTTAATCCAATCATTTCTGCAGGATTCCAATCTGGCATCACTCCAAAAACCGCTTTTTTTCCATACACTCCAACCCTAGGCTGCTGAAACCTTAAAAAGCGTTTTTGTAATCGTTCTAGTGCATCTTTTGGAAGAGAATAAAAAAGATTAATGGCATTTTTCACAAGCGGTCGAACTTGCAAGCAATATAAATCCCCATTTTCTGTAATTGCAAATTCAATATCCAAAAAAGTATAATCAAAAATACTCTCTAATTCCTTAATAAGTTTAATAACTTTTTCCAAATTTTTATCATCTACCTTTTCAGCATCGCGGTGCGCAAAAAAACTGCTTTTATTCTTAGAACTCCCATCAGTGATAGAATGCGTAGAGCCACTTTCATCAAATTCAATGCAAAAATAGGGAGCAAAACTATCCTTATCCACACTAAAAGCAACACCACAAAATAATACGGATTCCAACATTGGTTGGATTAGAATTTCATCATCTAAATTTGGCATAGAATCCCCAACCTCTAAAATTGCCTGTGTTATAGCCTGCTCCGCTATCTCAACATTTAAAAGACTTTTAAATTTTCCAGCACAAGATGACTCTTTGCTATCTTCAACTTTTGATGAACTTCTTACAACAACACTTTTTGCTTGAAGATTTTTAACTTCTTTCAAAACTTTTTGTATATTATTTTGAAAACTAATTTTATTTGTAATCACTAGTGGCAAAATTTTTGCACTTTGCAATTTCCCCTGTAAATTTTCAAGATTCCGCGCTTTTGAAATAAAATTCACACGATACATTTACCCACGACCTTCTTCTTTTAATTTCTTTACAATGAAATTAGCAATAAACTCACTAGAATGTCCTAGATTAAAGACTTCCTTTTTTCTGTATTCTAAAATTTTTTGTGCTCTTTGCTCTGTGTGTTTTTTGGATTCCACAATACAAGAAAATATTTCATCTGCATCACTAGCTAAAAAATGCAACAAGGGATTAAAAAAACTAACTCCATTATAGACATTTTTTATTATCGCTTTATCTTTAAAAACCAATATAGCAGGCTTTAAAGTTATCAAAGGAAATGTCCAAACCAAACTTGAATAATCCCCAATAAGCACACAAGAATCTCGCATACTTTCAGCACTTAACCGACTGCTATCATCATAAATAAACCAATCTTGCTGCATAAATTTTTCTTTAATGCCAATGATCGCACTCTGTGTTTTATAGCCCGGATGGGGACGGAAAATTACCTTAAAGTTTTGCGCAGATTGATTTTGAATTTGCATCAAAAATTCTTCTATGATTCCTATATTATCTAAAGCATTAATAGCTATCAAAATATTGCCCCCCCCCCCGCTATTCAATGGCAATTCCTCATATTCTTTAATGGCAAAATCTAAACTAGGATATCCACCACAAACTAGCTCATCTTCATATCCCAATGCCTTCACTGCATCTTCATAGATTTTATAATTTGAAAGCGATGGAATAATTCTATATCCGCCAATACCCACTTTTCTTTGAAACCAAAAATTATCCAAAGGGCGCTTCCTCTGAACTAATGCAGCAATAGGATCAATATAAGCGTGAGAAACATAAACCATTTTACAACCTAAATTCGGAGCCGCTAAAGGCATTAGACAAGTTATAAACATTTTAAAAATATTAAGAAATTTTCCCATATAGCTCATTTGTAAAGGAATAATAACTGCTTTAGAACCCTTGCTTGGAGGAATCTCATTAAAACTCTCTGTATTATAATAAACATAAACCACATAAACACCCATATCCTCTAAAAGCTGTCCAATGTTGCCTAAATGTCTATTAGAAGAAAAAGTAGTTACAGCAATTCCAATAGAATTTTCAGGAATATTTAATAAGTTTTTAAAATAAATACTTATTTCTTGACTTAATATTTTCAAAATTTTAATCAAATCATTGTCTTTAGTTAAAGTTATAAAAAATTGAGAAACAAAATAACTTGTAAGGTTTAAAAACATAATATTCTTTTGGCTTGCAATAATAGCTTCAAACCGCATTTCTTTTAAATGCTTATGCAATAACAATTGCATTTTTTCAATCCCATTACACACTAAATCCTTAGACAAAATCCTTGCTTTTTGCATAAGCGTGCAATAAATCTTTTTATCTTGATGCGCTATCCAAAGCTCACCATTTTTTGCAATCTCATCTTTGTATGCAAAAAGAGAACTCTCCTCTTTTGCATCATCTAAAATAAAAAGATTCTCATAAGAAAAAAAATCTTTGAGATTTTCTAAAATCACTTTAATTGCCTGCGTGTCCTCGCCATTAGGATAAAGATAAATACTTCTAAAGTTTCCTTGCACTCCAGCACCTTGTTGCATATTTAATGTCAAATGCGTTAGAAAGTTTTTTTGCTAATTCTTGCGTGATTTTTTCAAACAACTCTTCACCCTCCTTTGTCTCTAAATCCCAATAAGGATTTTTCACACTTCTCCAAGCATTGATATAATTTTCTAAACTTTGATGAAAATAGAAATCCTCCTCTGTGTAAATGATACCATCAAATAAATCCTTTTGCTCTAGCAAAAAAGGTTTTTGATCCTCCCTTCTAACGCCACGCGTATAGTTTGGCACAAACTGCATAATCACATCTTCAGCAATCTTTTGAATGGCATCGTTTAAATCCCTATGATTCCACATACAAGAAAAATAGCTCCCTTTCTTTAATAACCTATGCGATTCCTCTAACGCCTTTCTTCTATCCATCACATTAAAACTGCTTCCAAAAGTTACCCAATCAAAAGCATTAGATTCTAGCGTAGAATCCACTCCAATGGCACGCACCCATTCTATATCTTGTCCTTTTGTGCGTTTCTCTCCGATCTCGCGCATCGCATCATTTGGCTCAACTGCTACTACCTTACAACCTCTCTCTAACAACATAATGCTTAAATTCCCTGTCCCTGCACCAATATCTGCAACCTTGATTTCTGTATGATTGCGCCCAACTAAAGCCACCAACATATCAAGGGTTGCGGGCGCATAATTGGGACGATATTCATAAAATTTCGCGTGTTTTGTGTAATCCCATACCTGTTCTACAATTTTTTGCATTTTCTATCCTTTCAAAACGCCACAAGCAAGAAAGCAAGGAACGCATCTAAAAGGAATAGATTGCAAAAAGCAACTAGCTAGAAATTGCCCCCCCCCCAGCTTCCCTAGCCTTAGTAGTCTTTTTTACCACCTTAGCTGTCCAAGCGCGAATTTTATAAGGAATCTCTAGAGTTTCAAAGGGAGCAATTTCTTTTTCAATCATCGCTAAAATCTCTCCCCATCGCTTCTTTCCTGCTTGGGCTTGTATATCATTTACAGAATGCCACGCCCCAAGATAACGCTCTTTATCCATTATCTCAATGTAATCGCATTCCATAAAAAAACAATCTTTAAAATCCCCTGTGGATACAAGGATTTCTTCCCATTTTTTCACATTTTGCGCGCCACTACTCACACGAGCAAGCTCTGGAACAATATTCTTAATTTTCTTTTCAATCCTATCAAACACCGAGCCTTCTAGGAGATTGCGCGGATTCCAAATAGCTGTAAAATACCCCCCCCCCCGCTAGAGTCTAGGATTCTTGCAAACTCCGGCAGAGATTTACTAGGATCAGTCCAATGAAAAGAGCTTGCCATAATCACCCAATTTGCAAAATTAGATTCCACTCCTGTATCCTCTCCACTTCCCTTTATCCACTGCACTTTAGAATCTTTGGTGTATCCAATGCCTTCAGTGCGCATATTATCATTTGGCTCAACAGCACACACAGGCAAACCCAAATCACTCAACATTTTTGTAAGCTTCCCAGTGCCAGCACCAACCTCAACAACTTGCAAATCCTGCAATGGCTTGTTCTCCGCATTCACACAAGCAATAAGCTTTTGCAATAACATTTCACTATATGCTGGACGATTGTGATAATGCTTTGCCAACTCTGTAAAATCACTTTGTTCCATACTTTCTCCTTAAAAAATTAAAAATAAATTCTGCTAAATACGCACTTGCATTTCCAAAGTTATAACACTTAGTTTTGCGATAATGTAAAATTTTCTCTCTCCATATTAACCCATTAGCTTCTATCTCCTGCACGATTTTTAGAAACGCACTAGGCGAGATATCCTTTGCACACACAACTCCAAGATTCTCACTTAAAGATCCTAAAGAATCTGACAAAACTAGAGATGGACATAAAGTCAATAAGGGAAAGGTGTATTGCATTGTTGTTGCTCCACAAACCAATACGAAAGAATCTCTATAACTCTCTAAAGACATCTTCCAATTTGCATCCACACTAAAATTAGGATTCTGCAACAACATCTCTATCACTCTTTTACTCTGCTTCCAATCGCTTCCCTGTGTAAAAAATCTAGCGCGGAATCTTACCTTATACTCCTTTAAAACTTCTTTTATCAAAGGCAACATTCCATAAAATTCTTTTTCATCATAAGCATCAAACAATACCCCCCCCCCCCCCGCTACCTAAACCAACTAATTCTGCACAAGTCCTATCAAAGGCTAAATAACCACTTTTTAAACAAGTGATCATCTGCGGTTTAGTTTTAGGGTAAAAATCACTGCTTGCAATACATAAATCATCAAAATATTCTTCATATTGATCTAAATCCATTTTAGAAAAATCACTCATTGAATGTCCTATTTCAATCGTTTTGACAGAAGGATTTTTTAATGTCCAAGAAACTTTGCACAAAACATCAACAAAATCCACCATTGCCAAATCATAAGGGGATAAGCACACAGCAAGGGCAGGAATATTATTATTTTTAATTTTTCGCAAAATCCTTTTGTAAGATTCTATAAAACCACAAAAATAAAGAATCAAAACATTCTTTCCAAAGATTTCAACCAATAAATCATCCAATAATCCAATGTGCTTGTCTTCTGCCATTCCTCCAAGCTCAATACCTACACATCTCCTAATCCCTTTACTTAGGACATTTGCTTTTAACTTTTCAACAACCTTGAGAGCATACTGCTCCATCGCATTTTCCTCATAAGGAATCCCAAATTTTTGTAACTTCATAACCAATTGCTGCATTGTAGAATCATTCCAACCTGATTTTTTATCCCAAGCAAGCAATACAATAGAATGCGTCTTTAAAATCTCCTCTTTATAGTCTAACAATCCGCTTCCAAACACAGCATCATCTACTAGCTTTGGACAAACCCCATCCACATACTCAACCATAGCAGCCAAAAGTTTTCCTGTCCATCCTGAAGGATATACATAATACATTGCATTTAACCTTTTACCAAATATTAATAGCCTACTATAACATCAATGCGCATTATTAAATATACTTTTGAAAACACTCACAAATAAACTGCACAATGCTTTTTGATGCTTCTCCAAAACAATACGCATCATTTTTGCGATAATCTTCTACCATTTCCTCTCTTTTAGCACAAAATTGCGCATTTTCTAAAAGTATAAGAATCTCTAACACATCCTCTACACAAAATGCTTTAATATGCAATCTCTCTTCATAAAAATTATCTTCGCTAGACTCTAAAAACTTAGAATCAGGCTGAAGAATAATTGATGGCTTACCTGTAATAAGCGGATAAGTATAAAGCAAAGAACTTCTGCTTTCTATGAGCGTGATACTTCGCTTTAGCTCCTGTGGTGTCAAATTTGCCTCTGTGTAAAAAACAAAATTATCATCATCTATCCATTGGGAAACAAACTGCTTTTCTTGCTCAAAAAGCTCGGGGTGTCCATTGTGTGTTTTATACACAATCCTATAATCTGTCTTCTCCAACAAAGCATTAATTAAACGCTCGGCTAATTTTTTTAAAAATTCTCTCCGCACCACCGCTAGAACAATAATTGTATCTTTTACACACTCTTCTTGTTGCCTATAAGATTTCACTTCCCTATCTAAACTAGGATACCCAAGCTTGAGCAATCTTTCCTTATAGCCATTGTTTTTTTCAAAAAACTCTACTAAACTCTCATAACTTTTCTTATTGGAGCATACAATATAATAATTTACAAAAGATGCGATTTCACAATGCGAAAAAGCCCTTCCTCTTGCCTCTCTTGTATGATAATATAAATGAAAATTTGGAATATAATACGCACTAAAAAGACTAATATATTTTACTTCTCTATGCACAACATAGTGAAAGGTTGTTCCAATCATTAAAGGACAAAAATGTAAATACGACAAAAAATCACTCACAATTAACAATGCATTTGTATCTGTCAAATCCACATTATATTCGTGAGAACCAAACAATTTCAGATAAAACACTCTAAACCCCGCATTCTCTAACTCTTCTGCAATATTTCCAAAATGTTTTTGACTCGCATAATCATCACAAATTAATCCCACATTTTTCCCACTATTGCTAAAATTTGCATTCAATTCCTTAGCAAACTTCTTAATTCCATTAGAAAAATTCCTAATTCCAAAAGCTAGTAAATTATCCACAAGCTTTTCATAAAACCTATCTGAAGCAATTAAAACTTCACAATCCTTTATCTCCTTATAACAAGATTCTAAACTGGTTTTTGGATTAGAATCATCAATAAAGGAGTAAGTATCACTTCTCCCCTCTTTATGATTGAAAAACTCTATTAACCAAGCTACACAATTCCCCCCCCCCCCCGCAGGATAAATATAATAATGCATTAGCAATTCTCCTTTAAAATTTTAATCACTTTTTCTACCTCATCGTTCTCTAAATGCTCCCCCATAGGCAGTGAGAGAATCTTATCCTGCCACGCATTCGCATTTTTGCACTCTGACGCTACAACATAGGGCTTTTTAAAAAATGCAGGGGTATTAGGCAGCGCAGTAGGATAATGCAGCCCTGTTTGAATTCCAACTTTATGCAGTGATTCCATTATAGCAGAGCAATTTTCACAGCGCAACACAAACAAATGCCACACACACTCCCTATCACTAGCCACCTTTGGCAGAGTAAAACCACTAAGCCCTTTAAAATACATTTGCGCCACTTCCTTGCGCCTAGCATTCCAAGCTTCTAAATAACGCAACTTCACGCGCAAAATCGCCGCTTGCAACGCATCTAGCCTAGAATTTCTCCCAACAATCTTATGCTGATACTTCCTAAGCCCCCCGTGATGAGCGATTTCCTTGCACTTTCTTAACAGCGCAGAATCCTTACTTACAATCATTCCCCCATCACCATAAGCCCCCAAATTCTTGCCCGGATAAAAGCTAAACGCCCCCACATCACCAAAGCTCCCAACTCTCTGCCCATTAAATCTAGCTCCGTGTGCCTGTGCGCAATCCTCAATGATTTTTAGATTCCATTCTTTTGCTAACCTTAAAATCTCTTCCATATTTGCAGGGATTCCATACAAATGCACCACCACAATCGCACTCACTTCAGAGTCAATCTTAGCCTTCAAATCCGCAATATCAAGCGAATAATCCTCCCCGCAATCCACAAATTTTACCCTTAACCCATTGCTAACCACCGCTTCAGCACTTGCTACAAAGCTATTTGCAGGCACTAGCACCACAGAATCCCTAGGCAACTCCAATGCCCTAATGGCAATCTCTAGCGCATCCGTCCCATTTGCCACGCCTAACGCCTGCACTCCTCCGCCCAAAATTCCCTCACTAATAAAACTAGCAAACTCTTTTTCAAAGGCTTCAACTTCCACCCCGCCCACAAACGCACAAGTTTTAATCACAGAAAATATCGCCCTATCAATCTCATTTTTAATGCTTAAATACTGCTTATGCAAATCTAAAAACTTCACAGCCATACAGCCCCCATTTTCCAAGCATTTTCACCCACAACATAGGCTTCTTTATACATTTTAGATTCCAATATTTCCTCCCACGCCCCCTGCATTCCACCACTCCAAGCAATATCATCAAAAAGCATCACCCCACCTTTAGACATAAAAGGGCGGATTGTGTGAAAATACTCCAGCGTCGCAAACCTATCGTGATGCCCATCAATGAAGGCAAAATCTAGCGGCGCAACACGCTCTAAAAGGCTAGGCAGCACAAGATTAAATCGCCCCACTAAAACTTCAACATTCTTAAGCCCAAAGCCTTGATGATTCTCCCTTGCGATGTTTGCGACATTCTCACTCCCTTCAATGCTATAAATCCTAGACTCTGGCGCGAAATAACTCATATAACTGCTAGAAAACCCACAGCAAGTGCCAAGCTCTAAAATCACCTTAGGATTTAAGGCTTTAAAAATCTTAAAAATCTCCTGCGCCTTTTCTCTCTTAACTCCAATTTTTGCTAAATCACAAAGCGCAATCGCACACAAAACACCCTTTTCCATCTCTTCTTTTGTGCGTTTATCTTGCGGACTTCCCGCACCAAAATCCACCACTTCAATGCTTATCTCACTCCTTTTAAGCACCTCCCGCCTAGATTCTATCACTCCTACAATCTTTTCAAACTCCATCAAAACCCCTATTCATCCATAAGTTTCACAATAAAATCCGCAATAAAACTTCCTGATTTTCTTAAATTATACACTTGCTTCTCTCTGTAATCTTCTAAAAATTCTCTTGTTTCTTTCTGTGTCAAAGGATTTAAAATAGATTCAATTTCCTTTTGTGCTTCTTGCATATTAGAAAAAACCGAACTCACACAAGAATCATACACTTCAACACCATCAATTTTAATGAGATTCCCCGGATTTTGATTCAAAAAAACTGAACGCACCAATCCAACATAAGGAAAACTAGAACCCATAGAAGAATAATCCGTAACAATCACTCCAACATTTAAAAAAGAATCATCAAGCCATTGCTTTGTATCGCCCATTTTAAAATTTTCATATTTGCTCCACTGCTCAATACAACTCTGTTTTTGCACAAAAAAAGGATGCTCCCTAAGAATCACACCATAACCCTTTTTTAATAAACTTTCTATCATCTCAACAAACCCTTCTATGCAAACTAGATTTGATAGACGCTGTGGAGCTAACAAAATGCTTGTTTTGCCCCCCCCCCACCATAGCTTCAAACTTTAATAATCCATAATCTAAACTTGGATTACCCGCTTTCACAATCTTAGCAATATGCTGATAAGAATCAGATTGCGTTTGATAATATTGACAAGTCCTTTCTAAAAGCTTAAACTCTCTTTGAGTATGCGCCAAAACAAAATGCGCATATCTTATCCTAGTATAATAGAGATTATGGAATACATGCCATTCCTTTCTTTTCCAATCAATTGCGGGAATTGAAACATTAAACACATGCTGTAAATCCAATATTTTTGTTGTAAGAATATCCATATCCATAATGGGCATAGTCATTAGCATTAGCCAAACTTTAACTTTTGTCAAATACGCAAAATAAATTCCATCACCGATGAATGCGTAATCTGAACCAATCATTTCTAAACTCCCAATATAATAATCTTTTGCAGGGCAATCATACACAATAGCATAATTTCGCTTTTTTAATTCCTCCAAAACCATACGAATATGCTTTTGCTCATTGGTAATTCCCAATAAAGTCATACCAATTTTATTATTAAAATTTTTCAAAAAAGTCAAAACTTCTAATGATAATGAATCATAAGTATTTTTAAGATGTATTCCAACAGCTTTTTCAATCTTTACAATAGAATCGTGCCTAAGGTAAATCAAAAAATCACGCCAAAATTCATTTAATGCCTTAATGCTGACGCATTCCTCAATCTCAATTGCATTATCAAACCTTTTAACTTTTGGAACCTCTTCTATTAATCTTTCACAAAGTAAATCAATATAAAAATTAAGAGCACATTTATCACCATTATCCCTATCTAATTGCGATTCTAAGAGATATTCACCCTCTACGCTAACCCCTAAAATCTCCAAACACTTATTATATTCTAATATCCTCTTTGTATTTCTAAATTGACTAACTACTGCCATAACAGACCTTCCTTATCATTAAAATTAACCATTACAACTCCCTTATCAATTTCGCAGGATTCCCCGCATACACGCCTTTTTTCGTAAGATTTTTTGTCACCACACTTCCTGCACCAATCACAACTCCATCGCAAATGCTAACAGGCAAAATCGTAGCATTAGAACCAATGCTAACATTATTTCCAATCTTAGTTTCCTTCCATAAATCCACATTTCCCCCAGCAGGACGCCCACTTGCAAACACATCATTAATAAACATCACTCCATGTCCTATAAAGCAAGACTCCCCAATGCTAACTAGCTCACAAATAAAGCTATGGCTTTGCACGCGCGTATTTGCGCCAATCCTAACTCCTTTTTGAATCTCTACAAAAGGATCCACAAACACATTATCACAAAGCTCACATTCATACAAATTACAAGGCTCTACCACCACGACATTAACCCCCACCTTCACATCTCTAATCTTGCTCTGCTTGGATAAAGTAGAATTTTCTTTTTCCAATGTAGCAGTAGGGTGGCTCAAATCCGGGCATTGCTGTTGCGCGAATGATTTTTTCAATTAAAAACGCCCCCTCCCCGCAAGCTTGCAAATCCACACATTTTAAAGCTTCAATTTCATTTCTTAAATGAAACTCTTTGCGCAAAGCTTTAATGGAATCTTGTGGAATTAATTGATACTCCCCTTTTAACATTTTTTCTAAATTTTCACAAAATAGCTTAAAGCCCTCTGTATTTGCCAACTCCACAAGTTCATCCACAAAACAATCTTTTGGAATCACAAAACGCTTTTGAAAAATAATATCCCCGCTATCAATCCCTTCTTCTAAGCGATGAATGGTTACACCAAACTCTTTATCCCCATTTAAAATTGCAAAAGAAAATTGATTGCACCCCCTGTATTCTGGCAATGGTGCTAAATGTAAATTGAAAGCAATTTCTTTTGCACACTCAATTTGTTCTTGCGTTAAAATTGCGTGATACTGCACGCTAAAGAGTATGTCAAATTCTAAGCTTAAAAGCGCATCTAAGTCTTGAATAATTGGAATCCCTTTTGCTCTAGCAAACTCTCTAACACCCACTCCTCTAGGCGAAGTTCCAACAGCTAAGATTTCAAACCCTAAACCCTCTTGTTTTTGAAAAAGGATTTCTAAGCATTGCCTGCCAATCTCTTTTGCACCTAAAAACACAACTTTTTTCACGCTTTTTTCCCTAATTTACACCGCTTTGGAATGATTGGTAAAAACACTTCCTTGCCACTTTCAAGGGATTCATAGATTGCAATAATCAGTTCTAAGCTTCTCTTGCCCTCTTCCCCCTCCACTAATGCCTTTGTGCCATTATTTAAACTCTCTATTACATTTAAATAATACTCCCTATGCCCAAACCCATACACATTAGGCGGATTAACAGAGTATTTTTCTAACACTTCTGCATCACTTGGCAATGGTTTTACAAAATTCCAATGGCGCATTTGATTCACTGCAAATCCCCCAATCTCCACACTTCCAAGCTCTCCTAAAAGAGAAATACTTCCTTCTAAATCTCTAGGGCGTGTGGCAGTTGTAGCCTCCACCACACCTATTGCCCCATTTTTAAACTTTAACACAGCAATCCCCGTATCCTCCACTTCTATGGCACTTAGAGCCGTTGTGCTTTTTGCAAACACACTCTCCACATCGCCCAACATCCACTCTAGCAAATCAATGTGATGGCTTGCTTGGTTTGTAAAAACTCCCCCATCATATTCCCAAGTCCCCCGCCAAGAATCCTGTTTATAATAGTTATCATCTCTACACCATCGCACACGCACGCTTCCCATTATAAGCTTGCCAAATCGCCCCGCCTCTAATGCTTCTCTTAACTTTTGCACAGGCAAATTGTAGCGATTCTGCTTTACCACAAATAATCTTACGCTATTTTCCTTGCAAACTTGTATCATCTTATCTGCATCTTCTAAGGTTAGTGCCATAGGTTTTTCTACTATGATATGTTTTTGATACGATGCAACTTCTAATGTGTTTTGTGCGTGCATTCCACTAGGCGTTAGAATTGCAACAATACGGATTTGCTCTCCACACTCTTGCATCATCTCTTCTAAATGTGTAAAATATGGAATCTGATATTTTTCTCCAAAACCCTTTGCGCGCTCCTCTTGCACATCGCACACCGCTACAAGCTTCACACCTTTTATCTCTCCACTACTTAGCAAATCTGCGTGCCTTTTTGCAATTCTACCGCAACCAAGAAGTGCAACCCCTAACATTTCTCCCCCTTTAAAACCTCATTTTCAATCCTTGCAATGATGCGATTAAAATTGCATTCTCCTCGCATAAAATAACTTTTTGATTCCACCTTTTTGCCAAGCATTTCTTTGGCAATCTTTAAAATCTCTGCACAATCTTGCGTCCAAAACATTAGCTGATTTTTGATTAAATATTGATCGTGGATTAGCCAAATGGAGCGCGTAGAAATAGTTGGAATCCCATAGCACACTGCTTCTAAATTCATCGTTCCTCCACCACCAATAAACAAATCAATAAAAGGATAAAACTCTTCTGGCTTTAATTTCTCCTCAAGCACCACTGCAATTTTCCCAAAATCCTTTTTTAATCTCTCTTTTTCATAACGCGGCATTATGACAAGATTTACATCAAACTCTGCTTTTAAGAGCGGAATCACCTCATAAATAGTTGGTATCTTTTGTGTAACATAATGTGCCTTATATTCCTCCTCCCTAATTAAAATTGTAGGCTTAGAAATATCCATTCCATAGCGCACTCTAAAATCATTTTTAGCATTCTTTTTTAATCCATTAATCCACAATGCAACATCAATGAAAGGATAGGATTCAATTTGATTTTCATCTAACGCAAAGCGTAGCATTAAATCTTTTGGCAAAATAAAAGGGTAAAAAAATAATTTTGAAAAAGGTAGCGTAAGACGCGCTACTGCCGTAAGCTCATCTGGACATTTCTCATCTCCGGGCTTACCAAATGCTGGTGTGTCATAGAGATTAACCACTGGAATCCCAACACCATAAGCTACCTGCACACTATCCACTACTGCTCCACAAATTAGGACGCTAGGCACACCCTTAATGCGAAATAAATCTAAAATCTCTTTTTGACGAAAAATGCGTGCCTCAAATTTTTCTAAAAGCGTAGCTCCACCATATTCCCCTAGCACAATGTGTGGAATCTTATGCAAATCTAAAATTTCCTTTGCCTCTGTGTAGTTGGGAGCATAACGGGTTGTTACTAAAATCTTATGATTTCTTATTTGCAACTCTTTAATCATACTCGTAAAAAACATTGCATATTTAGGAGTTGCCACATCAATCCAAATCACTACCCATTCCTTAATTGCTCAAAAATCATAGCACGCACATCAAAAAGATTTTGGACATTATAGCCTAAACTACGCCCCAATTCCAATTCTGGTGCAGCAAAACCCTTTTTATCTCTCCTCCAAGCAAGGTTTCTACTTCCAAGTCGCTCTAGCAACACCCTCAAAACATACTTGCCATAGCCTTGTGCTACTTTCAAATGCTCGGGCAACCTAAACGCAAACTCCACCACCCTAAAATCCGTAAAAGGCGTGCGATTTTCTAGTGAATGCACCATCGCATTTCTATCCTCATAGCGCAAAAGGTTAGGCAAATTAAACTCTAGCGTATCTAGCAAAAGCCCTTGGTTAAAATCTAGTATAAATCGTTCTAAAAGATTCTCCAAAGTTGGCTTAGGCAAACCCATTTTTTCTAACTTTTCTAAATCTTTTGCATTATCCTCTGCAAAAAGTTGTAGCTTCAACTCCCTATCCAAAGCGCATTTTAACCCAAACATATACTCACTTAATGCCTCTTTTCCATAAAGCCTAAGCCTCTCTTTAAAAGCATCTTTATGCGTAAAAACATAACGCCCAATGTGATGGTAATACCCCCCAAAAAGCTCATCAGCCCCCTGCCCTCCAAGCACCACCTTACAAGTTTTTGCCATCTCTTTAAACAGCACAAATTGCACATAAATTGAAAAACTTCTAAAAATCTCATCTTGCCCCCACACAAGCCTTGTAAAATATTCTTTTATTTCCTCTAATTTTGGCACAACCTTACAAATCCCCTTCCCAACATCTCCACCAATCTGACTAATATACACACTCTCATCAATATTTTTAAAATCTCTAAAACTAAGCCCAAAAAACTTACATTCTCCATTTAAATCCGCCCCCTTTAAACGCTTTACTAAATGCGCCAAAATTGAACTATCTACACCCCCAGAAACACTAATCCCAACTTGCACATCACAGCGCAAACGCAAACGCATTGCATCTAAAAGCAAAGATTCTAGCTCCTCTACTGCACAATCCAAAGTATAATGCTGCGGCACAATTACAAGATTCCAATAACGCACCAATTCTAACTTACCGCCTTTAAACACCCCATAATGCGCCGCTGGAAAAGACAGGATTCCTTTATAAATCGTTCTATCCTTACTTCCATTACTAAAAAGAAGCCATTTTGCAACTTCTTCTTCATCAAACACGCAAGGCACAATCTCTAAAAGCCCCTTAATCTCCGAAGCAAAACAGATTCTATCTCCATTTATACTATAAAACAAAGGCTTATTCCCTAATCTATCACGGGCAAAAAATAAGCTATTATCCCGCTTATCTAAAATCACAAAGGCAAAATCACCATTAAACTTTTCTAGGCACTTTTCCCCAAAAAACGCAAAGGCGTGCAACAAAACTTCCGTATCGCTTTTTGTAAAAAACGGAATCTCAAAGCTCTCTAGCTCTGCTTTTAACTCTAAATAATTATAAATCTCCCCATTAAACACAAGCACCAAATGCGGACAAAAGGGCGAAGTAAAGGGCTGATTTGCTGCATCTTTTAAATCAATAATACTTAGACGATTATGCGCTAGAGCGATTCCATTGAGATAAAAACTCCCGCTAAAATCAGGTCCCCTATGCACCATCACACTAGACGCCTTTTGAATCACCTCCAAAGGATAATTCCCCCCACAAATGCTACACATTACCCAATCGCACCTTTTTGTCTTAAAATCTCTATGACTTTTTCTGCAATAATCTTATTTCCTTTTGCATTACAATGAATCCAATGGTTTGTAAAGAATGATTCTCTATTACTTTTTTCAATAATTTCATTTAAATCAAAACAATATTCTAATACTTTTGCTTTTTCTTTGAAATCTTTTACACAATTTAATATGTAATTATCAACAAAAATATTCATACTAGCCGATGTTTTATTAAATCTCTCTCGCTCCTTATCCCTCATTGCACATTCCTCCTTAGTCCAATGCAACATACAAGGAAGCATAGGCTGCACAAAAGCAAAAAATTTTCCATTATTAGAACATACAGATTTATCAAATTGTTGCATCCTAGTAATAATCGCTGTATTTACATCATCTATACTAATATTTTTATTATAAGATTGAGGATTTGTAGATTGCTCTATATAAAGAGGAACATCACTATCACAAAATTCTTTATAAGCAATTTCATACAAACCTGTTGAATAAACCATTTTATGCGTTTTAATTAAATGTTCACACCCAAAAAAGCCATTATACCAATCTGTTCCCAAAAAAGAAATCACAATCTCTGGCTGAAGTGGATAAACTAGTGCATTATAAAGCAACATTTGATCATAAAGAGTATACCCGGAAACACCAAAATTAATAACAATATAATATTCTTTATCATCAATAAAATTTTTCATATATTCTGTAATCATTTCTTCAACATCCAAATATTCCACCCTTAATGCACTATTACCAAAACATGCTATGATTTTCTTATCTCTTCTATTTCTCAATAAATCAAAATTTACCCCCCCCCCCCATTCCTAAAGTAAAAATTCCTGTCTAATCCCTCCAATGATGGAGCACTCAAAAAAAATCCAGGATAGTAAATAACATCTAATTTATTTTTCATCCTAAATGCACCTTGATGAATCTTTTGAAAAATATTCAACATAGACATTTTTGCATTAATTCTCCCAATCCACTCTAAATTGCTTTCTGAACTATGCCTTTTGTGTGTATAATACTCCTGCTCTAATACTCTTAGCTTCTTTTGCAGTATATTCATTTCAAAATCATCCTCTAACCACTCCTTCAAAACTTCCTCTGGAGTGCCAAAATGATTTTGCACTAAAAAGTTCATTTTCTCTCTAAAAATGTATGTATTAAAATTTCTAACCTTATCTGCTAGTTCTGAACTTCTCAATTTCAAAGCCATTTCATCAGCATAAGCTTTATTAGTAGTGCAAATTAAAACAATATCAAATTTTATAACTAAAGCTTCTTTTAATGTTATAAAAATTCTATCATTTGTAAGATCCATATCAATTGCGTCATCTACAACAAAGCCCTCAAACCCTATTTTCTCACACAAAGCTAAAGCACTTTTTCCACTCCAACCAAAACCATAAATTAAAACTTTCATTATTTACTCCTTAAATATAATTAAAAACTCACAAAACATAACCTCACCCCTTCCTTCCTCTTCCTTCCCAGCCGTTGTATCCCGGATTTGTTTCCACATCAACTAACCCAGCTTCTTGCAAATAGCGGTGTAGCGTTTGCATTTTAATTGGCTTATCATAAGCAGGGGAGAGCATATCAAAAAAATCTAAATACGCCCATTCTTTTAACTTCTCCTCACTTAAGCCCTCACTGCTATAATCAGGGATTAGCAACCGCCAGTTCAAGCGATTCGCCCTTTTTGGCGAAAACACCTTGCGATTAAACTTAAACACGGGCCACATAAAATTCACATATCTTTTTCCAAAATCATAAAGCATTTGATGCGGAATCCTTTTTGTAATAGGGCGCACCCAGTATTTAGTATTAAAAGGCGTATTTCTATTAAAAGGATAATGATCACACACTAACTCCCCTCCCTTTTTAAGCGTTGTCACAAGCTCTTTAAGCGCATTTTTCGCACTAGGAGTGTGTTGCAACACCCCAAAGCAAAAGCACTTATCCACAATCCCTTTTTTAAGCGGAATGTGAAAAATATCTGCCTGCAACATTAAAAGATTCTTGCTTGCCTTATTACTCATCGCACTTGCATCAATGGCATTAGAATAATCAAAACTTATCACAATACCCCCTCCCCCGCATATTTCAAGCGCATAAGGAGTAAAACGCCCACTTCCACACCCCGCCTCTAAAACAACGCACTTCTGCCCCTCTTTTGCCACTTCCCAACGCGTTTCCTCAAAAAATCTTTTCTTGCTTGCAGACACACCACTTGTAGAATCGTGTTGCGTCTTTTTATGCAAATTCCACTCTAACCCAAAACTATCCGCATAATTACTTTGCGACACAAATCTAGGGATTCCATTAATAATAGGATACTCTTTAGCACAAGCACAACGCAATTTACCACTCCCAACAAATTCCCCATTTTCTAAAGTATCTAAAGATAACTCACCACCACAATGCGAACAAGCTAAAAGTTTTAAATGCCCTCTATACATTAAAATTCTCCCTTAAAACCTGCAAATAATACTCCCTTTGCGTCCCTTGATGCAACCAACTTGCATTGACACAAACTCCTTGCATTTTATCTTGAAATGCTTTATCCATCGAACCCTTTAATCCCTCTGTATTTTCAAACATTAACGCATTATTAGCATTTAAGATTCCTTTATAATTTGGCAAATTATTAATAATTATCATTTTGCCATTTGCCATAGATTCCATAATAGATTGCGAAAATCCATCACTTTTACTATAAGAAATCACACAATCGCTTGCTAGCAAATATTTATCCATTTGCTTATGCGGAATCTCTGTAAAAATCACATTCCCAAATCCCTTTGGCAAGCAATCCCAAAGCGCCTTATCCTTGCGCATTGTAGAGACAATAAGCCCAACTTTATGGAAATTTTCAAAAAGACTTAAAAATGCTTCTATAATCTCTTTTGAATGATAAAACGCATTTAAAGCTCTCACGCTAAAAAATAAATACTCAAATTCCGCACCAAACAATTCCTTTTGCAAAACCCTTTTCTCCACTTTAAAAATCTGCTTAAAAAACCTCTCCTCCACCCCAAAGCTAATTTGCACGATTTTTTGAGAAATTAAAATGCTACTTTTTTCTAACATTTCTTGCATATAAGGAGTTTTTATACTGACAACTTTGCAAGCCTTTAGCAACAACATTACAAAAAATCTCTTCTTTCCGCAGCAGTCTTGTGCGCTATCAATATCTCCCCCCATTGTATGCACAATCACACGCCTACCCCATAATGCAAGCAGTATGTTTTGATACAATCTACTAGCCCAATGCACCACAATAAGTTTAGGATTGAGTGTAATTAAAAGATACAAAGTGTAAAAGAAGCTATAA
>NZ_JALEIK010000011.1 GCF_022770205.1 Helicobacter sp. | reverse complement strand
AAAAGCCTTTAGAAAGTCCTGCTCTAAATTCAGAATTTCCATCTTTTAGTATTATAGTATTTACACCAGCATTTTCTACTATCCGTCCATTTTTTATTATATCAGGCAATTTGTTTATAAGCTCTATTGCCTTTGCTTCCGCTTCTGCTTTGCTTAATCCTTGTTCCATAAACTCAGCTATTCTTTTATCTATAATGTGCGCTAATCCATAGCCTTTATGGGCTTGTGCGTCTGTTACTTCACCCCATACTAAATCAATATCGCCTAACTACTCCCTGTAAAACGCCCCTGCAACTTGTCCTTGTCTTTCTGCTAAAAGCTTTTTGATAGCATTTGGTCCGTCGTGATAAAACTCTGCGTAATTTGTGCCAAATTCTTTTATAGGCTTTATATTAAGGGCTTGTTCTATCCTTTGTCTTGGGCTATCTATTTCAAAGTCTTGGATTTTGACACCTTTTTCTTTGGCTATCATTTGAGGTATAGCATCATCCCTCAAAGCTCCCTTATAAAAGAAGTCTTTTAACTTTTGTTCTCCTATGTATTCAAAGTAGTTATCTTTTGCTAGCATTGGTTTTAAAAAAGGATATATTCTGTCCTTTCTCTTGTTCAATTCCCTGTCAAAGTCCTCGTGTAAGGCTTTAGGCAACTTTTTATCAAGCAGTATTTTCATAAACTCATCATCGCTTAAATCATATAATTGATAAGCTTTGTATTGTATTTTGTGTAAGATTTGGCTGGCTTGGCTTTGATGAAAGTTATATAAACCAGTGGTTTTTATGTAGCTAAAATTATCTATGAATAAATCCAAATCCTGCAAAAATCTTTCCTTTTGGCTTGCGCTTATTCCTGCTTGCTGTGCTTGCTCTATGCTTTGGGTTAAGATTTGCTTGTATTTAGCTAAGTCATCAGGCTTTTGCTGCTGTGCAAACTTCCATTGCCCATCTAGTTTTCTATTAAGCTCAGACATAAACACTTTGAAATTTTCTAAAGTTTTTATTTTGTCTTTGTTTGTGCCTTTGGCGGTAAAAAACTCATAGATTTGCTTGGCTTGTTTGTTATACAAGGCTATTTTAGATTCTAGCACTTCATCTTTTTTAGCTTGCGCGCTTGGGCTTAGTTTGGTTTGGGCTAAGCTTTGCTCGCTATTTTCTCTATTTTCTTTTGTTTTGATTTTTGCTTGTTGTGTTGTTTGTGGTATAATCTCTTGTTGGTTCGATGATAGAGAGTTTCTCGGGTGCGTTTCATCGGCAAAACTACCTGCGCCACCTGTCTGCGTGGTTTCCAGCTTTTTAGCGTTATTTTGCCTGTATCCTGTAACGACAAATTTATTATTTTCTTTTTTCCCTAAAATCATAGTATGCCGTGGCGATTTTAATATGATTTTATCATCACTTTCCTTTACTAAAACGCCTTTCTCTATAACCTCGCTTAATTCTTTTGCTAAATCCTTAAACTCTTTGCCGTGTTTATCCAAAATGTGAGCTAATCCAAAACCTCGCCACTCGCTGTTTTCGTCCTTGTAAGACTTGCCCCACACTAAGTCAATATCGCCTAACTCCTCCCTGTAAAACGCCCCTGCAACTTGTCCTTTATACTCTCCTTTTTTTCCGCTTTCTTTAAAGGCTTGTGCTTGCGTTAGCAATTTTTGTATCGCAGATTCCCCGCTATGATAATGTTCTGCATAGTTTGTTCCAAATTCTTGTAAGGGTTTAATGTTGTATAAGATTTCTATATTCTGTCTAATATCTTTAAGGTCAGTTCCAAAAGGCAAAGTGAAAATATCATCATCTTTTATAAGTCCTTTGCTAAAGCCTTCAACATCACCAACATTCCTTTTAATTTGCCCTCTTATAAGAGGTTCAAATCTATCAAAAAAGATTCTTGCTTCTGCCAATTGCATTTCGTGATAATTACCATCTGCGTTTCCCCATTCTTGTCTATAAATCGTTTTGTCTAAGTTATAAGCACCAAAAGGATTCTCAAAGTCAAAATTTATGGATTTAAGCTCTTGTGTTTCTTCTCTTGTACTAATTAGGTTTAAGTGCATTAATTGCCGTCTTTGTTTGCTAAAATCCTTTAAAAGTGCCTGCATTTCCTTATCAAATTTGTTAATCCTATCTTGTCTTTGTTTGTGTAATTTATCTTTTTGCTTTTGTGTTTTTGCGCTATTAATTTGCTTGTCTATGGATTCTATGGAAGTAAGAGTATTTTTATAAATTGCTTGCAATTCTTGCATTTTTATATTTGGCATTGGTGTGGTTTTTAGATTTAGTGGATTTTCTAAAGAGATTCCAAGCTTTTTTATTCTTTGTATTTCTTTATTCAAGTCTTGTTGGCTGCTTTTTATTCTTTTTTCAACGTCTGCTATTGCTCCTTTTGCCCATTGTATTGTTTCTTTATCATTTTCTTTTATTGCTTGTTGTAAAACTGCTTTGCGCGACTCCAGACTTTGTTTTGCATACATAACCTCTTTTGCCAGCCTTACATAATCACTTGTTGTTTGTAACATTTGGTATTTATTTTTCTTTTGGATGTTATTGTTATTTTGCGCTTGTGTATTTATTTTTGAGTTTTTTGGTAGAATTGCGTTTGGATTCTCACTGGGCGCATTGAAGCTTGCGGTGTCAATGTCTTTTGACTTTGGGGATTGCTCCATTAAGTCCTTGCCGCTGGGATTAAACTTAATGGCGTTTAACTCATCTAACTCTAAACTATAAATTTTCTTTCCATTTTGCTCGTATTCTTTAAGCGTTAAAAGCGCATTAGCATTTTCAAAAGGTGCGTTATAGCGATGTATGGTTAAATTTATGTCTGTTGGGTCTTTGTAGCTTGTGGCTTTTGTTGCTTTTTCAAAGAGTTCTGTAACTTGCTCAACTGCTTTAAAATGCTCCACTTCACTAAATCCATTTGCTACGCTTTTTGATACGGCTTTATCACTTATCATCTTGCGTATTCCTTTGTTAGTTAGCATTGCTACTTCTTGCGTGTTTAGATTAACAATATCTTTATTAATTCTAGGTTTAAGATGTGCTTTTGCATTTTCTCTTAATGTGTAAATGTTTTGTTCTGTGTTTGTGTTACCACTGCTTGGGCTTATTTTTGTAGGTTTTAAAATCTCCT
>NZ_JALEIK010000001.1 GCF_022770205.1 Helicobacter sp. | reverse complement strand
AAACATCTAACATATTATTGAGCACATTTTTTAATTCTATTAATTGTGGATTGTGAGGATTCTCTACAATTCTAGCTGTTAAATCTCCATCCTCTACTGCTTTAGCTGTTTCTGCTGATTGAGCAATGGCTTGGGAGTCTTGTTTAAGTCCTTCTTCAATGTTTTGGATATTTGTATTAATTTCTTTTGCCATTGCGCCAAATTCATCTTTAGAATCCAAAGTAATAAGTGCTACATTTGTAGAATTATTATTAATAAATCTAAAGAAATTGCGCAAATTGGATTGTAAAACACGCACACTTGAAACAAGATTAGCATAAAGCATCCAAAGAATCGGAGCTACGATGACAAAAAAGCACACCACACTAATGATAAATGCTTTTATAAGTGTTGCATTAATGTTATCAGTAATGGCATTAATAATGCTATTAGAAGCTCCTGTTATATGCGACGCAAGTGTATCTACATAAACCCCGGTTCCTAGGAAAAGGTTATCTGTATTTGGAATCATCACAGCATAAGCAACCTTTTGTGCTTGTTCGTGTGCCATCTGGCAAAGGTTTTGAAAAGGTGTAATGCACAAATTTTGTTTCTTTATCCTGATGTTTAGCAGTCTCAAAAAGTTCGCGCACATAATACACGCCATTGACATCTTTTGCATCATACAAGGATTTACCAATCAAATCTTTACGCGTTGGCAATGCTACTACGGTATGTGCTCTTTATAGGCAAAATAATATCCGCTCTTATCGTCTTCAAAGCGAAATTTTTCAATCCCTGTTGCGATAATTTGGATTTGTGTTGCTTCATAAAGACCACGCACCAACTCCCAAAAAGCATTTGCCAAAGAATCTGTGGCAAGCTTTAGTTTTTGTTGAGTTTCTTCATTGATATTATTGTGGATTGCAACGCGTGTATACGCAACAATACTATTCTCATAATACATTATAATTCCACCAGCTATAATAAGCCCTGCTAACACGCCAAAGACTAGCGTTATAATCTTTGCTTTAAGCGATAAATTTTTATACATTAACCCTGCCCCTAAGAAAATTTTAAATGTAACATTTAAATTTATGTTTTATTTACTTAAAAAAATCCCTTAAATTAAATTTCAAACAGAATTAAAATAAAATTTTTACAAAAAGTAACTCAAACTGCTTTTGCCAAAACGCTTTGTTTTAAAATGCACAAACGCACCTATTGTCTTTGGAATTGCGAGTTTAGAGCGATGTTCTAAGGCAATCAAACTAAAAATATTAGAATCCAAACTTTCTACCATCTTAAAACATTTTGCATAAATGTCCTCTGCATTCTCACGCACATCAAAGGGTGGATCAATGTAGCCAATACAAGGTGCTTGTAATGTTTTTAAAGCCCTAGAATACTCCCTAAAAGTATCACCAAAAATAAGTTTATAAGATGTAGTATTGTTACAAATGTTTTCCAAATTAGATTCCAACACAGCAAAAGATTTTTTATTTTGCTCAAAAAACAGCGCAAACTTTGCACCACGACTTAACGCTTCAATCCCAACACTTCCACTTCCTGCAAAAAATTCTATAAAATTTGCCCCCACAATATCCGCACTTAGTGTGTTAAAAAGCGATTCCTTTAAAATTGCCTTTGAAGAGCGTGTAACTTCCAAAGGTGCCATTTGCAAATTCCGCCCCTTATAAATTCCACCAATCACTCTTAAAGTTGGAATCTTAGCCACGCTTTTCCTTTAAATGCTCCAAAATCGTTGTTTCAATCTCTTTTGCATAACGCTTTAAAATCTCTTCCATTTTTATATTCAAATCTCCTAAAAATAGAGAATCCGTATCTGTGTTTAGAGAATGTATTTCTTCACTCCTTACATCTATGCTTGGCAGAATTGCTTCCTTGCTATTTCTCTGACTTCCATCTTTTAGCGTGTAATAAAAGAATTCCAATTCCTTTAATAAAAGCTCCTTAGTAAATGGAATCTTCAAATGCGCACCTTCCATATCACCAATTAAAAACACAGGCTTTTGGGATTCCACAAATTGTGTCGCCACCACAAAATCACACAATTTATAACTTGTTAAATATTCTTTTAAATACATCTCCAAACTTCTATCTAGCAATAAGGAATCACAAATTAGCGCAATTTTCATTCTATTTCCTTAATCAATTATAATGATTAATTTTACTAGCTTTTCACCTAAGATTCCATATTTTAGAATCTTTTTGCTATAATCTGCAAATTTTTTACAAAGTATAGGAGCGAAGAATGAAAGTTATGGTAATCCAAGGACCAAACCTAAATATGCTAGGAGTGCGAGACCCACGCATTTATGGACCAGTAAAGCTTGAAACAATCCACGAAAATATCCAAACTCAAGCACAGCAAATGGGAGTAGAAGTAGAGTTTTTTCAAAGTAATTTTGAAGGTGAGATTGTAGATAAAATCCAAGAATGCTTTGAACAATTTGATGGAATCATCATTAATCCAGCGGCGTATTCACACACATCTGTGGCAATCCGTGATGCAATTGCTGCTGTTAATATTCCAACCATTGAAGTGCATATTAGTAACATACACGCTAGAGAAAAATTCCGCCAAGAGAGCTTAACAGCAGCAGTTTGCGCTGGAGTAATCGCAGGATTTGGACCATTAGGATACCACTTAGCGTTAAATGGGCTTACGCAAATTGTTAGCGAACTCAATGCGGTTAGAAACGCGCGCCAACAAGCAGAACAACCACAAGGGTAGTCAAATAAGGGGGCATTAATGTTAGCTAGCAAAGTGATGCTTTCCATTGAGCCAAGTATTTACATTCCAAAATGCTATGGTGTGCGCATCATAGGTGCAGCATCATAAAATGCCAATCAAAACATCTGCTAAGACACACTTACCAAGCAAGCATTGCTATGGCGTCAAAACCTATGCTCTAAAATCGCTAGACAAGGATTTAATAGAGCTTATCCCTAAAACACATAAAAAAAGACGAAATCCAACATTTAAAACCACGCAAATCCCCCGTTTTACACAAGTGCGCAAACCTAATCCCTATCGCCTTTTCAAAGCTTATAGCAAGCTAAAGGATTCTGTAATTTTAGGTGTTGGGGCAAATTGCGGAGAGTCTTTGGTGCGTTTTTGGAAGCTTTTTAAAAGACTCTCTTGTAAAAATGCTATAATTGCTACTTCACCGATTCTAAAAAACCCAGCCTTTGGTTACACACAACAGCCAGATTTTTATAATATGATCATTTGGCTAAAAACAAAACTTGGGGTTGCGGATTTTTGGAGTTTTTGCGCATATTTGGAACGCTATTTTGGGAGAGAGCGCAAACGCCCTTTTAAAAATGCACCGCGCACGCTAGATTTAGACATTATCGCTTTTAAAAATCAGCGCATTGCTATGGGGAGTTTAGAGATTCCACACAAGGCTTGGAGTGAGCGTCAAAGCGTTTGGATTCCGCTTACACATTGCAATTAAAGCTTGGAGGATGCTATGAAATTATTTACCTTTACCGCAGAAACTGGCGCACAAGCACTTGCAGAAGCCAAAAAAGAACTTGGCGATGAATTTTCAATCATTGCACAAAAAAAACTAAATGACGGCAAATACGAAGTTTCTGTAGCAATTAGTGAAGAGGATTTAAAACAGGCTAAGGCAAAACAACAGCAAGAAGAACCGCCAAAGACAAATAATATTGCACAACGCCTAGAGTTAATCGCACAAAAAGAAATTGAAAGAAAACGCATTGCACAAAGTATGCCTCCACTCCCAGAAGATGTATCCTTACAACTCTCTGATGCAGTGCGTCAAATTTCACAAATTGCAGGCATAGAGCCAAAAATCCCGGCAAAATCCCCTTATGGAGAGCAAAAAACAAATCAAGCCCCCACAAAAACACAAACCCCACCCCAAAAACAAATGGAATCTAAAAAAAAGGAATCCCAACCTGATGATTTGCGCCTTATTAAAGGTGAGATTGATCGCTTAAATGACAAACTAAAACTCATCCAAAATATGTTTTGGGAAGAGAGAGGTCCAAAGCGCGATGGACTAATCATTCCGCACGAATTTGCAGAGATTTATAGAATCACAAAAGCAAGCGGAATGGCAAAGGAACATTTAGAGAAAATTATGCAATTAACCCTAGAACTAATGCCTATTAAAATGCGTGAAAATTCTGTGCTAATCAAACGCTATTTTAGGGAGGTTTTACGCAAAATGGTAGTTGCTAGGGCTGAAAATTTAAGCAGCAATGCAAAAAACATTATGATGCTTGTTGGTCCAACAGGCGTGGGAAAAACAACTACCCTAGCAAAACTTGCAGCACGCTATTCTAGGCTACTAAATAAAAATTACAAAGTTGGAATCATAACGCTTGATACTTACAGAATCGGTGCAGTGGATCAGCTAATGTTTTATGCAAAGAAAATGAAGTTAAGCATTGATACGGTGGTGGATACTGAAGAGTTTGTCAATGCACTAGAATCTTTAAAATATTGTGATTATATTTTAATTGACACGGTGGGAAGCTCCCAGCACGATAGAGCAAAGCTAGAATCGCTAAAGAGTTTTGTTAATGCTGACCCAAACACGAAAATTGATGTCAGCTTAGTGATGAGTGCTACCACAAAATACGAGGATTTAAAGGATATTTACCACACATTCTCAACGCTTGGAATTGACACTTTAGTTTTTACCAAGCTTGATGAAACACATAGTTATGGCAATGTGTTTTCACTCATTTATGAAACCAAAAAGCCTGTAAGCTACTTCTCTACAGGACAGGAAGTGCCAAATGATTTAAGCGTTGCAACAAGCGATTTTTTAATTGACTGCTTGTTAGATGGACTGATAAAATGAAAAATCAAGCAGCAAATTTAGAACTCCTTATTGACTCTAAAAAAGCAACTAGCACGAAGTTTATCACCATAACAAGCGGCAAAGGGGGCGTTGGTAAATCCACATTTAGCGCAAACCTGTCTTATAAACTTTGGCAACTTGGTTTTAAAGTCGGAATCTTTGATGCAGACATCGGACTTGCAAACTTAGACATTATGTTTGGCGTGCGTTGTGAAAAAAATCTCTTACATGTGCTTAAAAATCAAGCAAGTTTAAGGGATATTATTCTTCCTATTGAACACGGATTGTATTTGATTCCCGGGGATTCTGGGACGGATATTTTCCGCTATAAAAGTGAGTTTATGTTTGAAACACTCATTGAGGATTCCGCCCTTTTAGATAGCCTTGATTTTGTAATTATTGACACAGGGGCGGGCATTGGCGAATACACACAAACTTTTTTAAAAAATAGCGATGAAGCCATTGTGATTACGATTCCAGATCCAGCAGCAATTACTGATGCCTATGCCACAATCAAACTTGCCGCAAATTACAAAGAGCGCATTTTTATGTTGATTAATATGACAAAAAACAACGATGAGGCGCAAATGATTTTTCAAAAAGTGCAAAAAATCGCACAAAGCAATATTGGCAAAATTAATCTTGAATGCATTGGAAAACTCACAAAAACAACGATGATTAATTATTACAGCAAAAATCGTGGAATCTTTGTTAAAGAAGAACCAAATGCAACGCCTTCAATGGAGATAGAAGAAGTCGCAAGGGCATTGGCTAAAAAAATGGAACGGAATGTGCTAGTGCAAGAATATAAAAGATTTGGGAAATTCCTAAAAAAGATTCTGGGTCATTTTTAGGAAGTGTAAGGAAACAGAATGCCTTTAAAAATGGATAATTTCTTAAGTTTTGCAATTGTCAATGGATTTTTCATCGGACTTTTATTATCCTTTTTAAAATTTGATGATCCTGCAATGATTGTAGCTGGAACTCTCATTTCTACAATAGGATTCTACCTCATCACTCTTATTAGCGTGTCTTTATTTGTGCGCTTTATTAACACACACGAGAATACAAGTAAAAAAGACGCTTATAACGCCCTTTTAGAAGAATACATTGATGAATTTGATAAGCGCGAAAAGGCAACAAACAAAATTCGCGGATTCTTACGCACAATGGAAAAAACAATGCGTGAAGAAGAACAAGAAGATTTACGCACTAAACCTAGCAAGACTGAGAGAAACAACTATGCTGACGACTTCTAATGGCTACCAAAATGCACTTAAGCGCGACCAAGACTCCCTAGCACTAGATTATCTCCCAGCCCTTAAAGCGATGGCTTTTCGCCTAAAAGAGCGTCTGCCTGCAAGCGTGGATTTCTCTGATTTAATCTCCATTGGCACAGAAGAGTTAATCAAGCTTGCACGCAAATACGATAGTAGTATCAATGATTCCTTTTGGGGCTATGCAAGACCGCGCGTGCAAGGGGCTATGCTTGATTATTTACGCTCCTTAGATCCGCTATCAAGGAATCTAAGAACGCTATGTAAGCGCGTTGATAAAGTGATTTCAGAATATTTTAATGAATATCAAGAAGAGCCTAGTGATGCGTATTTGAGTGAAGTTTTAGGAGAGAGTGAAGAAAAGATTAAAGAAGCAAGAATTGCAAGTGAAATTTATAGCATTATGCCCCTTGAAGAACAACTAGGTGCAACCCAAGAAAGCGCATTAGAAAGCGTGGAAAAAGAAGAGTTAATTGCAATTATTACACAAATCTTAGAACACGCAACACCCAATGAGCAACTTGTAGTGCAACTTTATTATTATGAAGAATTAAGTTTTAAAGAAATTAGTCAAGTGCTAGAAGTGAGTGAGGCTAGAGTTTCTCAACTGCACAGGGCTGTGATTAGAAGGGTTAGACAACACCTTGAAGAAAGGGGATTAGATGGCTGATATATTATCCCAAGAAGAAATTGATGCGTTATTAGAAGTTGTAGATGATGAAGGGGAGGAAACAGAAACATTAGAAAAGCCTGCTGTAGTCCAACAAAGACAAATCACGCTTTATGACTTCAAACGCCCAAATCGCGTTAGCAAAGAACAACTCCGTGCATTTCGTGGAATCCACGATAAAATGGCAAGGAGTCTCTCGAGTCAAATCTCTGCAATTATGCGCTCCATCGTTGAGATTCAGCTCCACAGCGTAGATCAAATGACTTATGGTGAATTTCTAATGAGTTTGCCAAGCCCTACAAGTTTCAATGTGTTTTCCATGAAACCCCTTGATGGCACAGGCGTTTTAGAGATTAACCCTAGCATTGCCTTTCCTATGATTGATAGGCTCTTAGGCGGTAAAGGCGACCCTTATGAATCCACAAGAGAATTTAGCGACATTGAATTAAATTTGCTTGATACGATTTTGCGCCAAATGATGCAAAACCTTAAAGAAGCGTGGGCACCTATTACAGAAATTTTTCCAACCGTTGATGTGAAGGAATCTAGCCCAAATGTTGTGCAAATCGTTGCACAAAATGAGATTGTTATTATGGTAGTTATGGAGATTATCATCGGGCATAGTAGTGGAATGATGAACTTATGCTATCCTGTTATTTCCCTAGAATCCGTGCTATCACGCCTTGCAAGCAGGGATATAATGCTAAGTGAAACTAGTGCAAAAAAATCAAGAAACAAAGAACTTCAAGCACTCTTAGGGGGAGCAAAAGTTAATGTTGCTGCAATTTTGGGCGAAACAAAACTCTCAATGCACGAAGTTCTTGACTTAGAAGTGGGCGATATTGTGCGCTTAGACCGCCCTGCTGATGATACGGTGATTATTAATGTAGATGGTAGAGAAAAATTTCTAGCTAGCATCGGATTACACCGCTACCGCAAAACCATTGAAGTCAAAGAAATGATAAAAACAGAAAAAGACCAAGTCAAAGAGATTTTAGAAATGCTTGAGGTGCAAAGAAAATCGCGCGCTAGCGAATTAGAAGAGGAGTAAAAATGCTAAATGATTTTTTAAAACTCATTGTCCAAGAAACAACCGCCACCATTGAAGGGCTATTAGGACAAGCACCAGAAGTTAGCCAGATAGAAGCCCAAGATGGCAAAAGCGATTCCATAAACCCCCCTATGGCAAAGATTGATATAAGCACTGATGATGGAGCAACTTTAGCATTTTTCATTTCACCAAAAGTTGCCACTGCTTTAGCTGATATGATGTTAGGAGGAGAGGGAGAAAGCAAAGAAGCAATGGATGCTGATGATTTAGACGCAACAAAAGAAATTGTATCAAATATTTTTGGTGCAATCTCCACTTCTCTTGGCGGACAAAAAGAACTTCCAAAGCTAAGTTTTACACTAAAGAATATCAATTTTACTCCTGATGGCGATTTAGGGCTTGGAAATTACAGCGGATTTTATACCTTCTCTTTTAACATAGGCTCTGTGCAAGATTACTTGTATTTTGGATTCTCTAGTGCATTTGAAAACCACTTTAGCCCAAACACAACAGCAAGTCCAACTCCTACACAAAGCATTGCAACAAATGACAATGCAACAAAAGTAGAACTTAGCAATTCTGAAATGAAAAATATGGCAATGCTTTTAGATGTGCGCTTGCAAGTGAAGGTTAGAATCGGACAGAAAAAAATGCTACTTAAAGATGTGATTGCAATGGATATTGGAAGTGTTGTAGAGCTAAATCAGCTAGCAAACGATCCTTTAGAAGTGCTTGTAGATGATAAAGTCATTGCAAAAGGGGAAGTCGTTATTGTAGATGGCAACTTTGGAATCCAAATCACAGAAATCGCTCCTAAAAAAGATAGGATTGATCAATTAATGTAAAAATTGCACTTTTTAGCTAAAATTCCATTTATGGACGATAGAATCAAGGCATTTATCACAAAACAGCATTTGCTTGCTCTTAGCGTAATTGATAACACAGATAGCACACATTTAAGCGTTTATAGCGCAAGCTGTTATTATGCGTTTGTTAAAGAAAATTTGAGTCTGTGTTTTAAAAGCGATTCCAACTCTAAACATATAAAATTAGCCTATGTTAATCCTAGTGTTGGAGTAATAATTGCAAAAGATTCTAACACTCTAACACATCTAAAAGGCGTCCAAATTCAGGCAACTTTCCGTAATGCTACACAGCAAGAACAAGGCGTTTATTACGATAAATTCCCCTTTGCAAGACTTGGAAGCGGCGAGATTTTTGCCCTTGATATTGACTTTGCCAAATACACAAACAATCAACTTTTATTGCAAAAAAAATTAACATACACAAAGGAATGAAATGAAAAAGGTTTTATTATTAATGAGCGGTGGCGTGGATTCTAGCTATTGTGCCTACCTTTTGCAAAAACAAGGCTACTTAGTCTATGGAGTGTATTTAAAACTCCACGATAAAGAGGAAAAGCACGCCTATTTTGTGCGTAATATTGAAAAATGCGCAAAACATTTAAACATAGAATATTCTATCATTGATGAAAGGGAGTTATTTAAAACAAAGGTTTATGATTATTTTGTGGAATCTTACAAAAAAGGCTTAACGCCCAATCCTTGCGCGATGTGCAATCCCTTTGTAAAATTTGGAATCGCATTTGATTTAGCCAATAAAATGGGATTTGATTATGTAGCAACGGGGCATTATGCGCAAATTAAAGAGGGCAAGGTTGCGCAAGGGGCGGATATGCACAAGGATCAAAGTTATTTTCTTTTTGGATTAAAGCCTGAGTGGATTTCGCGCATTATTTTTCCACTTGGGGATAAGATTAAAGAGGAGATTAAGCCTGTTGCCTTAAAAGAACTCTCTTGGCTTGGCACGCTAGAAACCTATAAAGACTCTCAAGAGATTTGCTTTGTGGAAAATTCCTACATTGATGTGCTAAATAAGCATTATAAGACGGAATCTAAAGGCGATGTGCTAGATACGCAAGGGAATGTGATTGGCACGCATAAGGGTTATATGCAATACACCATTGGCAAGCGCAAGGGCTTTACAATTAAAGGCGCACTAACCCCCCATTATGTGCTAAAAATTAACCCACAAGATAACACGATTATTGTAGGCGATAAGGAGGATTTAGCCACAAAAGAAGTGCGTGCGGCAAATTTCTCTTTGCCAAAGGAATATTTTAAAGACGACAATACCTTAGAATGCGAAGTGAAAATCCGCTACAAAAGCCATAAGGCAAAGGCTAGGATTGAGCTAGTTAAAGAAGCGCAAAAGGAAGTGATTGTAGCACATTTAGAGGAGCCTGTTTATGGTGTGGCAAGCGGACAAGCCCTTGTGCTTTATGATGGCTCTAAAGTGCTTGGCGGGGGGTTTATTCTTTAAGACTAAAATGTTAAAATCCGGCTTTTATTTTTAAGGACTCCCTATGATTTTTAGCTCTTACATTTTCATCTTTGCCTTTTTGCCTATTATGCTTTTAGGCTTTTATGGTTTAAGATATTTGAATCAAAACCTTTTAGCTAAGCTTTTCTTAGTGCTTGGAAGTTTGTTTTTCTATGCCTTTTGGGAAGTTAAATATTTAGGACTACTCTTACTCTCTATTGTGGTAAATTATGCAATCGCTTCACTAATGCTAAAGAATTTTGCTAAAAATAGTGGGGGGGGGGGGCAAAACAGGCTACTTTAATAAGTCCTAGATTCTATCTTTATGTTGGAATCTTTTTTAATCTTGCCTTACTTGGATTTTTCAAATACACAGATTTCTTTTTAGAAAATTTTAATCTACTCTCTAAACTTTTACATTTAGATTTTAATATCCCACTGCCCCATATTCTTTTGCCTTTAGCCATTTCCTTTTTTACCTTTCAGCAAATTGCGTTTTTAGTGGATTGTTATAAAGGTGTTGATAAGAAATTTGATTTTTTAGATTATTGCTTATTTGTTAGCTTTTTTCCACAGCTTATTGCAGGACCTATTGTGCATCACAAAGAAATGATGCCGCAATTTAAGTCTTTAAGTGTGGAGTGGGATAAAATTGCTAAGGGTGTGTTGATTTTCTCGCTTGGTTTATTTAAAAAAGTTTTCATTGCTGATAGTTTTGCAAAATGGGCAAATAATGGATTTAGCATTGTAGAAAAGGGCGAATTTTTAAATATCGCAGAATCTTGGGCTACTTCTTTATCTTATACCTTTCAGTTGTATTTTGATTTTAGTGGGTATTGTGATATGGCAATAGGTTTGGGATTACTTTTTGGAATCCTTTTGCCCATTAACTTTAACTCCCCTTATAAAGCATTAAGCATTACGGAGTTTTGGAGAAGATGGCATATTACTTTAGGGAGATTTTTAAAAGATTATCTCTATATTCCGCTAGGGGGCAATAGAGGCTCTAAACTTCTTACACTTAGGAATCTTTTTCTTGTTGCTTTTTTAAGTGGTGTGTGGCACGGGGCTGGATTTGGATTTATTATTTGGGGAGCATTACACGGGCTTGCAATGTGTTTGCACAGAATTTATGGCTATGTTTTAGAATCTTTAAATTTACACAAGGCTACATTTTTACAAAGTCGTTTGTATAAAGTCTTATGCTGGATTCTTACCTTTAACTTTTTAAATATGACTTGGGTGTTTTTTAGAGCAGAGAATCTCCAAGGGGCTTTAAATCTTTTAGCAGGAATGTTTGGGATTATGTGGGTGGAATTGCCAGATAAAATAAGAATGCCTTTGTTATTAAGTCGTATAGAAGGACGCAATGATACGGCGTTTTATCTCATTCTTGGCTTTATTCTTGTTCTATGCTTTTCAAATTCTATTCAAAAGCTAGATTCCTTTAAGCCTACGCTAAGGGGGGCGATTTTTACAGGAATTTTATTTTACACTGCCCTAGTTTGGCTTGCAGTTACACCTTATGTAGAGTTTATTTATTTTAATTTTTAGGAGTGGTTGTGTCTTATAAAAAATATTTGCTTTTAGCCTTTGTGGTTCCGCTTCCCTTTATCCTTGCATACATTGCCTTTTTTATGTTTATGATCCTTTGCAAATCTACCACAAGCCCTATTTTAGAGAAACAACATTTTCCACAGATATGAGAAGGCAAGCATTAGGGATTATTAAACACTATGATTTTGATTCCTTTATCTTAGGCACTTCTATGCTAGAAAACACTTCTGCAAAAGAGGCAAGTGGGTGAATATCTCCCTTGCAGCATCAAAATTTGGTGAGAGGGCTGTGATTTTAGACTATCTTTTCAAGCATAAAACGCCAAGGGCGTTTATTTACAGCATTGATGATATACACGCTGAGAATCCAAATGTCGCACATTATGATTTTTTATACAATGCAAATAGAATGGATGATATAAGAGTATATTTTAGCTTTAGATTTGCAAGCTGTCTTATCAAAAATGCTCCCAAGTGCGGACAAAAAGTAGAGTTAGAAGATTTGCTCAAATGGAACTTTAAAGAAAGGCGTGTGCTTCAAAATTTTGGTGGCTTTGAAAATTTTCCAAAAGGAGAAATGCGAGCTCTCTTAAAAGCAATCGCCTCTAAAGAAACAGGGCAAATAGAAATTTTAGACTTTCAAAATGGCTTTAATGCTTCCATCCTTCCCTTTATCAAAGCCCATCCTAACACGCAATTTTACTTCATCATTCCCCCTTATTCCACGGCATCTTATAAAATTGACAAAGGAAAATTTGAGAGACTTGCTTTAAGGCTAAAGTGGCTACTTCAACAGACAAAAGATTATCAAAATGTAAGCGTGTATGGCTTTGATAATCTCTCCTACACAGATAATATCGCAAATTACAGAGATTTTGTGCATTACAATAGCGATATGAACTCTTGGCATCTTGATGCAATTAAGGGCGGTGAGCATATTTTAACGCTAGAAAATGTTAATGCCTATCTAAAAACAATGGGGCAAAAAATACAAGCTTATGACATAGCCCCGCTTGTTGATATTGCAAAAAATACCTTAAAAGAGTGAAAATGTTTTAAGATTTAGCTAAAATTGCGTTTATTTTTCAAGGAAACTTATGCAAACAATTTATTTAGCAGGCGGATGCTTTTGGGGTGTGCAGGGATATTTTGACTTGCTTAAAGGTGTGGTTAGCTCACAAGTGGGCTATGCAAATTCTAAGGTGGAATCGCCTAGTTATCAGCAAGTTTGCAATGGAGAAACAGGAGCGGTGGAGGCGGTGGAAATCATTTTTGATTCCAACTTTTTAAGCCTTGAAGTGCTACTTAAACGCTTTTTTAGCATTATTAATCCCTTTGCACTCAATTATCAAGGCAATGATAGAGGCACGCAATATAGAAGTGGAATCTATACAAAAGACGCACAAATGCTACGGGAGATTAAAGGTTTTGTGGAGAATTTACAAAAGCAATTTTCTCAAAAAATCGTCACAGAAACAAGCCTGCTAGAAAACTTCTATCCCGCTGAAGACTATCATCAAAAATATCTAGCTAAAAATCCTAATGGATATTGCCACATTGATTTAAGCAAAGCAAAACAAGACATTTAGAGTTAGGCTTTTTGTTTTTGCTTTAAGGCTTTCTCAAACTTTTTGCGTTTAATAATGGAGAGTTTATCAATGAATAAAACACCATTTAAATGATCAATTTCGTGCTGCAAAGCAACTGCTAAAAAATCTTGTGCCAAAATCTCTTTTGGATTGCCATAGCGATCTTGATAAGAAATCTTTATGCTTGAAGCACGCTTTACTTCTTCGTAAAACTCCGGCACACTCAAGCAACCTTCGTTAAAAAAGATTTGACCATCTTTTTCTAAAATTTGGGGATTAATCACCTCCAATAAATCCTTTTTATGCTGATTGCCCTCTTCATCAGGGATACAAACAAGAAGTGCTCGGATTGGTTTTGCCACTTGGATTGCAGAGATTCCAACACCATTTTTTGTAAGCATTGCATCATACATTCCATCTAAAAGAGCGTGTAATTCCTCATCAAAAACTTCCACAGGCTTAGAAACCTGACGCAATAAAGGATTAGGATAAGTAATAACCTCTAACATCAACTAATCTCCATACACCACAAAAGAAACATTACCATTTGATGCCTTTTTAAGAGCGTCAAGTCCATTCTTTATAATCTCTTTTTGTTTAGAAAATGCATTAATCTCAACAATTCCCGTGCAAACACTCAAAGACAAATCCTCTTCGCCTAAAATAATATTTGTTCCAACTACTTTTTCAGCAAGGCGATTTGCAAAGCGTTTTGCAGCATCTTTATCCCTATGGCTTAACAGAATTCCAAAAATCCCTGCTTCATAATAAGCAACAATATCGCTACGATTTGCAACCCTTTGCAAAATTTTTGAAAGCGAACGATTAATCAAAATCGCTGTTTTATCTAAAGTAATACGACTTTGCAAACTTTTTGATACGCGCACAAGCAAAAGTGCTGATTTATAACCGCCCGCATTCACCGAACCTGCCTCAGCTATCACACGCTTTTCTAAAAAGCGTTTATTATAGATTCCATACACACTATTACAAATAACTTCACTACTGATTCCCGCAATAGAAGCGAGTGTTTTGTCGTGCATTGTTTTAATGTCTTGAAGTTGATGTCCCGTAACTTCGCTCAATTTATCTAACTCTTTTTGAAAAACTACGATAATGTTTTGCAAAGTAATCGCATTGGTAGTTGTTTCCACCTCTTTTGCGTGTTTTTTTAAAATATTTTGGAGCAATCTTAAATTTTTCAGGATAGAATCAACCTGATTTAAGGTGCTTGTCATATAACTTTGTGCCTTTAATACTTTAGATTCCAACGCTGCTTGCTTTTCCTCTGGACGCTGATCAACTTCTACATATTGAAAAGCATCATCTTTAAACTGATCAGATTTATTCTCTAAGAGCTTCTCAAAATAAATTTTATAATTATAAGGAGTAGGTAAGATTCCATTTGTATTTAACTCTTGGACAACCTGCAAACCATACTCCTCTAACGAATTTACATCATTGTCTGACTCTGTATCTTGGGTTGTAGCAGCAGATGGAGAAGAATCCGTTTCAAAAGACGAAAAGGAATTTGTATTCTCTAAATTGGATTCCTCAATGCCATTAGCCTCAAAACTTTGCAATCCATCAAAGGAACCAAAATCATCTTTCACAACGCACCCCTTATTTCAAACTTTTTTCCAAAACACTATCAATCAAGCCATATTCTTGCGCTTCTTTGGCACTTAAATAAAAATCCCTATCTGTGTCTTTTGCAATTTTTTCTAAGGGCTGATTTGTATTTTGCGCTAAAATCGCATTTAAACTTGCTTTTAAGCGCAAAATCTCTTTTGCTTGGATTTCAATCTCTGTTGCCTGCCCTTGCGCTCCACCTAAAGGCTGATGAATCATAATGCGTGAGTTTGGTAAAGAATACCGCTTACCCTTTGTGCCACAACTTAACAAAAATGCCCCCATACTTGCGGCTTGTCCAATACAAATGGTGCTAATATCTGGCTTAACATAATGCATTGTATCATAAATGCTTAATCCACTTGTTACAACACCACCGGGGGAATTGATGTATAAATAAATGTCTTTTTCAGGATCTTCAGCTTCTAAAAATAACAATTGCGCAACAATAGAAGATGCCAAGCCATCGTCAATTTGTCCACTCAAAAGGATAATCCTATCCTTTAACAGCCTAGAATAAATATCATACGCACGCTCTCCGCGCCCTGTTTTTTCAATCACCGTTGGCACATAATACGCCATATCATACCTTTTTATCCAAAAGTGTTGTAAGCACCTTATCTTCAAGCATTGCCATTTTAACCGCTGGAATTAGATTGTTACTCTTATAATACTCAAACATTGCCTTAGGATCTTGGCGCATTGCCATTGCTTCATAATAAATTGTATTAATCACTTCATTATCTGGGATTTGAATATTATCACGCTTTGCAATTGCATCAATAAGCAAAGTTACGCGCACACTTTTTTGTGCATTTTCTCTCTGTTCTTCGCGTTTTGCCTGCATTGCATCTTTATCTTTTGCAAGCTTCTCTTGCTCTTCTTTTGGTAATGCCATAAACGCATTTCTAAGTAATAAATCCATTTCTTGCTCCACAATGGATTTTGGCAAGTCAAATACAATCTTAGCATTCAAGTTATCCACAAGCTTTTCTTTCAATTCATTATTATACACTTCCTGCTTTTTCTCTTCTTGGAGTTGCTCTTTTACCTTTGTTTTTAGACTATCTACACTCACTTCTTTATCATCAGGAAATAGCGTTTTTGCAAAATTATCATCAATTTCAATTTTGCCTTTTGTTTGAATCTCAAGCAACTTAACCTTAAAGACTGCGGGCTTTCCTGCTAAATCTTTTGCTTGATAATCTTCTGGAAAAGTTACATTAACTTCTTTTTCTTCACCCCTTTTCATTCCAATTAGCTGCTCTTCAAAACCTTCAATAAATGACTTACTACCCACTTTTAGCAAATACCCCTCTGCTTTTCCACCATCAAATGGTTTCCCATCAATAAAGCCTTCAAAATCAATCTTAGCAAATTCTCCATCTTTTAGTTTGCGTCTTCCATCTTCAATTTTCACTAATGGAGCTCTAGTGCTTGCAATTTCCTCTAAACGCTTTTGAATATCAGTCTCTTTGATTGTTGGAATCTTAACTTCTGGAATACAAGAATCTACATCATCAAGTTTGATTGTTGGTGCTAAACTAAGCTCAACTTCTAACTCAATTCCGTTATCTTTTTTCTGAAATTTTGTGATGCGGGGGTCGCCAAGCAACATAAATGCTTCAATATTTAACGCTTTTAAAATATCTTGCAATAAATCTTGCACACATTCTTTTTGTGCATCTTCTTCAAGCTGCTTTCCATAACGCTGTTTAATTGCTGAAGTTGGAACTTTTCCTTTGCGGAATCCATCTATTTTAAGATTTTTACTTGCTGCTTTTGTAACTTTATCTAGTTTTTTGTTTAGCGCATCTGCTGGGATTGTAGCCTGTGCTGTTGCATTTGCGCTATCTATTTTATTAACCTTTAGGCTTGCATTCATTCTCTCTATACTCCAAATTTTGAGATTTAAGGTAAGTCAGGGATTCTAACAAAACTTTTCTTAAAACTCCCAATTCTTTTAATTTTTATCTCCAATAATTTCACGCACTCCCTTAGAGTTTTCTTTACTTAGAAATCCTCTTTGTTGCATTTGCTCCACAATATTTGCCGCTTTATTAAAACCAATTCCTAGACGGCGCTGTATATAGCTAATGGAAGTTTTTCCATCTGCTAACATAATGCGCTTTGCTTCTTCATAAAGATCATCAGCCTCTCCATTAGATTGCATCTGCGTGCGCTCTTCCTTCTGCAAAAAGCGTTCATCGTATTGTGGCGGACATTGTGCTTTAATAAACTCCACAATGCGTTCAATCTCTTCTTCTGTGCTAAATGGGGCGTGCAAGCGTGTTACATTTCCACCACCCATTGCAAAAAGCATATCCCCATTTCCTAATAAGGATTCTGCTCCGTGGCAATCTAAAATCACTTTAGAATCAATTTTTTGTCCCACTTTATAGCTTATGCGTGAAGGAAGATTTGCTTTAATAAGCCCTGTTACAACATCAACACTTGGACGCTGTGTGGCAACAATTAAATGGATTCCACTTGAACGCGCCATTTGCGTTAAGCGTGAAATCGAAGCTTCTGCTTCTTTGCCTCCTGTCATCATTAAATCAGCTAATTCATCAATGATAATCACAATATAAGGAAAAGGCTCAAAGCCCTCCATTTCTGCTTTTTGATTGTAGCTTTCAATATTTTTAACTCTTGCTTCACTAATTAGTGCGTTGCGTTGCTCCATTTCTTTAACCGCTACATCAAGTGCAAAAATTGCATTTTTAGGATTTGTAATAACAGGGGTTAAGAGGTGGGGAATATCATTATAAATGCTAAATTCCACCATTTTAGGATCTACCATAATCAATTTAAGCTTATCAGGAGGGTTTTTATAAAGTAAAGATAAAATCATCGCATTAATCCCTACACTCTTACCACTTCCTGTTGTTCCAGCAATAAGTAAATGCGGAAGCTTTTTTAAATCTGTTACAAAAGGATTGCCTACAATATCCTTTCCTAATGCTAAAGTTAGTGATGAGAGAGAGTTTTTAAACAAATCATTTTCTAAAATTTCACGCAAATAAATCGTTTCTACTTGTGCATTTGGAATCTCAATCCCTACTACATCTTTACCCGGTATTGGTGCTTGGATACGGATTGTTTTAGCGCGCAAAGCCATTGCTAAATCATCTTGTAGAGTTAGAATGCGTGAAACCTTAACATTTGGACTTGGGCGAAACTCAAAAGTTGTTACAATAGGTCCTGAATAAGTGCGCACAATATCGCCTTCAATCTTAAACACACGCATTTTATTTAATAAATCATTGATTTTTCTATCAATTTCACTCTCATCAATTTCAATATGCGTTCTCTTTGGCTCTTGCAAAAACTCTAATTTAGGCAATTCATAATTTTTGGATTCCAACATTTGTGGAGTTTGTGCCATTTCTAAATTCTCTAAAAGGGCGGTGTTTTCTTCTAGTGTTTTGACGATTTCTACACTTTGAATCTGTGGTGCTTGGATAGGAATTTGCTCCACTTGCGTTTGTGCTAACTTTGTGTTTTGTTCTTGTAATGTTTGTAAAGCTTGGGGTGGCGTTTGCTCTAATGCTTTTAATTCTATTTGTGATGCTTGTTGTGCTTTTAATTGTTGTGGAGTTTTAGATTCCATAGTTTGCTTGATTTGTTCTATTGCAACAGGCTGTGGAATTTGTCGCGCTGGCTCTTGGTAATGCACATAACCATAATCAAAAGTTGGAATCGCATTTGGAATTGTTGCGTATTGTGGCATTGTGGTTTGTTCCACTAACATCTGGGTGGGCATTTGTGCTTGCATTGTAGATTCTTGTGGCGTTTTGGATTCCGCGTCTTCTAAAGATTGTGCGATTTCTTTAGGATTAGCAATTTTAGATTCCATATTTTGTGTAGCTTCAATGCTTGTCTGCTCTTTTGGAATCGTATTTTCTGTAATTGCAACACTTTCTTGCATTGCAACTTGAATTTGTGGAATTATGCTTTTAGATTCCGTATTTTCTGTTAAAGGATGCGTGCTTACCCTATCCCCATAATAAAAAATGGTTTTAGGAAGCACATCTTTCTCCTTTTGGCTTGGATATTCCCTTTGGAAGCTGTTTGTATCTACAAGGCAATCGTGCGTGCCAACTGATTCTTTATCATAATAAGCACTAAAAGGCGTTGCTGCATAAAGTTTTTTGGGATAAGACTTAATGGCTTGTTTTTTGGGGCTTTCTTTTTGAAAAGATTCTTGTTTTATTGGAGTTTGCTCTAACTCTTGCTCGCTAATGCTTTCTTTTTTAATAAGTTTGATTGCCTCTTCTTTTTGCTCTTCCTCTTTATAATAAACATCACTTTTCTCAAAACGCTTGAAATTTTCCAAACTTGCCATAGATTGTATTTGAAATTGTGCTGGGTTAAAAGCATCAGGTTGGACACTTTTTGCGCTGATTATGCGGATTGTTTCCTCTGAATTTTCTGCCTCTTTAAGAGATTTTTCTAACAGATTCGTCTCATACGCTGGAAACTCCCTATCCTGACGCAATGTGTCAATACCCTCCTCAAAACCATCTTGTGTAGAACTAAGCGCATTTGCAAGCTCGCTTTCTTGTTCTTCGCTAAAGTTAAAAGGGGCATATTCCTTAGGCGGAGGATTGTTTTTGCTCTGCTCAATGAGCTCCTCTAATGTCAAAGGGCGCAACTCTTCGTTTTCTTTTCTTGTTTGTTTTTGCGCTTGTGGTATCTCTTGTGCATTCGATACAGAATCGCTTTTAGATTCTACACCACTAGATTCAATATTTACAGCCCTTTTTGTAGGTGGAGTGAAAAATGCCTGTGTCTTTAGCCAAAAATATTTTAGACTTTCTATATCTTTGCGTAATTTGAGTTTAGAAGTCTTAGCTTTTTTAATGCCTCTTTGGAAATCCTCTTTTAATGCATTTAATAGAACGATATAAAGCTCTTTTGGGGATTTGTCAACATACAACACCACGCCAAAAATAAACATTGCAAGACTTAAGCCAAACACACCAAGGGAAGTAATAATAGGTTTTAAAACATTATTAAAGGCAACACCTAAGATTCCAGCATTTTGAAAAAAAAGCCCTTGCAAAACAAGAAGTGCAAAAGCAACCATAATTACGCCCAATGTTTTTTCTAAAAAGAGAGAATTTTTAAAATCTGGAATCATTTCTGTTTTATATAACATAAAAGCTGCACCAAATGCCCAAATGTAGCCAAAATAACCTAAAAGCCAAAATTGCACACGCGACAAAATGTTCAAAACATCTAATACCCCACCTAAAAGCGTTAATATTCCAAAAAGCACCAATAGGACTACGGAAAGCATTTTTTTGTTATTAAATTGCAACAAAATTTCTCTATAATTCCTTGCTTTTATGATAAAGTCCTTAAATGAGGTGGCAAGAGGGTGAGAGAATCGAACTCCCCAGCAAATAGACACCTATCCGCCCAAACGGGTTTGAAGCCCACGATGCCCACCAGCGACATATACCCTCCGCATTTATGTAAGAAACGAGAATTTAGCGCAAATTTACTTAATTTTCAATTTTTATCACACTTAAAATTCCACCATTTCTCTCTGCCTTTGACGATACACTGCGCATTTTGTATAACCCACATCTTTTGCTAACGCCTCTATTTCCCTGCGCTTGAAATTGATTTGTTCTAGTGCGTGCGCATCACTTCCAAAAGTAATGGGAATTTCAAATCCATAGCACATCTCTAAAATCTCTCTGCTTGGATATTGCTCCCCTACTTCTTTACGGAATCCTGCAGCATTTATTTCTACACTCATATTTGCCTGCTTAATAGCTTTTAATGCAGCCTCAATCTCACTTCTTAAATCTCTTGTAGGAAAGTGCTTAAAAATCTTTAGCAAATCCATATGCGCCACAATGTCAAACTTCCCACTCTTTGCTAAAGCCTGTGTTGCTTTAAAATACTCCGCCCAGCAATCATTAATATCACGCCTTGCATACTCTTTAATAAACTCCGGATTATCAAAGCTCCAATCCCCTAGAAAATGCACTGCACCAATTCTATAATCTAACGGAATCTTAAACAAAACATCCTCCATAAACGGAGGTAAAAAATCAATTTCAAGCGCACTTAAAATCTCAATTTGTCCCGCATATTTTTCTTTTAAAACTTGAATGGAATCTAAATACAAAGACAATTCATCAAAACGCATTCTATATTTTGCATCAAACTTCATAGGATTATGGCAAGAAAAACCAAAAACTTCAATCCCTTCTTCAATCGCCTTTAAAACATACTCTTCCATTGTGCCTGTAGCGTGGTTACACAAACTCGTGTGATTATGTAAATCTATGCGCATTTTTATTTCCTTAACCCATTTTCTTTTCCATCTCTTTTGTGATATGCAAGCTTAACACATGCTTATCAAAAACAGCAACATAAAAAATTGCATCAAAAATCTTAATATCTAACACAAATCCTTCTACCTTCACTTCACGCTTTTTTGTATCTTCTTGCAATGTTTCTGCGCGGAATAACACACCATTGCCTAACTCAATAGGAGCTAAAAACTTCACTTCTGCACCAATTATAATACCATTTGGCTCATTGACTGCTAAAAGCGCACAATATGCAGCACTAGAGAATAAATACCCAGAATGCACAAGCCCTTGTTTATCCAAAACCATTTTGCTTGTTGCCTCTAGTAAAACACTTGCCTTGCCATATCTTTGCTCTTTAATCACTCCATTTGCAGGATTAATATTTAAGCACACCTTTTGGATCACTGCATCATTATCAGTTTTATTTAAAAAGTCCTCTTCGTCTATGAGTTCTTCATCCACGCACATAACTCCTTTAAAAGTGCCACATTATAGCATAATTACACGTTTAAAATCTCTTGGCTTTTCAATGCTATTACTTGTATTATAAAAGTGTTACATATAATCTTTTAGATTCCATAAGAAGTAGAGAGCAAATGCTCAAACAAGAATGGCGACCCTTGAAAGATTCGAACTTTCGTTTATGCCGTGAAAGGGCATTATCCTTGGCCACTAGATGAAAGGGTCAAAAAGAATCCGCATTTTAACAGACATATCACGATTTTTTGCTTAAAAAGGCAAAGCTAAGACTCCACAGAAGCGATGCTCTTAACGCGCAAAAATGCTTTTATTGTATAATTGAAATTTATACTTCGTGATTCCCTTTTTAAGGAACAGGTATGGCACATACAAAGTCTAAAATTACAATTCTTGCCACAGGCGGAACAATCGCAGGCTCTATTAATGATTCCATTGCCACCACAGGATACACTGCTGGCACTCTTAGCATAGATGCACTCCTTCAAACACTGCCACAAATTAAAGATTTAGCAGATATTTCTAAGCAACAAATCGCAAACATTGATAGCTCAAATATGACGGATAAAATCCAGCTAAAACTTGCTAAAACAATCAACAAGCTTTTTATAAGCGGAATTGATGGAATCGTTGTTACACACGGAACAGATACTATGGAAGAAACCGCATATTTCTTAAATCTGACAATCAAAAGCGATAAACCTGTTGTTTTAGTGGGAGCTATGCGCCCTTCTACTGCCATAAGTGCCGATGGTCCTAAAAACCTTTATAATGCAATAGCACTTGCAGCAAACAAACAAAGCAAAGGCAAAGGCGTAATGGTAGCAATGAATGATAAAATCCAAAGTGCTAGAGATGTCGTCAAAACACATAGCTTAAACACAGATGCGTTTTCATCACCTAACTTTGGCAATTTAGGCTACATTGTAGATGGTAAAGTTTTTTTCTACAACAATGGAGTGAAACGGCACACTAAACAATCTCCTTTTGATACAAATCAATTAACAGCACTTCCAAAAGTGGATATTCTCTACACTTATTCAAATGACGGAAGCGGTGCTGCTGCAAAAGCTCTTGTTGCCAATGGGACAAAAGGCTTAGTGATTGCAGGAAGCGGTGCTGGAAATATCCACCAAAACCAAAAGGATGTGTTAAAAGAGCTTTTAAAGCAAGGAGTAAATATCGCTATTAGCTCAAGAGTTGTTGCAGGAAAAGTTATGCTCAATCATACAGATAGAGCATTGGGCTTTATCAGCGCAGAAGATTTAAATCCACAAAAAGCTAGAATCCTTTTAGCCCTAGCCCTTACAAAAACAAGCGACCCTAAGAAAATCCAAGAATATTTTCTAAAATATTAATTTGGATTCTAATAGCACCCTTGCAACTCTTTTGCGATATTTGTAGATTCCATTAAAAATGGATTCCAACTTTTGGAGTTTTGAATTTTCTAAACAAGCAAAGATCTTAAATAAAAAGTTTTGAAATAACTAGAAATTTCTCCTTTAACTTGAAAAACAAAATCTTAAAAGCCTTTGCACTTAAAGAGTGCTTGCAATTGCCTTTTTATGTGTAACAAGAAATTAAGTTCAAAAACAAAGATTTAAAAAAGTTGGAATCTAAAATGAAAGTTTAAAGAAATCAAGTGGTGCGCTGAGCGAGACTTGAACTCGCACGGGTCGCCCCGCCACCCCCTCAAGATGGTGTGTCTACCATTCCACCACCAGCGCAAACCTTAGGCAAAGCACCTAAGGATAACCATTATTAGCCTAAAAATGGATTTGCATAAAGTAAAATTAGCGCAATAACAAGGGTATAAATAACTTGCGCTTCAATCATTGCTAATGCAATGAACATTGTTGTCATTAATTTACCGCCAACGCCCGGGTTTCTAGCCATACCAGAGATTGTAGCAGCAGCTGTGCTTCCCATACCAATAGCCCCACCAAGAGCAGCAATCCCTAAACCAATACCAGCAGCAATTGCTGAATAAGACAACAGCATTTCATTCCCTTCAGCGGCAAATGCTACGCTAGCTAATGCAAAAAACACTAGAAATAATTTTTTCATATTTTCTCCTTAAAATTTCCAAAAAATTTCAAAGTTTTTTCGGATCTGTCCCCTACTCAACACTTTGCAGGGAGTGATTATAAATACACTTAGCTAAATTTTGCTTTAATTGCCACTTATTTACTCAACTTCTCTTGCAACCCTAGCTCAACTTTGTTTTTATTAAGCGATAGCACTTCAACGCGCAATACATCTCCCTCACACAAATAATCACTCGCTTGCGCATTGCGACTGCTCGTGATTTTTGAAATGTGCAACAATCCATCATAATTGTGTGGCAACTCCACAAATGCGCCAAACTCCACGACTTTTTTCACCCTTCCTTCATACACATCGCCTACTTTGTAAAGCATAGCAATGTTAGGCTTCTCGCTATTAGAATTTACGATTCCAATAATATAATCTTTTGCAGCACACACTTTTTCTTTGTTTCCACCGCTTATCTTAACTTCACCATTGTCGCGGTTTAAGTCAATTGCCACTTCAAATTTTTCAATGATTTCTTTAATCGTCTTACCCGCCTGTCCAATCACCTCAACAATCTTACTAGGATGAATGGCAAAAGTCTGTGAGCTAGGAAGCACAGCTGTGTTTAACACAATATTTTCTTTTGCCTGCTCCATTATCTCTAAAATATGCAAGCGCGCCTCTTTTGCCTGCAATAATGCGCATTCTAAAATCTCTGTGCTTAAGCCCCCAAGTTTAATATCCATTTGTAAAGCTGTGATTCCATTTCTGCTTCCAGCAACTTTGAAATCCATATCCCCATCGTGGTCTTCTAAACCCATAATATCCGTTAAAATAGCATATTTATCCCCCTCACACACAAGCCCCATTGCCACACCAGCAATCAAAGAAGTGCATTCAATATCTGCTGCTGCTAGCGCTAGAGAGCCTCCACAAATTGTTGCCATAGAGCTTGAACCATTAGATTCTAAGATTTCTGACACAAGGCGGATTGTTTTTTGCTCCCCATTTACCACACTGCATTCTAATGCCCTTTTAGCTAAATTCCCGTGTCCTAGCTCACGCCTTCCTGTTGCACCAATAGGGCTTGCCTCCCCCACACTAAAGGGCGGAAAATTATAATGCACCATAAAACGCTCTTTTGAAGCGCCTTTATCAGTTAGCAACTCATAGCTTTGTGCGTCCATTTCCCCTCCTAGCGTGCATACCACCAATGCCTGTGTTTGTCCGCGCGTGAAAAGTGCGCTAGAATGTGCATTTGGCAAAATGTTTGTTTCTATGTGAATTGGGCGCACTTCTTTTAGTGTCCTGCCATCTGCTCTTACGCCCTCTTCTAAAACCATTGCACGAAGCATTTGACGCTTTTGCGCCTCTAATGCTTCCCACACGCGCTCTTCTAGCGATTCTATGTCTTGTGGATTGCTTTGTGTATAATCTTGAACGATTTTTCTAGCAAAGGCTTTTAATCGGCTGTGGCGTTCTGTTTTAGAAAGATGTGCAATGATTGCACGCAATGCGCCTAAATAACCTTGCGCAATGAAATCTTGCACTCTTGCGCATTGGTATTTCTTGCGCATTTGGGATAATTCTAAAGGGGTTTTTACACATTCTGCAAAACTCTCTGCCATTAGCTTGCTTTTTTTGCTAATGTGTGCTTTAGCCAGCTCTAAAGCCTGCATTAACTCCGCCTCTGTAAGTTCATTTGCGCTAAATTCTGTGTTAAATGTGCGCATTTCAATCATCAATAAATCTTCATTCACTCCGCTTACAAACAAATCTAGTGTGCTTTGCTCCATTTCTTTTAAGCTTGGATTAATCACAAATTCTTTTCCAATTCTACCTATACGCACACCATTTACAGGAAAACTTAATGGAATCTCTGAAGTGTATAACGCCGCACTTGCCGCATTTAAGGCTAAGAGTTGCAAGTCTGCTTGCGTTTCTGCACTTAGCACCATAATTGTAATTTGCGTAGGATAGCAATAATCTTTTGGAAAAAGCGGACGCAAACTTCTATCCACAATCCTTGCTGTAAGCGTCTCAAAATCTCCGGGCTTTGCTTCACGCTTGACATAACCACCCGGAAACTTGCCTGCTGCATAGGTTTTTTCAATATACTGCACCGTTAATGGTAAAAAATCCTCTTCTACAATAGAATCGCTATCCACTGCAATTGTTGCTAATAACACACTATCTCCGCTTTTATAATACACACTTCCACTTGCTTGCCTTGCCACATAGTCAAAAATATATTCTTCTTTTTGTTCTAAAAACGAAAAATTAATTGCGTGCATCTATTCTCCTTGTATCTTCTTAAAAACTTCTTCAATGGTTACTGCTTCAATCGTCGGATAATCCTTATAATAATATCCAATATCCACAAAATTCTTGGACTTATACAAACAAAAGATTCCATCTGTAACCTCTTCCATAATCTCCACAACATCATAAGGCGCAACAGGACAAGCAAAGTGCACCGTTTTTGCTTGCAAAGCCACCACAGATTTAATAGCAGAAAATGCAGTTAGCCCGCTATTAATGCCTTCATCTACAATTAACACTCGCTTCCCTTTAAGAGAAATCAACGGATTGCCTTTGCGATATTGATAGATTAAGGGCAACATTTTATCTTCATATTGCCTTTGCACTTCTCCGTAAATATAATCCAAACTAATCCCAAAAGAACGCACAAGGGGTTGATTTATCACAACATCGTGCGTTTCTGTTGCCATTGCAATTTCACATTCTGGATTATTTGGTGCTAAAATTGGAGAGGTAAAAAGAAAAGCCAAAGGCACTTTGATTGTCTCTGCTAAACAATGCGCAAAATAAATTCCTTGAAAAGAGATTCCAACCACAATACAATCTTGGCGTTCAAAAAAACTAATGGGCATATTGCTAAGTAGCTTTTGGAGTGCATCATCGCGGTTTTCAAATAAAATCTTACGCCTTGTAGAATGCGCTGTGTTACTAATATTTGGAATCGTATTGAGTAGATTTTGCATTATCGCCCAACCTTAACATCGCTACTTAAAAGCGGAATAAACTTAATGGTTAAAAGCACATATTTGTCATCTCTTGCTTCTGCACCACGCGTTGTTAGCATCGGATAAATTTCACTCACATATTTTAACCCAAAAGAAAAACATCGCACGCTTGTTTCAAAACCAATTTGCCAAGTTTTAAAATAATCTTCTTTATAGTCATAACCCAAATTTGCAAAAAGATTTAAATTTGCAAAGTTTTTGCTAGCTCCCGCCATAATGTAATTTGCCTCACCATAACGCCCACGACTCCAATCCACTCTTGCAAAAGAATCACGGAAGAAATGCCCAAAATGCACCTTCAAATACTCACTGCTATAATTAATCCTATGCATAGCTTCTGAGATTCTATTTTCTGTGTGCGCATAAAAAATATCGCTCAAAAAACTCCATTCATTATTATAAAAATACTGCATCTCATTTTCTAACTCTCCAATTTTATGCTCATCTTCTAAATGAAAATATTGGTGCATACGATGAGATAATTTTAACACATTGCTTGCATCATAAAAATGCTGCGCAACACTAAGCCTTGTTTCTTGTTTATCACCTGGAAGCGTAAAAAAAGTTGTAAAATCCCCTTTCTTATCCTGAAATCCCGGAAATGTATGCAATGCCTCTAAGCCCAATGTGTGCCCAAAGCTTTCATACTGCTTGACTAAATCTGTATTTGCCTTAAGCTGATAATGCTGCGTGATATAACGCCCTGCTTCTAAATTTAGTCCATTTTTTACATTGCTGTAATTTACTTGTGTGGCATAAAACACTGGAGAAATTGAAACATTTAAATAATCATTTGCTAAATTTTGAGTAAAGAGAATGGGCAACTGCACTTCTTGTTGCACTGCACGATAACCAATAGGGCGTGTGAAATGTTTGATTTGATAATCAAAGCTATAATATAAATCCTCAATAAATAGCTTATCAATTTGACGATGATACTGCACTTGTGGCAAGGTTTGAAGCGTTTTTGCGTTGCTTGTAGATTCCAAATTGGAATAATAACGCCCATAGATTCCAACATAATCTGCATCGCTTTTTAAAAAATAGTTCAACCTTGAAGTTAAAAGGCTACCCTGTAAATCCGCCTGCCCTTGTGCTTTATTATCCGCCAATCTAAAGTAATCCACATCAGAAACTTGCGAAATGTCCGCATACAATCCATCTTCATAAAAGTAGTTTTGGACATCTGTTAATAAATCCTTGCGTGTGTATTCAAGTTGGAATCCAAAATGCTCTTGGTTTTCTAAATCATAGGAATTTTGATAGCGACTAGAATCACTAAAATATCCGAAGTTTGCCCATAGCATCTGCTCTTTATCATCTACAACTCTAAACTCCCCATACACACCTCCACCCCTTTTGGTGCGTAGCGTTGGTGTTAGCGTCATATCCCACCAATCTTGGGGCGCAAAGTAAATGGGCTGGGAATAAATAATACCATCATCATTAGAGTTTCCAAAAACGGGATAGAGCAGACCACTTTTGCGCTTGTAACCCGCTGAGAAAGAGAGATAAGGGAAGTAAAGCACAGGGATATCATACACACACAAGCGCGGATTCCAAAGCGTTAGCCACTCTTTATTCACATCATATTTGCCCACACTTGCTTTAATCTGCCAAATCGGATTATTCACGCTACAAGTAGAGATTGACGCACCTTGCATTTTATACACATCTTTATCATATTCTGCATTTGTTGCCTCTACCCATAAACCTGTTGTGGAATCTTGCAAATAAAAAGGCTCTAAAAAGGAATAATTCTCTTGGAGTTTAATCCTAATTTCTTGCGCCTTTAAATACAACGCATTGCCCTTATAAGCATTCACATTTCCACTTAGCGTAATCTCACGCTTTTGCGTATCGTAAGCTACCCTATTTGCGCTAATGTAATAATCTAAATTAATAACAATTGCATTCCCTTTGCCTACTACAAGCGACTGACTATATTCCATATCATCTGCTAAAAGCTCAAAAATAGCTTCTTCTTTAGCATTAAACTGCTTAATGGATGGACGCGCTTCTAACGCATTAAATGCAAAACTTGCTACAAAAGAAATGGCGATTCCGAGCTTTTTAGCATTTCTCTTAAGCATTATAACTTTTTAGCTCCACAACAATAGTGTTTGCCATCCTATCGTGCAAGCTGATGTGTAAAAAATTTGTCAAAACATACAAAAATGGCAAATACATCAAAAACTCACTCAAAGCTCTAAAAAGAGAGCGTATAAGGGCTTGTTTTACATTTGGATTATCTAAAAGCCCCATTTCAATAACCTTAATTTTTACCACAATTTTTCCAATCGTTGCACCATAATAACGCACAAATAGCCAATGATACACGATTCTAACTGCATACAAAATCAACCACGAACTAGAAAGAAGACTTAGCAACACCTCAGGATTCTCTACATTTTGCGCGATGCTCTCCCAATGCGTTCCAATAATCACCATACCCACTAGCAAATCATCAATAATATGCGCAACAACACGCTTCCAAAGTGCTGCAATTTGAATCTCTTCACGCTCTAAAATTTCTTCTATTTTTTCAAAATCCATTAGCATTTCCAAGCCTGATAAGCAATGTCTTTGCGGTATTGCATTCCCTCAAACTCCACAGATTCCACACAATCATAAGCTCTCTTCACTGCCTCTTGCACACTCTCCCCTTTGCCCACGCACACAAGCACACGCCCCCCCGTTGCTAACAAACTCTCACCCTCCTTGCTAACGCCTGCAAAGCTGATGTGTGCATCCTTGCTATCTTGAAAATTTATTTTAATTTTTTCTTTTTTAGAGTTTTTATAAGGATAATCTTTAGAAGCCACCACAACACCCACGCATACTTCATCACTTAGGCTATATCGCACGCTTTTTAAACCGCCCTTAGCACAAGCTAGGAAACAATCTAATAGCCCTTCTTTGAAAAGCGGCATTAGCACTTCGCATTCAGGATCCCCAAAGCGCACATTAAATTCCAACAAATAAGGTTTATCTTTTACCACCATAATCCCACAAAACAACACTCCACTAAAAGCACTTCCCTCTTTTCCCATTCCCTCTAATGTTGGCGCAATAATGCTTTGCTCCACTTGCGCAAGGATTTCTTTACTCGCTAAAGGAGAAGGCGCATAAGCCCCCATTCCTCCGGTATTTGGACCTTTATTATTCTCTAACAATCGCTTATGATCTTGTGCTGCTGGCAACACAATAAAATCCCTTCCATCACACATTGCAAAAATTGAAAGCTCAAAACCTTCTAAAAATTCTTCAATCACAATTGTCTTTCCAGAATCTCCAAAGCTCTTGCCCTCTAACATTTCCTTTGCTACGCGTTTTGCTTCCTCATAGCTTTGCGCAATCATCACGCCCTTACCCGCACAAAGCCCATCAGCCTTTACCACTATGGGCGTCTTTAATGCATCAATAAATGCACAAGCTTCCTTGTAGTCTTGCGTTTGGATAAAGCTAGCTGTTGGAATCCTATAACGCTTTGCAAACTCTTTCATATAGGCTTTTGAACCCTCTAAGCGCGCCGCTTTTGCACTTGGACCAAAGGTTGCAATTCCATTCTCCCTTAAAACATCTGCCAACCCTTCAACAAGCGGAGCTTCTGGACCGATAATCACAAGCCCTATGCGTTCTTTTAAAGCAAAATCCACAAATTCCTTTTGCGTTTTAAAATCTACATTTTTGCCTAGCTTGCTTGTTGCTCCATTTCCGGGATAAAAATAGATTCCATCTATCCTGCATTCACTCTGTAATGCAAGCCCAATAGAATACTCTCTCCCGCCACTTCCTACAATCACAACTTCCATTTTTTACCTTAATATTTTTAAATTTTACAAGCAATAGGAAAAAATTGCTTACGATTTAAGGTTGCTTTTTTAGAAATTTTATAAATCCTAAAAGCCTGTGCCTATCCCTAAAAGTTAGAATCCAAAAGCAAGCAACAAAACTTAAATTTTAGATTCCAACTTTAAAAAGCCCAAGTAGCCGTTACTTTTTTGTGCAGCCCGAAATAGGCAACGATTCTAACCACAAGTAGCTCATTAGGCGGCAGATTCTCGTCTCAACTTAAGAGACTAATAACGAAAACACCATCACACAGAACTAAACTATGCAATCAGCAATACTCAAATATGTTGGACTCCAAAGTGAAAGAAACACGCACCACTTAGGCAGGCGCAATTATAAACAATCCTAGCTAAAGTGGCTTTTAACTTTAATGCAAAAATCAATAAATTTTAGGCAGAATTCCACAAACAATTTACACTCAAGGAATCCCATAATGAAAAAACTACTACCAACACTAGTTTGCGCACTTGCACTAAGCAGCACCTTGTATGCTAGAGAGTGCATCTGTTTTGAATTAAAAGGAGAGTTTGGAGAAGAGATTAAAGCGATTATGAAAAAATACTCCAAAAATTTAGGAAATACTAACATAAAAGTTGTGCGTGAAGATGCGGATTTAACGCCACAAGAAAAAAGCTTTCTAGCAAGCATTCTAGGCGCGGGGGAAGTGAGTGATAGCAAAAGGGGGGCAAATTTAGAAAATGGAAAAAGACTTTTTGATAGAGATTGTGCAAGTTGCCACGGAGAGAAAGGCGAAATTTCTGTTGCAAACCAAAAGCCAATTAACACTTGGAAGGCTAAGGATATTGCCGATGAGATTAAAACCTATGCGAACCAAACTTTTGAAGGACAATCACGCTTTGTGAAAAACCAAATCGCTCAACGCTATACAAAGCGTGATATGGAAGACATTGGTGCATATATAGAAGGCTTGCAATAATCTAAAATTATTTTTAGATTCCATCTTTTTCTTGCTTCTTTGTTTCCATTTTAGCTTCAGAAACACTCAATTTATCTTTAAGCTTTTCTACATTCTTTTTCCCAAAGCCCTTCACATTTGCAAGCTCATCTACAGATTTAAAAGGCTGTTTTGAGCGATAATCCAAAATCGCCTGCGCCTTAGTTTCGCCTATCCCCTTTATACCCATTAACTCTTGCTTACTTGCCGTATTTAAATCCACCGCCCCAAAAACCCAAGACACAACAAGCAATAACGCCATTAAAATTTTCATTTTTTCTCCTTAAAATGTAAAATGATTCATTGTATCTAAATAAAAAATTTTTTACTTTTTTCTTAAGAAAACTTACTATTATTTTTCCAAAAGGTTACAATATCACACAAATTAAACCAAGAAATAATAAAATGGAAGCAATTTATAGAGCCATTCTAACACAAGCCTTTAAATAGTCCTTTGATTTTGATAAATTAAAGAGTATTGTTTATCTTCAGTCTGCAATAAAACTTATGCAATCCACGCGCTAAAAGAAGGGCGTGAGTATAATATTTTTTCAAACCCTTTAAAAATGAAAAAGAAGTAAAAATTTTTGAAGGAATACTATCCCCTAGAATAAATCCTGCCCTTGATAGCTATGCGCTAGCAATAGACAAAGACAGATTCATAAGGCAAGAAGATTATTTAGAGGTAATGATTGAGAATGGGATATTAGTGTATAAAATCAATAACGATTTTATTAACATAGACAAGATGGAATACTCCAAGACAAAAGACAAAGATTAAAAGCCAACTTGTTTCAAATCCATATGAAAGAGAGGAATGCTCACACCCCACCGCAAAAGCAAAAGATTAAAGGTAAGAGATTATTTTCTAATCTCTTTAATCCTTGCAGACTTCCCGCTTCTTGTGCGTAAGTAGTAAAGTTTAGCGCGTCTAACGCGTCCGACTTTAAGAACCTTAATGCTATCAATACTCTCAGAATAAATTGGAAAAATTCTCTCTACACCAACGCCATTTGCGCCGATTTTTCTAATCGTAATAGTCTTACCTGTCCCATCACCGCGCAAAGAAATACACACGCCTTCAAAATTTTGGATTCTTGTTTTATCTCCTTCAGAGATTCTAATCCCTATCCTTAGTGTGTCCCCCGCCTTAAATTGCGGAATCTCTTTGCCTGCAATTTGTGCATCTTCAAAATGCTGAATGTATTTATTTCTCATTTTCTAACCCTTGTTTGTAGCGCATATAGAGGTCTGGTCTATGGAATTTAGTTTTTGCCTCTGCGGCTTTTAATTTTAAGCCTGCGATTCTAGCGTGATTTCCCTTTGAATACTCTGAAGGAATGGTTAAATTTTTAAATTGATGGGGTTTTACAAAATTTGGAGCTTCTAACAAATGCTTTTCATAACTCTCACCCCTTAAAGATTCTCCATTCCCAAGCACGCCGCTAACTTGCCTAGCTATGCTATCACACAGACACAACGCCGCTAGCTCACCGCCTGTTAAGATAAAATCCCCAATGCTAAAAACCTCATTAGCATAAAGCTCAATCAAACGTTCATCAAAGCCTTCATAACGCCCACACACAAAGACGATATGATTCTTTTGACTCAAGCGTTTTGCGTCATTTTGTGAAAAGCTCTTCGCACAAGGCGTTAAAAAAATAATATGCGTTTTTGGATTCCGTATTTTTATGGAATCTAATGCCAAGCTAAATGCTAAAGGCTCTAGCACAAGCCCCGCGCCACCGCCTACTTGATAATCATCAACCTTTAAAAACCTATTTGGGCTAAAGTTGCGCGGATTGACAAAATCCACTTCAATTAACTCCGTATCTATCGCACGGCGCAAAATAGAATCGCTAAAATAAGGCTCTATTAAATGTGGAAACAGGGTTACAAAAGTAAAGCGCATTAACTATTTTCTAAAATCTCTTTGCAAAATTGTGTGCGAATTGTTTTAATAGAATCCACTTTGGATTCCACATTTAGAATGTAGCGTTTGTTATAAGGGATTAAAAAACTCTTTGGAAAACCTTGTGTTATAAGTATGGAATCTGTTTTTATAAACAAATAATCCTGATTACAAAAGCGATCAATCTCACTTACCATTCCCAAAACTTCATCATTTTCCACAATCACGCTTTCAATAAGTTCAAACCAAAAAAACGCATTGTCTTCTAATTTACATTGCGCTTTTGTTTCTTCTTGCGTGGAATACAAAATGCAATTAACAATCTGTTTAGCTTCTTCTTTAGAATTGATTTGTTGAAACTTTGCAGTAGATTTTTGTGGAGAGTAAGACTCTAGGGTTAAATCCCCAAATTGTGAGTGATAAACATTGCCAGTCTTAAAAGATTCCGGAAAATCACTAAGGAGATGCAAAAGCACATCACCCTTAAAGCCAAGTGAGCGTCCAATCTTTGCAACCCCCACCCAATCCTTTGGAATTTTTCGCATCATTGTGGCTTAACTGCAATACGATAAGAACTTCCATCCTTTGCCTTAACGCCTGAGATAAAAGTCTTAATTGCGCTAATCATTTTTCCATCTTTGCCAATCAATCGCCCAGCATCTTGTAAAGAAGTTAGAATCTCAATTTCATAAAAATTCGTATCCACTTCACGCTTAAGGACGCGGATTTTATCCGGCTCTGCTACGATTTTTTTCACATAAGATTCTATAAAATCCTCCACCATTTATTTTGTAATCGCCTGCACACGCTCGCTCATTTTTGCACCAACACCAACCCAATATTTCAAACGCTCTGCATCGTATTTAATTGTTGATGGTTCTGTTAAAGGATTATAATACCCAATAGATTCAATCCAGCCCCCATCGCGTTTTTTCCTACTATCAGTTACGACGATTCTATAAAATGGCTTTTTCTTGCGTCCCATTTTTGTTAAGCGAATAACGGTTGCCAAAATATGCTCCTTAAAGTTAAATCTATAAAAGCGTTGATTATACTTAAAAGTAAAATAATTTTCCCTTAAAATTAGCTAAGCAATAAGAAATTATTGCCTTAACTGCCCCATTCTTGCATCTTTCATTAAGCTCATTAAATCCCCCATTCCACCTTTTTTTGAAAACTTTTTTGCCATTTTTGCAGCATTTTCAAACTGCTTTAAGAAGCGATTCACATCACTGACATCTATCCCCGCCCCCATTGCAATGCGCTTTTTACGACTTCCATTTAGCAAATCTGGATTATCACGCTCTTTTGGTGTCATAGAGGACACCATTGCGCGCATTTGTTTAATCTCTTTGGAATTATCCAAATCCACATCTTTTAGCGCGCTAGCCATATTCCCAAGCCCCGGAAGCATTGATAGAATAGACTGCATTGAGCCAATTTTTTTGATATTATCAAGTTGCACAATGAAATCATTAAAGGTAAATTTGCCCTTTTTAATCTTTTTTGAAATATCCTTTACTTCCTTTTCGCTAATCACAGCGGCGGTTTTTTCAGCCAAAGAGTGAATATCTCCCGCCCCCATTAATCGCCCCACAATGCGCTCTGGAATAAACACTTCTAAATCTGCAATCTTCTCTCCTACACCAATAAAACGCAATGGAATCCCAAGTTGATGCGCAATAGATAAAGCGATTCCACCTTTGCTATCACCATCAAATTTACTTAAAACCACACCGCTTAAATCCATTTTTTCGTGGAATGTCGCGGCACTTTTGACTCCATCTTGCCCACTTAAACTATCTACCACATAAAGCACTTCATTAGGATTTATCGCACTCTTAATGCTTTGAAGTTCTTGCATTAATGCTTCATCAATCGCTAATCGCCCTGCTGTATCCACTAATAGCACATCATATAAGCCTTCAATTGCCTTTTTTTTAGCTTCTGTGGCAATCTCTACTGCGCTTTTTCCTTCAAGGTAAAAAAACTCCACTTCCACCTGCCCTGCTAGCTGACGCAACTGCTCCACTGCTGCTAGCCTTTGTAAATCGCAAGCTGCAAGCAAAACTTTTTTTTGTTTGCCTTTTAGATAATTTGCTAGCTTTGCTGTTGTTGTTGTCTTACCACTTCCTTGCAAGCCTGCCATTAAAACAATCGTAGGTGGCTTTGGTGCAAAGATAAATCCATAATTCCCCGGTGCAGTTAGAATCGTATTTAGCGATTCCTTTAACGCCTTTAAAAAGCTATCCTTGCCGATTCCTGCTTGCTTTGTTTGCTTTTCAACTTCTGCTAAAAGTTCTTTTAAAACCTTATAATGCACATCAGATTTCAAGAGAGCCTTTTTTAGCTCATCTAATGCACGCTTCAACGCCTTTTCATCATCTTGGAATCTAATTTTACTAATTGCACTTTGGAAACTCTCTGTAATAACGCCAAACAACTTTGAGCCTTTTATTAAAATAAATTGCGCATTTTAGAATACTTTTGCTTAAAAAAATCAGCCACTCATTTGCGCCTTTTTTTCTGTTTCATACAGCCAAATAAAGACTTCCACAACCGCCTTATACAAAGTTGGCGGTATCTCTTCATCTAACTCTAAGTTCATTAAAGAATCCACTAACGCCTTGCTTTGAAAGAGTGGAATATCAAATTCCTTTGCCTTTTCAATAATTTTTTCAGCCAAAAACCCTTCTCCTTTAGCAATCACTTTTGGGGCGCGCTGTTTGTTTTGTTCATAAGCTAGGGCAACGGCTTTTTGATTAAGCGGTATTTTTGGTGGCATTAATAACTCCCTAAGATTCTATCCACTGCTGCCCAACTAAGTTTAGAGTCTTGGTTAAGTGTGGAATCTTGCTTGCAAGCTAAAAAGTGTTGCACCATTCGCGCTAAACAATCTGTTTCAATATTCACTCTCTGCCCTACTTTATAACCCCTAAAAAGCGTTGTTTGCAAAGTGTGCGGAATAATTGTCAAACGCAGTATGGAATCTAAAACTTCATTAAGGGTTAAGCTAATCCCATTAATCGCAATGCTTCCCTTAGGCACGCACAGAGCCAAAACTTTGGAATCCACTTTGATAAAAAAGTCTGTTCCAACAGAATGCGGAGTGATTTTTGTGATTGTGCCAATTCCATCAATATGCCCTTGCACGATATGCCCATCTAGCCTATCACTTAAGCGCATTGCAGGTTCAATATGCACCAAATCTTGGTAGGATTCCAATGCAATATGCCTTTGTGTTTCTTCACTAAGCTCTAGCACAAAGCCCCCCTTAAACACTTCAATCGCCGTTAAACACGCACCATTTACCGCTATGGAATCGCCAATACTAGGCTTATGCTTTGCTAAAATCCGCAAACTTGAACCCTGCAATCTCTCCACCCTACCAAACTCACGCACAAGCCCTGTAAACATCGCTAACCTTTAAGCTACAATCTAATACAATGCGTAAATTGTAACATAAAAGGATTATTATGCAGCTTTGCGATACCCACTGCCACTTAGATGACGCGCGCTTTGATACAGATTTTAACGCAATGCTAGAGCGCGCACAAAACGCAGGAATCTCACGCTTTATTATCCCAGCAGCAGACCCAAAGGACTTACAAAAAGCACAAAAGCTAGCAAATGCGCATACAAATGTGTATTTTGCAAGCGGTGTGCATCCAGACCTTGCATATGCTTATGATTCTAAATTTGTGGAATCCTTTTTAAGCGATTCAAAATGCGTGGCAATTGGAGAGTGTGGCTTAGATTATTATCGCCTAGATGAGAAGCTAGAAGACTTTAACACAGATTCCACAGAAGAAATTAAAACCACACAAAAGCGCGTGTTTAGAGAACAAATTGAACTTGCCATTAAGCTTAAAAAGCCCTTAATCGTGCATATAAGAGAGGCTTCAAATGATAGTTTAGAGATTTTACAAACTTATGCAAAAGACTTGGTAGGCGGTGTTTTACACTGCTTTAATGCCGATTTTCAGCTCTTAAAGCTTGCTCCCTTTAACTTTTATTATGGAATCGGGGGTGTTTTAACCTTTAAAAACGCTAGAAAATTAGTAGAAATCCTACCAAAAATCCCTCTAAAATCCCTTTTACTTGAAACTGACGCCCCCTATCTTACACCCCACCCACACAGAGGCAAGCGCAATGAGCCATCTTATATTCCTTTAGTGTTAGAAAAAATGCAAGAGATTTTAGAGATTCCAAAAGAGCAATTAATCGCGCAAATTAACGCAAACACCACGCGCCTTTTTGCCCTTAGCTAACAAGCTTTAACCCCACGCTACAAGCCACAATTAGCGCAATAAAAAAGAGCTTCCAAAAGTTACGCGACTCTTTATAAAAAAGTATTCCAACTAGCACACCCCCAGCTGTGCCAATCCCTGTCCATATCGCATATCCCATTCCCATAGGAATCTCACGCAAGGCTAAAGACAAGCTCCCAAGACTTAGGATAAAAAAGAATGCCACGCCCAAAAGATAGTGCTTTTTAGAAGTAACCACATAGGCTTTCATCATCATAACGCCAAGCACTTCCATACACCCAGCAAGCACTAAAAACACCCAACTCATTTTAGATTCACTTCAGCAATTTCATCAATTGCTTTAGAGTCTTGCGCATCACTTTCTTTACTCACAAGCTTAAGCCCAACCACGCCAATTAGCAAAAGCGCAATTAACACAAGTTGTAGCATTGAAACACTAGCCCCAAAGATAAAGATTTCACTTAACACCACACCAATCGCACCAATCCCTACAAACACCGCATAAGCGATACTAACTTCTATGCGTTTAATTGCTAAAATCATACAGGTAAAGGAAATTAAGATTCCAACAATGGTAAAAAAATACCCCACAAAACTGACAGAATGTTTAAGCCCACTTACCCAAAGTATCTCCACAATCCCGCCTAAGAGAATCAATAACCAGCCCAAATTAAACTCCTAAATCCACTTAAAAAGACTCCACCATTGCGCTTATATCACTGCACACATAATTTTTTAAATTTGCATTATGCGTGCCTTCTCTATTGTAATACACTAATTTGACTATGATATTTTTTGCATCATAAGTGCCATCTTTAAAAATTGCTTCAAATCCTTGAGCTTTGTTTTCAGCATTTTGCGGAGCGATATTTATGCCTTTTGGATCTACAAAAATGATTTTATACACTCCGCTTTGCTTATGCTTTAACCAAAAGATAAAATCGGGGTAAAACCTCCTTTGCTCTTGGCTTTGTGTATCAAAATAGGGGATAAATATAGAATCTTTTGTTTCTACAATCTTGCTAAAGCACCATTTATAGTCTCTAAATGCGTTATTAGAATCTTTTAAATATATTTGTAAATCCTCTAAAAATTCTATCTCACTTCTTTCACTAATAGCATAGTTAATATGGATTGCAGAATCTTTATATGATTCTAAAACCATAGGGCTGTAATAATGCTTTGCCAACTCCGCTGTGATAGCATAGCTATGTTTTTCTATTCTTTGTGTTGGCTTATTTTGGATTTGTTCTGTGTATTCATCTAGCGTGATTTTACCTTCTGTAAGTTCTTTTTGAAGCTCTTCTATACTTTTAGTTTGTTTGCTCTGTGCCAATGCCTTAACCGCTTTATTCATCTCTTGTATAATCATCTCACTTAGTCCATCACCACTTAGCATAAACTCATCATAATGCGTGATACTATTCTCGCAAGGCACAAACTTTTCTAACTCCAGCAAAGGTGTATGGAAAAATCTATCCATACTATGCAGGGCATTTTGTGGTTTAAGCTTTGGCATATTGCCCTTTATTTCTAAAGCCCTGCTTGCTTCATCACGCATTTTTTGCTGTATCTTTTGCAAAGTGCTAAAGCCTAAATCAGCCCTATTTATCCCACTTGATACAAGCAAAATATCTTCATCATAAGATTCTATATATTTGCTTAATCTCTCAAAATCACAATGTGAAATCACAAAGGTTTCATTGCTTTTATGAGAGTTTTTATAGCTTGGCACAAGCAGGGGATCTAGCGTTTTATTTCTCTTAAAGCCTGTAAGCTTACTTTGAAATCTAAAGCCCTCAAGCCCCTCTAAAATCCCTTGAATTGCTTCATTTTCTGTCGCCATAATAAACACACTCTCAATGCCCAAACTCCCATCACCTAAAGAATCCTTTTTGTTATACTCTAGTTTATTGCTTGCTTTTAGTCGTTTGCGTATATCTTTAAAAGGCTCAATTCTTACCCCTCGTCCTATGGTTTGCAGGACATATTTTTTTGCCTTTTTGCTACCGATATTGATAAAGTTAATGAAATTCACGCGATTGCTATCCCACCCCTCGCTAAATACCTTGCTTCCCATCATAATTTGTATGGGCGATTTTTTGTGGTTTAGCCCTTCAAAATACCCCTTTGCCATATCCTCCCCACTCTCAATACCTAGCCCATCAAGGTAGCTTTTCTCCCACTCTTTAATGCTACCGATATTTAAAAGCAAAAAGGGCTTTGTCGCATTTTTACTCTTAAAGGCAAGTTCTTTATTATTCCCCTTAATCTTACAGCACTCTAGGCTTGAAGCCTCTTTAGCATAAAAGATTTGCTCTCTTAAGTCTTTAGAATCCACTTTTGCAAGTCTCTCTAAAAAGTCTTTATTCATCTCTTTTTCAGCAAAATATATCCTACTAGATTCTAGCTTTTTTGCTAAATTTTTTGCAATCTCGCTTATATCTTTAGAATCTTGTAAGATTTTCATAATCGCTTCAAAATACAGCTTAATCCCCGCATCTTTGGTATTGACTTTATCAGCCACAGCGATGATTAAAGGATTATGATAATGCAGGTTTTCAAACCTTGCTTTTAAGCTTTTTAATTCCTGCTTTATCCCCACAAAAAGGATAAAACTCTCCATTATCCGCTCTAACTTTTCATCGCTAGAATCCACTTTAGAATCTTTAAAGGCTTTGAGATTGCTATCTAGCACCACGATATTTTTCCCATAGCCATCGTTATTAAATTTTTCTAAATTGTAGTTAAAAGCACAAGTAAAAAGCTCTATATCATTATCAAAAGTCGCAGAAAAGTTAAAGATAAATCCGTGCGGATAGTCCCCCATTTCTAGCCCTTTTGCTAATTCCCTAATATAGCTTTTTCTTATAGAATCTTTGCTATCGCCCTTATGCGCTTCATCAAGCAAGATATACCAGCCTTTTTCACGCATTACATTATTATAATTTAGCCTTTTTGCCTTAGAATCTTTGCCGACATTTTCCTTTATATCTAGCAAATCACTTCTGCCAAGAAACACGACATTTTCACAATCTAGCAAACTTTGATTATCATAAGCTTTTATCTCTTTGCAAGTGATTTGTATCGGTTGATACGCATTAAAGCTGTGTATATGTCTTTTAAATTGATTTAAAATCTTATCATTTGGCACAAGTAGCATTATGGGCTTAGATTCTATCTCGCCATTTTTCATAAGTTTTTGCATTAAGCTTACAAGCTTTATCATCACAATACTTTTGCCACTGCCTGTCGCCATCCAAAAGCTTGCCATATTGCAAAACTCTTTTATATCCAAGCCTTTTTTAGAATCTAATTTTATAGCGTTGTATTTAAAAGCCTGTTTGTATTCATAGCATAGCTCTTTTGTATCATCTCTATATAGCTTTAAGCTACATAGTGCCTTTTGCAATGCCGCTACTTGATACTCTTGCAGACTAATACTGCCATTAAAGCTTATTAAATCAAGGCTTTCAAGAAGATCATTATAGGATTGAATCTTTTTGTCCGTAATATCCTTTAAAATCAATTGTTGTTTTTTAGTCATTTTCTGCTCTCGTGTTAAGTGTTTTATAGGTAGATTCCAATATCTCCTCATCTTCTTGTTCTGCCTTTAGCAACGCTTCCTTTTTGCGTTGTGTAGCAAATAGCTCATACTGCTTATAAGCGATTTGCTCCATTTGTGCGTTAGAGATACTGCCATTATCTTTTAAAATTTGCATTCCTTGAAAGGTGAGCAAAGAATCCACATTTTGCCTCCAAAAGTCCATAGTCAAAGTTTGCTTATCTTTCACTCTAAGTTCTGCAGATTCTAAAAACACATTAACCAAACGATTTAAACTATCTAGCTCCTCTTTTTTTAGATAATTTTTCGCCACAATCACATCGCCTTTACGCACAACACTACCTTTCCAACTTGTAAGCCCCATATTCAGCTTTTTTGCATTTGCTCTCTCGCAAATCAGCTCTGCGGCAGTTCTATGCGTGATAGCGTATAAAAGCTTGTTTTGCGTTTGTGCGAAAAACATTTGCGTTGCTTTATCACTAGAATCATAATCTATACTCAAAGCAAAAAGCTCTCGCACTTTTTGATAAAACCTTTTTTCACTCGCCCTTATATCCCTAATCTGCTCTAACAGCTCATCAAAATAATCACTTCTGCCATTTGGATTTTTAAGTCTATCACTATCTATTAAAAAGCCCTTTTGTAAATAGGTTTTTAAATGCTCATTTGCCCAGATTCTAAACTGCACTCCCCTTTTACTACGGACACGAAAGCCCACAGCCAAAATCATCTCTAAAGAATAAAACTTCACTTTGTATGATTTGCCATCACTAGCAGTTGTTCGGATTTCCCGAATAACTGAATTTGCCTGCAATTCCCCATCTTTTAGGATATTTGTGATATGTTCGCTTATACTAGATTTTGAGGTGTCAAAAAGTTTTGCCATAGAATCTTGAGCTAAAAATACACTCTCTCCAAGCTCATACAGCTCTACTTTTATTTTTTTATCTTGTGTGGTATAGAGAAGGATATTTGGCATAGGATTTCACTTGTTTGAGATTGTTTTATACGAATTGGCAACTCTTATTTCTTCTTCACCTGCTTCGGTAGTATAAATCTTTCTAAAAACTATATCAGCTAAATGCTCTATATCTTTTTCATTATTGATTTCAAGCTCATTATTTTTAATGAAATTCCGCTTATATTTCAGGGCATAATTTTTATACTCTTCAAATCTCTCTTTTACTTTTTCTAGCTCATCAACAATCAATGCAATTGTTTTAAGCTTTCTTTTTGATAAAGATTCAAAATTTAAATTTTGAACTTTTAAAAATGGATATTTATTGTTGTCTTTAAAAATCTGTATATCTTCTTTGGTTGCTTCTCTGTAATATTTGGAAAAACTAGGGAATACTAACTCTAAATCACTAAATTTTGCAAAGTATATTTTCTGCTCTCCTTGATTCCAATAGAGATGTGTGTGGTTACAAATCGGTATAGTGATTTTATTTGTCTCAATATAAGCCAACTCGTTAAACGATAAAATAGGCTTTTCAATTCTAGCTGCAGGCATTATCCGCTGAATATAAAGATGAAATTGATTATTTATTTTTTCGAAAACATACAAAGTCTCTATCTTTTTTAAAGCATCTTTAGTTATAGAATTACAATCACTTGTCTTATTCATTTTATCAAGATACTCTCCTATATCCTTATCTTCAGTTTTTATGAAAAAAATTTCATTTTCACTAAGTGTATAATTGCTACCACCTTGTTCTACAAAATCAATCTCATCATACTCCTTAAGTTTATAGTCCCAAACACCGTCAAGTGAATGTTCTGTAACCTTGTAAAACTTATTTTCTGCTTTCCCATAAATATTTACCTTAGCCATTTTTATCTCCTTTATCTAAAAAAGTAAAATCATTCAATCTTATAAGATTATTATATGTTTTAATATATTTTATCTTTTGTTTAGATATTAAAAATAATTTATATTTAGCATATTTTTCACCATCGGTATCTATAGACACTTCATAAAAATGATAACCAAAAAATAAAAGATAAGGATTAAAATATGAAAATTTGCCTTTCAAAATTAACAAATAAATCAATATAAATACAACGCTAAAAATCAATACATCACAAATACTAACAGCATAACAAAATAAGCAATATAAACAGGAATGTATTTAGGTTCTGCAATTTCAACATCACTACACTCCATTGACTCGCTTTGAGTGTTTTGATAATATTTTTTTACACAATAAATATAAAAATAAGACAATAGCAAAGCAACAATAATTATACACAAAGCTATAACAACATTATTAAAAACAATATTTTGATAAATGGATATTTCTATATTTTTACTTCTCAAAATAAATATTACTACAAGTGGTGTTAGTGCCATTGCAACATATATAAAATAAAAAGCAAATAAAAACAATTCCATTTCCTACTCCCACCATATTAGATTTTTAAGTTTTGGGTATGTGTGTAAGTCGATTTGCTCTAGTGATATAATATCGCCATTGTCAAACTCACAAGTTTCTATGCCTTTAGAATCTAAAAATAATCGCTTGATTTTTAGCCCTTGCAAATTTGCTAAAGTGTGAAACAAATCAAATTCCTTTCTATATCCGCTCATATCTAGCGTGATTGTTTCATTTTTATTTAGCTTTTTAATGAGTTTGCGAGATTTTCTATAATCAATGATTTTTTGTGCTTTTGGATAATCTTTAGCAGGATAGATACTTTCATCATCTTTACAAATTGCTGTGCTATGCAAACTTGTCATATTGAGCGTGGATTTATCATATTGAGCTTGTGAAACAAGCGAAATATCTTTTTTAGATTCTTTAGATACTTCGCTTTGCTCAGTATGACAAGATGAAGGCTTAGTATATGTAGAATCCATAAGCACATATTCACACTCTTTTAAAGCCTCTTCATAGGATTCTAATTCATAGTATCTAAATGCTCCGCTGCCTTGATAGTCGCATTCTTTGCTAATCCCACTTTGGAATCCTGCGATAACTTTTTTAAGGCGTGGGAGTATGACTTTATAAAAATGCTCCCCCATTTCCACGCCTAGCCCTTTACGCCCTAGCTTTTGTGCGGTAGCTACACTTGTCCCACTTCCTGCAAAAAAATCTAAAATTATAGAATTTTCATTGCTACTTGCTTTAATAATTCTATCAAGTAGGGCTTCGGGTTTTTGGGTAAGATTGTTTTCAAATTCTATGCGTTCCTTAGATTGCGGATTTAAAAAAGGTATATCAAAAACATCAAATGCTAAAGTTCCTTCATTTTTTCTATAAACCACATTATCCCATTGACTTAGTTCTATTTTGCCTACAGCCACATTTTTTTCAAAAATATCTCTATTTTCTACTATAAGCTGTCGTCCTCTTGTGCCATCAGATTTCTTAAAAGTGTTACTATTATATCCACTCGTAAATTTACTTCTACTATCAGATAATTTTATATATTGCTCATTAAAAATATGATTTTGATTTTTTGAAAAACACAATAGGGTATCGTGCATTTTTTGAAACGCTTTGCTAGGGGCAGTCCAACGACGATAAAACCACACTATTTCATTTATAAAATTCTCTTCCCCAAAAATTGCATTTAAAAGCTCACGCCCACGATAATTTGCATTATGGTCTAAATGTAAATAAAAGCTTCCTCTATCACTTAGAAATTCCCTTGCTAATTCTAAGCGATTTTCCATAAGACTTAGCCAAGTAGAATCTTGAAATTTATCTCTGTATTCAAAATCACTTCCTGTATTAAAAGGCGGATCAATATAGATTAAATCCACTTTGTTTTGATATTTTGGCATTAGGGAATTTAAGGCTTGAAAATTATCCGCTTTTATTAGCTCACCATTAAGGATAGATTCTATATCATCAAACACGCTTAGAATCTTGTATTTTGTCTCTTTGCTAAAATGCTTTGTATCAAGGGGTAG
>NZ_JALEIK010000037.1 GCF_022770205.1 Helicobacter sp. | reverse complement strand
ATAGATGTTACTTGGAATCACTGCATTGCTAGAAAGCCCCATAGAAATAATGTTTCCATAAAACTCCCCTGCTTTGATTAAGCGGTTATCTTTTACACTTTGATTCATTTCATTGATTTGACTTTGTTGGAATCGCATTTGCCTTTACCTTTAGCAATGGCTTTAACTCCTTCTGTGATCAATTGCATTATCTTTTCTGTATCGTATTTTATGAGTTTTAAGGGTAGCTTGAAGTTGTTATAAATTTTTTTGATGGCAGAGAGGAAGGGATTCGAACCCTCGAAGGCTTGCACCTTACACGCGTTCCAGGCGTGCTCCTTCAACCACTCGGACACCTCTCTAAAAGGGCGTAATTATAACCAAAAAAGATAAAATTGCATCTTGAATCCCAAAAAGGGATTCCAATTTATTTAACAAATGCCATTTTACGGCGCAAATAAGCAATTTTACTTTGCAATGGCAAGTTTTTTGGGCAGACATCGTGGCAAGCAAGCAAGCTCATACAACCAAACACACCATCATCATCACCCACTAGCTCATAATAATCTGCATCGCTTCTTTTATCGTGCGGATCAAGCATAAATCTCACCACACGATTAAGTCCAGCTGCTCCTACAAAGTCTTCACGCATTAACTTTGTTCCACAACCTGCAATACAGCATCCACACTCAATGCATCTATCAAGCTCAAAGACTTCTTGAGCCACTTCTGGCTCCACGCGCTCTTCAATTTGACACATATGCTCTGCACTCTTCTCTTGAGCGTGAATCCAACTCTCCACACGCTTACTCATTCCATTAAACCAATTTCCTGTATCCACAGATAAATCTTTAATCAATTTAAATGCAGGCAATGGCATTAGCGTAATCACGCCATCTGGGAAGTCTTTTGTAAGCGTTCTACAAGCCAGTCTTGGACGCCCATTAATCATCATTCCACAGCTTCCACAAATCCCAGCACGACACACAAAATCAAAACTCAAATCCGGATCATATTGTTCTTTAATCATATTAAGCACAATGAAAATTGTCATAGAATGCGCTTCTTTTAATTTGTATTCTGCAAAATGGGGTTTTGAAATTGCGCTATTGGGATTAAACTTTAACACTCTAATTATTAAATCTCTATTGCTGCTCTGCACTGCTCCGCTCATTGTTTATCTCCTATTCTTTCGTTGCGCGCTTTATAATACGCTTGTAGTTCAAAGGGCATTAATGCTTCTTGGATTGCATAACGATCTTTGCCTTGTGCTTCCATATCTGCACGGATTTTATCAATTTGCTCTTGGCGCTTTAGGCTCTCTGGATTTTCAATAATCATTCCTTTAGCGCCATATCCACGGAATCCGGGGGCAATTTCCATTGTAGAAATCTCAATATCCTCGTAAGTGAGTGTGGGTATTGTCTGATTTGGATTTTCCCAACTTGCTAATGTGCGCTTTAACCAATGCACATCATCGCGTTTTGGGTAATCTTCACGGCTATGCGCTCCACGCGATTCTGTTCTATCAAGCGCACCTTTTGCAACACAAAGTGCGATTTTTAGCATTTTTGGCACACGATAAGCTTCCTCTAATTCTGGGTTTGCTGATAAACGCTTAGTTTTGATTCCAATATTTTTACTTCTAATATAAAGTTGCTCTAGCTCTTTAACAGCGGAATCCAAATGCTCTCCATCCCTAAAGATTCCAACTTTATCACCCATAATTTGCTTCATTCTGTCCTTAATATCAAAGACATTTTCTGTGCCCGCATTTTCTACAATGCTTTCAAGGTATTTTTGCTCTCTGCTAATGAAATCCTCTACAAGCTTTGTTTCAATATCTACATAAGCCCCCATACAGCTTTCTGCAAAATAATCCCCAATGATCATACCACTAACAACTGCTTCACTCACAGAGTTTCCGCCTAAGCGATTAAAGCCGTGCAAATCCCAACACGCCGCTTCTCCTGCTGAAAACAAGCCTTTAAGCGCAGTTTCACCCTTAGCGTTTGTGCGGATTCCGCCCATACAATAATGCTGCATTGGCTTAACAGGCGCCCATTTCTCCGCTGGATCAATCCCTGCAAAACACTCACAAATCTCTTGCACATCGCGTAAGTTTGTTTCAATATGCTTGCGCCCTAAGATTGAAATATCAAGCCACAAATGCTCTCCATAAGGCGAGCTTACACCCTTACCTTCACGGATTCTTTGAATCATTCTGCGCGATACAACATCACGGCTTGCAAGTTCTTTTTTCTCTGGCTCATAATCTGGCATAAAGCGATACCCATCCACATCACGCAAGACACCACCATCTCCACGACAACCTTCTGTCAGTAAGATTCCACTTGGAAAAAGTCCTGTTGGGTGAAACTGCACTGCTTCCATATTTCCAAGCTTTGCAATCCCTGTTTCTAATGCAATTGCAGTCCCTATCCCTTCACAAATCACAGCATTGGTTGTATCCTTATAGATTCTGCCATAACCCCCTGTTGCAATGAGCGTTCCTTTTGCAACATAGCCGATTAACTCTCCATTGATTAAATCACGCACAACCGCACCATAACATCTTCCGTCTTTATGGATTAATGCAATGGCTTCTTTTCTATCGTGAATATCCACGCCGTGCTTTAATGCTTCATTTGCCACAGCAAAAAGCATTGAATGTCCTGTTGCATCAGCAGTGTAGCAAGTTCTCCATTTTTTTGTCCCACCAAAATCCCTTGAATGGATTAATCCGTGGCGAAAATCCTCCTCTGTGATTGTTGTTTTTTGTGCATTAATCACAGCTGTTCTATCGCCCTTTTTAATCCTAGTCCAAGGCACCCCCCAAGCGGCAAGTTGGCGGATTGCCTTTGGGGCAGTTGTTACAAACATTCTTGCAACCTTTTGGTCGCAACCCCAATCGCTTCCCTTTACGGTATCTATAAAATGCAAATCTTCATTATCCCCATCACTCATTTTTGAATTACCAAGACTTGCTTGCATTCCACCTTGTGCTGCTGCGGAATGACTTCGCTTTACCGGAATTAAACTCAAAACAATCGTGCTTAATCCCTTCTCCTTACAGGCTACTGCTGAACGCAAGCCTGCTAAACCACCACCAATCACCAACGCATCGCAATACACTATTTTCATCTAAACTCTCCTTATTATAGACTTTTGCCTAAAGCAATCCAAGTAAAGTCTGCAATAAACGCAATAACGCCCAAAACGATAAAAACTACAAATACAGCGATTTTCACATTGCGTCTTTTAATGTTGCTTTGCGCAGTTGTAGGAGCTTCTAATGGAATCCATTTAATAATCACGCGATACAAACCAATACTTGCATGCACTACCATAACAACTAACAAAACCAAATAAAACTCTGCCAAATTCCCATCTACAAAACGCGCTGCAGAATTTAAAGCATTAATCTCCGTAGAATTTGCAAGCATCGTAACAAGATGCGCTCCACCTAAGAAGAATAAAATAAAACCCGTTAAGAATTGTAACCACCAAAGCGTTGTATCGCAATGTTTCATCAAGGATTTATGTGTTCTAAACAACATTAATTGTTGGAAATTTGCAGGAAACTTGCGCATCGCCAAAAATGCGTGTGTAACAAAAAATACACTCACAACAACAACAACTAATGTTGTCAATAACGGAATCCCATGTCCTCCAAAAATAAACGAACCTTCACTAAATGCCACCACCGCATCAAAGGCATCCGGTCCAAATAAAATAGAAGATGTAAAGCACATATGGAATAGAATAAAGACTGCAAGGACTACACCCGTAATACTTTGCCACAAATCCCAACGCGCAGGATTTCTTCTCTTTTTGCGTTCTGAAGTTACCTTTAAGTAACTCTCAATTACTACTTCATCATTTTGCATAAATTCCTCCTAGAGCAAATCATCAGTGCTTATGCACACTAAAGCCTACAAAACCTTGTCAATTATAAACAATTTTTAGATAAAATTAGATTAAAGTTTTTTAAGTGATCTTTTATATAAACTTAAGCAAAGTTTAGTAATATCTCAAGCCACAAATATTGAGAATCCAAAATATTTAATCTTTATATGTAAGGATACCTTAAGATGCTCCCTTTTAGCGATACAGAATTATTAAAGCCTGTGGAAGCAAGCATAGACAAAGTCCGCCCAATGCTAGTCAAAGATGGTGGCAATGTTACACTCATTAAAATTGAAAATGGCAAGGTGTATTTGCGATTAGAAGGCGCCTGTAAAAGCTGTCCTAGTAGCACGCAAACACTAAAATTTGGGATTGAGCGCACTTTAAAAGACGACATCCATCCAGATATTGAAATCATTAGCGTTTCTTAAGATATTTTAAAATTTTTTAAGGAAAAATTTGACAACACAACAATCAAGACTTTATGCAAACATTAAAACTAAAGCCAAGCACGCCTTTATTAAACGCAATTACACACAGGCTTTAGAATTACTATCTTACGCACACGTAATGCGTTTAGACTTTGGAATCCAATCTGAAGATTCCATACACAGCAAGGAATCTTTAGAGATAGAAACACTCTGTGCTCTTTCAGATATGGCAATAGAACACGAAGAAGAAGCACGCGCTCTTTTTGATTATTATCAAGTCATTACCCAAAAAAACAAACAAGAATCCCAAAAAGACTCTAGCAAGCAATTTAAGAGTGCTGAAGAAATCATCTTAGATATGGTGCAAAATTTTGACCAAAATATTTATACCTTAAACCTTGCACTCACTCACTTAGAAGACATTGAAGTGGATAAGAATGATGGAATCCTCTACAAAGATTTTGAAAATTTAGAAAAAGAAATTGGCTTTAAAGAAGCCTTTGTGGATTTAATGTTTAGCACAAAAATCATTTTCACTAATAAAAATGAGTTTTTGTTTTTTATGCAGAACCTTGTAAAACACGGCTTTAAAGAAGTTGCACTCCATTACTTTGAAAACATCGGCAACAATCTGTTTTTTGACAAAGATTTTGCCAAACTTTATCAAAAAATCCTACAAAACCCTTAAGTAAGACGATGCGCTATATTTTGGATTCCAACTCTTTAAACTCTCCTATATGCTTTATTAGCGATGACACTAGAGAAGCTTTAAGCAATGAATGCAATGCACAAAATTGTGCCTTTTTAATCACTAAAAGCAATCAAAACTATATCCAAAACGCTAAACAAAATGGCTTTGAGATTTTTATCACTCCACAGGATTTAAAGCAATTTTTAGATTTAGACTTAAAAATCATCGCAATCACTGGCACAAATGGCAAAACAACAACTGCAGCAATACTTTACTCCACCCTACTTGATTTAGGACATAAAGTCGCACTTCTAGGCACAAGGGGATTTTTTATCAATGGAATCCAAAAACGCAAAAAAGGGCTTACCACGCCTCCATTATTAGAAATTTATAGTGCGATTTCTGCGGCAAGGAAGGAAGATTGTGCGTATTTTGTTATGGAAGTTAGCTCTCACGCAATCGTGCAAGAGCGCATTGAAGGGCTAGATTTTACACTAAAGATTCTAACAAACATCACAAGTGACCATTTAGACTACCACAAAACGCTAGAAAACTATATTGCTACAAAAAACTCCTTTTTTGCCAATCCGCTAGATTTAAAACTTATCAATAAAGATGAACCAAACGCACGCTATGCACTACCAAAAACCATAACCTACGGCATTGAATCTCCAGCAACCCTGCAAGTCAAAGCTTATAGTCTAAAAGATGGAATCACAGCACAAATTGGCTATGGCAAGGAGGACGCAAGCTTGCAATGCTCCCTTTTTGGCAAACACAATCTCTACAATGCGCTAGCTGCTATTGGTGCGGTAAAACTCCTAGAAAATGCGCCCTTGCAAGAGATTTGTGAGAAGCTAGAAAACTTTGGCGGTGTATTAGGGCGTATGCAAGTTGTTGCACAAAACCCTTTAATCATTGTGGATTTTGCACACACAGAAGACGGAATGGAGAAAATCTTTCAATCTTTCCCGCACAAAAAACTTGCTGTTGTCTTTGGTGCAGGTGGCGATAGAGATAAAACAAAGCGTCCAAAAATGGGATTATGCGCTGCAAAATACGCACAAAAAATTTATATCACAAGCGATAATCCACGCAACGAAGTCCCCAGTCTCATCATCGAAGAAATCTTTAGCGGAATCCCAGAGAATCTAAAAGAAGCAAAAGAAATCCATTTAGAAGAAAACCGCTCTAAAGCAATCCAAATGGCAATTACTGCACTAAAAAGCGACGAAATTTTATTGATTTTAGGCAAAGGCGATGAAACCTATCAAACCATTGGCGATTCTACCTTCCATTTTGACGATGTAGAAGAGGCGCAAAAAGCCCTCTCTGCACTTTAGAATCTAATTTAGATTCCAATTAATCGGAGTTTTGCCTATGCTTTGCAAATAAGCATTTGTTTTTGAAAAATGCCTACACCCTATGAACCCAGTGCGTGCTAAAGGCGAAGGATGCGCAGCTTCTAACACACAATGCCTTTTTGTGTCAATCAAAGTTTTTTTAGACTTCGCATAATTTCCCCATAGTAAAAATACGATTCCACTTTTTTGCTTGCTTAAAATTGTAATCACAGAATCTGTAAATTGTTGCCAACCAAAATGCTGATGGGAAGCAGGCTTATGCGCTTCTACACTTAAAATACTATTTAAAAGCAGCACCCCCTCCCTAGCCCAAGCACTCAAATCTCCACTTTGACTCTGTAAAATCCCTAAATCTGCTTCAAGCTCCCTATAAATATTACGCAAAGAAGGTGGAATCCTAATTCCTTGTGGCACAGAAAAGGATAGCCCCATTGCTTCCTTAGGATTATGATAGGGGTCTTGCCCTAGAAGAACAACTTTTACCTTTTCAAAAGGCGTGGAATTAAAGGCATTAAAAGTTAGATTTGCTGGGGGATAAATCACCGCTCCTTTAGATTTTGCTTCCACATAGCGCCTTTTAATCTCTAAAAAATAAGGAGAGAGAAATTCCTTCTCTAAAACCTTTTTCCAGTCTTCTTTAATCTTAATGGATTCCAATCTTATCATTTCTTTCCCTATTTTGGACGATTATCACGCATAATAATATTAAAGCGTTGCAAAATTAAAGGATTGCTTGAAAGATCAAAATGCTCCACGATATATTGCACATCACGCTCATCTAAAACCTTTAAAGCTTCTTTAATAGTTTCTCCAAACATTAACTCATCTTCTTGCGCAATTGCTTCACCAACTCTCTTGACATACTGCTTAATAAGTGCCTTCTCCTCTTTCTCGCGCTCCTTATCCTCCAATAAAACACGCTCCATATGCTTTAAAATCTGAAATTTTTTGGTTTTAAGTTGTGCACGCTTATAAGCTCTAGTTAATGCCATAATGCGCCCAATAATTGCGTCCTTCTCTTCATCATTCTCATAATATTCTTCGTAACTTTCATACATAATATCCGGATAATAATCGTGAATAATTGCAAACTTCTGTTGTGCAATTCTACTAAGACTCTCTTGATTATTCTGCAAGCGCATTGTTTGGATACTTTGACGCAAAAATGCAATATCTGCCCGCTTAGAGCTATAAAACTGCATCTGCTCAAAACGCTCTTGGGGCGGATAAAATTCACAAAAACGCTCAATCTCTGCTAATAACGCTTCTTGGTATGCTCTGTATGCAATCTCCACAATCTGTGTCATTTGCCTACAACGCTTATCGCTAGATTGTGAAAGCACAAGCTCAATAGTTTCATTTAAGTCATAGTGATCAAAAACTTTTTCAATCGCATCATAAAGGCTAACAAAATTCACCTCCTCTCCAGAAATCGCATAATAAATCTTTCCAATCTCCTCTTCAATATAGTCTGTATCATCCTCAACAGCAATCTCAACAACTTCATTTTGCTTAAGAATCTCTAAATAACCTGTAATTCTCTCTTTGCTATGCTGCTTAAAAAGATGCTCTAACTCTATTGTTTGCATCTTGTCTAATGTATCTTTGGCATACCCATACTGCATTAACTGCGCAATTATCTCATTACGGCTTAACACAACTCCTCCTTTAAAACTCTAAAGCACTTGCAAAGGGACATTTTGGATTGCTTGCCACACTTTTAAAGCCTGCAAATGTTCAAAAGTATCGTGGCAGCGGACAATGCTTGCTCCGTGATTTAAGGATTGTAAATGGATTGCCAAAGTGCCAGCTAAACGCTTTTCAACCTCACAAGGCGTGATTTTATCAATCATACTTTTACGACTTGCCCCAACTAAAAGCGGATAACCAAAATGTAAAAAATGCCCCAAATGTTGAATCAATGCGCAATTATGCTCTAGCGTTTTTCCAAATCCGATTCCAACATCAAGAATAATTTTTGTGTTATTCTGCGCAACCAAAGCCGCAATGCGTTTAGCAAAAAATGTATCTATTTCTAAAAACAAATCCTTATAACTAGGATTCTCCTGCATTTTCTTTGGGCTTCCTTGCATATGCATAACCACACACTCACAATCATAACCCCTAACTGCTTCTAGCATTTTTGCATTGCTAAAACCTGTAATATCATTAATCATCATAAAGCCATAATCTAAGCATTTTTTCGCCACGCTTGGAGTGTAAGTGTCAATGCTTAAAATTGCCTTTTTATAGATTTTTTGCTCTTTTATAAATTCTAAAATCCCACTTAATCTCGTATGCTCTTCCTCCTCACTAACCCAAGCACTTCCAGGACGCGTGCTTGCCGCACCAATATCTAGGATATGCACGCCCTGTTCTAGCATTTTTAAAATCTCTGTTTTGGCGTCTTTAGAGTTTTTACGCGATTTTTCATAAAAACTATCAGGCGTGATATTTACCACACCCATAATCTTTGGCGCAAAATTATGGAATCCTAAATGCGATTCCAACTCTTGTGCCACCTTTTTTAATCCAAAAGGCTGCATTTTTAGCTTTTTTAAGAGTGCCTTTGCTTGAGAGCGTGTTAGCATTAAGATTCCACTATAAAATTCCCTCGCATAAAGAATTGCATCTTTTGGCAAGGCAAAGTCCGCTCCAACCGCCAATGCTTCTTGCTTTAAAATATGCGCAGCAGGGGTTTTTAAATCTTTAATCAAAAAATTAAACACCCTATCTTTATTGCATAAGATTCCATAGCCCACACTATCGCAATTTAGCTGCTCTAAAGCAAGTTTAGAATCCTCTAAATACTGCACAAATGCCATCTTTTTTCTAACTTTTAAGCGTTGCGCTAAATTGTTGTTTTTTCTTGCGCAAAACAAGAAGTAAAAGCGGAGCAAAAACATTGCTTACACTTTCATATTGATGCCCCCAAAATAAAGCCTTTTCAAAAAGTTGCGCCTCTTTGAGAGAAAAACTTAAACCATATTTAATGGAATCCAAATATAAACTTTGAACCTCTTCTTTTAAAAACGGATTGTTAAATTCCTTTTCCCGTTCTTTTAAAAACTGATACACGCTTTCTAAATTTAGCGTTTTTAGCGAAAGTGAAAAATGTGGCAAGCGTTGCACTTGGGAGCGATTTATCACAGGCAATCTTGAGCGCATTGTGGGCAAAAGCAAGGATTTCATTTTAGTATAAATGATAAAAATCGTGCCACTTGGTGGCTCTTCAAGCACTTTTAAAAGTGCATTTTGCGCATATGCATTATAGCTTAGGGCTGCAATTAGAATCTGTTTTATCCCTTCACTTGCGATATAGCTCTCATCAATGATTGCACGCGCAGTGTCAATGTCTAACTCATTAGCGCAAAATAAACGCGTATTTTGGGGTTCTTGTGTGTGAAAATACACATTTGCACTCTCAATAGGATCATTAACAAGTTCAATATGCCCGATTTTTATCTCCATTTTACACCTAATCCAATCGCACATTCCCAAACATTACCGCTTCAAGTGCTAAATTAAAGATTCTATACATTTGAATCAACTTAATATCCACTAAAGCATCCGTAGATTGCAATGTGAAACTATTTTGCAAATTTGTATCAAACATCCACAAAAATCCATCTTCTTGGCTTAATGCAAGCTTAGCACGCGATGCATCATTGCGTCCTACATACCAAAAAGAATATTTATGTGAAAAAATATTGCTCAAATAATCGTGGATGAGCGCAATTTCCGTTTCATCTTTATGCGAGATTTTATCAATTTTTGGAAAAAGCGCATTAATAGCAATTATAGGCACATAAGGGCGATTATTAGAGCGATTAATGGATTGCACCACATAGTGTATAAACCATTCCCTCTCATAGTCTGCAATAAGAATTAAACTCTCACCATTAAAGATTCTTTGCAATGCGCGTTTTAAAAGCGGAATCCATTCAAACTTACGCTCCTCAAGCCAAATAGGATGGCTTGCATCGTGGCGTAAAGTTTGCAAAACCCAGCTAGATAAATCTTGCATTATTGCTCCAGCGCATAGACACTATGTAGCGTGCGGATTGCAAGCTCTGCATATTTTAAAGCAATAATCATTGAAATTTTAATCTCACTTGTGCTAATCATCATAATATTAATATTGTCCTCTGCTAATGCTTGAAACGCCTTTGCCGCCACACCACTATGGGATTTCATTCCCACACCCACAATAGACACTTTAGCAATATCAGAATCATAATCAATGCTTTCTATATTATTATTTTCAAATGCTTTTAAAACGCGCTTTGTGTTTTCTAACTCCACCTCCGGGATAGTAAAATCTAAATCTGTTTTACCATCACGCCCGATAGTTTGGACTATCATATCCACATTAATATTTGCTTCTGATAATGCACCAAAAATCTCTGCTGCAATCCCAGGTCTATCTTCCACATTACAAATACTCACTCTTGCTTGGTTTTTATCTAATGCGATTCCGCTAACAATTGGATGTTCCATAATTTCTTCTTCCTTTGTGATGAATGTTCCTTTATTATGATTAAAACTATTTCTTGTTACCAAATTAACATTGAGCTTCTTTGCCATTTCAACGGAGCGATTTAACAAAACTTTAGCCCCCATTGATGCAAGCTCTAGCATCTCATCATAACTAATTCTATCAATCTTTTTTGCCTTAGGTTCAATCCTAGGATCTGTAGTATAAACTCCATCAACATCAGTATAAATCTCACACAAATCCGCCTGCAATGCCCCCGCTAACGCAACAGCAGACAAATCGCTTCCGCCACGCCCAAGCGTTGTAACAGCTCCCTTTTGCGTAACGCCTTGAAACCCAGCAACAACAACAATGTAATCCTTTGCCAATAAATCATTCAAGCGCGTTGTGTCAATGGATGCAATCCTTGCCTTTGTGTGCGAAGAATCTGTAACCATTCCCGCACCCCTTCCGCTAAGAGAAATCGCCTTATATCCTAACTCTTCTAGCGCAATCGCAAGCAATGCACTAGTTACACGCTCCCCAGCACTTAACACCATATCCACTTCACGCGCATTTGGAAGGCGTGAGAAAAACTGCGTATAACCTAAGAGTTTATCTGTTTCCCCACTCATTGCAGAGACTACTACAACAACGCTATTCCCAGCTTTTTTTGCCTCAAGGACGCGTTGTGCAACATTTTGGATTCTTTCACAATCCCCAACACTTGTTCCCCCATATTTTTGCACAATCAACATTACAAATAACCCTTTCTTTTAAAATATTCTAAAACTTGCCGATACACAGGGCGTTTAAAATAGGTTATGTGGTTAAACAAATCCTCCACCTGAACAAACTTATATGCATCAAACTCTGGTTTTTCTGTATGAATATTAATCTCATTTTGCTCTTGTAAGCGCACAAGAAAATATTTTTGAATTTGTCCATCATAAGGATACATTTTTTTGACAACTTGACTTGGGAAGTCATAGCTAATCCACTCAGGATATTCTGCAACAACATCAATCTTATCCGTTCCTATCTCCTCTTTGAGCTCACGGAATAAAGCCTCTCTTGGAGTTTCTGATTTATCAATACCACCTTGTGGAAACTGCCAAGCATTTTTAATATCCGTGCGACTTGCAATAAAAAGCTCACATTCAAGCGGGTATTTAGAGGAAAGGATAATGGCTGCAACATTTGGGCGATAGGTTTTTGTTTCTTTTTTCACTTGCCATTCCTTACACAAAATATTTTGCTAATGATAAATCAAAAGTTTTTAAATGCAGTTGATATTAAGTTCTTTTTTTATAGAATTCTAGGCAGATTGCATTGCAAGGAATAGATGTGAGCAAAGACTCTCAAAAAAATCTTAAGAATGTGCGTATAAAAAGCATTACACACACAAAAGATCAAAAAACTAAAAAAGATGCACCAAACAAATTAAAAACAAAGAAAAGCATAGAAAAGCAAGAGAAAATTCTAAGCACAGCGTGGAATCTTTTTTTACAATATGGTTATGAAAAAACTAGCTTGCAAATGATTGTAAAAGAAACAGGCGGATCTTTAACTACCATTTATAAAATGTTTAACGATAAAAAAACACTCTTTTCTGAAGCCATTAGGGAAAACGGACAAGAGTTTATTGACGCTTTAGATAAGGACTTCTCTGAAATTATGATTCCATATGCTAATTTAGAAGAGTATTTTTACCGCATTGGTGTGCGATTGATTCATCAAATTACCAGTAAAGAAAATATCGCTTTTATGCGCCTTATCATCATTGAAGGTTATAAGAATCCAGAGCTAATTGAAATCTTTCATCATATCGCCGTAGATCGCACGCATCACTTCTTTTTAAAGGCGTTAGAAGATTACAATGCCACGCATAATATAGGAATTAGAAATATTGGTGAGAGTTTGCGCGTTTTTACAAATCTCATCATTGAACCCTATCTTATTAATGCGATTATGATTCCACATTACACTTGCCCAAGCAAAAAAGAAGTCCACCGCATCGTAATGCGTGCGATTAAAATTCTTATGCTTTATCTTAAACACTACAAGGAGATTGAATGCTAATTGACACAGCACTACTAAATAAACTTGCAAAGCTAGGTGGAATCACACTAGAGGATGAGGAGCTAGAGATGACAAAAAACCATTTAAGCGAAATTGTCAATTTTGTAGAAAATATTAATGCTCTAAATTTAGAAGACATCCCTGCTTCTTTTAATCCGCTCAATTCCAAACTTCCTATGCGCCAAGACATTATAGAATCCAAACCTGAAATTGCTAAAAATGTGTTAGAGCACGCACCAAGCGTAGAAGATAATTTCTTTATTGTTCCAAAGATTATTGAATAATCTTTACTTTTTTCTTCTAAAATTGGAATTAGAAATGCGTTTCATTTTAGATTCCAACTTTTTAAAACTCTGATTTATGTTTTTACACGCATATGTGTAAAGCTAAAAAATATGGAATCCAAAAAAGATAAAAAGAGAAATTTAAGAAAGAATAAGATTCCAATATGGAATCTTAAAGAAGTTATACAAGCTCAATGATTGCCATCTGCGCAGCATCACCGACTCTTAATCTTGTCTTAATAATTCTTGTGTAACCGCCACTTCTATTGGCATACTTAGGAGCAATTTCTGTAACAAGCTTTTTGACAGATTCTTTATGTTGCAAGTAAGAGAATACTAAACGATGCGCCATAGAATCCCCTACTCTTGCTTTTGTAATTAACTTTTCAAAATAGCTTTGCAATTCCTTTGCTTTTTGTAAAGTTGTTTCAATTTTTCCGCTAGCAATCAAAGCAAGGGAAAGATTTTTTAATAAAGCCTTTCTATGAGAGCTTGTGCGCCCTAGCTTCCTATATCCGTGTCTATGTCTCATTTCTTATCCTTTAATTAGAAAATTTCTTCTTAAGGAGAGCAGTTAAATCTTCTGCAATTGCTTTGCCAATAGGATAACCTAACTCTTCTAATTTTGCTGTGATTTCATCTAAAGATTTTTTACCTAGATTTTTGATATTTTTAATTTGATCCTCACTTAACAATACAAGCTCGCCTAAATATTTAATGCCAGAACGATCTAAACAATTAAAGCACCTTGCGCTAAAATTTAAATTATCAATACTCTGTGAGAGCATTTTAATTTCTGGATGATCTTCCTCTCCATTATTAATTTCAGGCACTTCAATATCTAGCTCAGAATTAAAAATCGCCATTTGTTTGTGCATAACACTCAACGCATTTTTAAATGCAGTCAAAGGTTCAATTTGTCCGTCTGTTTGAATATTAAACACAACTTTTTCATAGTTTGGATCATCTTCTACAAGCACATTCTCTGTTTCATAGGTTACATTGGTAACAGGAGTAAAATAAGCATCTAATGGCATATACCCTTCTGGAATCACATTTCTAATATCCTCACTAGGAACATAACCAATCCCCTTGCGCACAATGATAGAAAAACTTAAAACTGCATCCTCATTGATTGTTGCTAAATGGATATTAGGCGTTACAACATCCACTAAATCATTTGCTAAATCCTCACCAGTAATGATTTTTGGACCTGTAAATTTATAATCAACACTAACACTCTCAAGCTCTTCTTTAACTCTAAAACGGATTGTCTTAAGATTTACAATCAAGTGCGATACATCCTCTACCACACCACGCACAGAATCAAACTCGTGCGCTACACCTTCAATTCTTAACGCAATAGGAGCAAATCCCACAGAACTACCAAGCAATAAACGGCGCAAAGGATGTGCTAAAGTGATTGCATATCCTGCTTCAAAAGGATATGCTGTAATTTCTATCTTATTAATACCAACTTCTTTAACTTCAATTTTGGTTGGAACATGCGGAGAAGTTTTAATACTTTTCATACTAACCCTTTCCTAGAAATTATTTAGAATACAACTCAACAATGAGCCTTTCTTCAATTGGAATAACCACCTCTTCGCGCTCTGGAAGACGCGTAAAAATTCCAAACACTTTATCTTGATCCACATCCACCCAAGGAGCAATCCCAGTTTGTTTTGTTAATTCAATCGCTCTTTGTATCTGTGGATTCTTTTTAGTTTTTTCGCAAATTTCAATCTTTTGCCCAACGCCAACTAGAGCAGAAGGAATGTCAAGCCTCTTACCATCTACTAAAATATGCCCATGCACAACAAGCTGTCTAGCAAATCTTCTTGTCGTCGCAAATCCCATTCTATACACAACATTATCCAATCTTCTTTCAATTAGCTTCACTAGATTTTCTCCCGTGTTCCCTTCTAACCGATTTGCTTCTATAAAAATTGCACGGAATTGTTTTTCAGAAACACCATACATCATCCTTGCTTTTTGCTTTTCACGCAATTGGATTCCATATTCTGAAATTTTTCCGCGTCTTTGCCCGTGTTGCCCTGGAGCATAAGGACGCTTATCTAATGCACTTTTACCTGCTAATCTACGCTCACCTTTTAATGCAAGACTAACACCAAATCTTCTTTCAATCTTCTCAACAGGACCTCTGTATCTTGCCATTCTCTCTCCTTACACTCTTCTTCTTTTAGGCGCACGGCAGCCATTATGTGGCAATGGTGTTACATCTTTAAACCATAAAACTTTGATTCCCTCAATGCTTCCCAAGCTTTTTACCGCAGTTTCACGACCACTTCCTGGACCTTGAATCTTAACACCTAATTCTTTGATTCCGTGTTCCTTTGCTTTAGAAACTGCATCTTCTACTGCTTGCTGTGCTGCATAAGGAGTAGATTTTTTACTGCCCTTAAATCCTAATGCACCTGCTGTACTCCAACAAATCACATTGCCCATTTCATCAGTAATGGTTACACTTGTATTGTTAAAAGCAGCAGAGATATGAATAATACCTCTTGCGATATTTTTCTTCACCACTCTTTTTTTATTTACATTTCTTTTTGCCATTATCTACTCCTATTTTGATGCACTACCAACGGTTTTTCTCTTTCCTTTTCGTGTTCTTGCATTATTTTTTGTTGTTTGACCACGAACAGGAAGTCCTTTACGATGTCTTAAACCACGATAGCTTCCTAAATCCATAAGAGCTTTAATGTCCATTGTAACTTTTTTGCGCAAATCACCCTCTACGATATGATGAGCTTGAATTTCTTTTGCAATAGAAGAAATTTCATCCTCACTAAGGTCTTGAACCCTTTTGTCATAAGAGATTTTTACTGCATTTAAAATATCTCTTGAAGTCTTTAAACCCACACCATAAATGTAAGTTAAAGCATATTCAATTCTCTTTTTTTTGGGCAAATCAACACCAGCAATTCTCGCCATTATTTTTCCTTTTAACCTTGTCTTTGTTTATGTTTTGGATTCTCACAAATTACTCGAATCACGCCTTTTCTTTTAATAACCTTACATTTGTCACACATTTTTTTGACAGAAGTCCTAACTTTCATAACTTACTCCTACTTCCAAAGGCTATGCCTTAATGAATATTGCTTTATGGGAAATCCCATTACTTGGAATGTCTTAAAATTGTTTATTACTTCCTAAACATTAGGCATTGAGTTTATAGTCCTCTAAGGCATTTCCAAACACCCAAACGACTATGCAAAACATTTTTTGCAATAAAGCGCAGATTATACTTAAAGAGTTATTAAAAACTACTTATATCTAAAAGTAATTCTTCCTTTATCCAAACTATAAGGAGTGAGTTCAATTTTAACCTTATCGCCTTGTAGAATCTTAATGTAATGCATACGCATACGCCCTGCAATATGGCACAAAATGATATGTCCATTTTCAAGCTCCACACGAAAGGTTGCATTTGGCAATGCTTCTTTTACGATTCCATCTACCTCAATTACATCATCTTTTGCCACTATGTTCCTTTTATAATTACTCTACGGATAAAATTTCCGCTTTCCCATTAACGATTGCAACTGTGTGTTCGTAATGACTACCTCTTAAACCATCAGCTGAAACAACACTCCAATCATCCTCTAAAATTCTTGGCTCTCCATCTTTTTGACAAACCATAGGTTCAATACAAAACACCATTCCCTCTTTAATTTTATCGCCTTGTTTGGCTTTTTTTCCTTCCAAATAATTGGGAATCTCTGGCTCTTCGTGTGGCTTTCTACCAATTCCATGCCCACAAAAACCACGCAAGGGAACATATCCATATTCCAAAATAAACTGCTCTAAAATTGCACTGAGTTCTTTAAAGTGCATTCCCACTTTAATTTGAGAAATTGCAAAATACAAAGCATCTTTAGAGCAAGCAATCAAACGCTGATCAGCCTGTGAAATCTCACCAACACCACAAGTTATTGCGCCATCACCATACCAACCATTCAGCTGCGTTCCAATATCAAGCCCAACAATATCTCCATTTTGTAATTTATAATCTGTTGGAACTCCGTGGATAATCACCTCATTAACCGACGCACAAACAGAGCCACTAAAACCATACAAACCCTTAAAAGATGGAATCGCTCCACAAGAACGAATCATCTCTTCACACATTTGATCCAATTCTTTGAGTGAAACACCCGGCTTAACCTGCGCTTTTAAATGGTTTAGAGTTTTTCCAACGATTCTATTTGCCGCCTTTAATGCGTTAATCTCATCAGGCTTTCTAATTGCTATTGCCATTTTACAAACCCACTGCACTTAATGTTTTATATTTGTTCATATAAATTTGCGCTTCAATCTTGCGCATCGTATCCACAGCAACTTGCACCACAATTAACACCGCTGTTCCCCCAAAATAAAAAGGCACACCAGAGGCTTTTACTAAAATCCAAGGCAATGTCGCAATAAGAGCTAAATACAAAGCCCCCCAAAGTGTGAGCTTATTTGCAATATCTGTTAAAAAATTTGCAGTGCCTTCACCTGGACGGATTCCCGGGATAAAGCCGCCTTGCCGTTTTAAATTTTCTGAAATATCTTTTGGGTTAAACACAATAGAAGCATAAAAATACGCAAAAAACATCACAAAGAAAAACATCAACACATTATAAGTATAGCCATTAGGGTTTAAGAAATCTGCAATTTGCATTACGACACTATTAGAGGAACTTTGTAAAATTGTGCCCGGAAACATTAAAAGAGCAGATGCAAAAATAGGCGGAATCACTCCGCTAAGATTCATTTTAATAGGAATGTAATTCATAATCCGCTTATCCTGATTTTGCATTACAACTTTGCGTGAATAGGATACTGGAATCCTTCTTTCTCCAAGCTCCACATAAATGATACAAGCCACAGTGACAATAATAATTGCCGCAATAAAGAGCAAAGCAAACCAACTAATTTGGTTGGTATTCACAAGATTAAATGTTCCAGCGATTGCGCTAGGGATTCCAGAAACAATTCCACCAAAAATAATCAAGCTAATCCCATTTCCAATCCCCCTTTGTGTGATTTGCTCACCAATCCACATAAGAAGCATTGTCCCACAAAGCATAGAAAGAACAGAAATTGCAATGAATACATCCATATCAATCATTATTGCACCATTTGCCCCAGTCCCTAAACTCTTAAGTCCAATGGACACACCAACTGCCTGAACAATGGTTATCACAATTGTTGCATAACGAATAATTTGCATATATTTTTGCATACCATCGCGCTCTTTTTTCATTTTACCAAGATTTGGAAAAGTAGCAGATAAAAGCTCCATAATGATAGAAGCAGTAATAAAAGGCATAATCCCTAGAGAAATAATACTAAGGCGTTCCACAGCATTACCACTAAACATATTAAATAGCCCAAGCGCATTGGATGCGTTATTATCAAAAAATGATTTAATTACCATTGTATCAACACCCGGCACTGGAACATATGCCAATACGCGGTAAGTTAAAAGAAAGCCTAGTGTAATAAGAATCTTATTAACAATTGCCTTGTTCATTATTTTTGTCCGCTTGTTGTAATTCTTTCATCTTTAATTTTTGCTACAAGATTTTTAGCTTCTACACCAATGAGTTTAATTTTCGTTGTGTAAGATGGAAATTTATGCACTCTCTTTATGCTCTCAAAAGTAATTTCTGCTAAACCTGCTATCACTTTGATAACATCTACATTAATTACATAAGGCTTTTCAACACGGCTCTTAAAACCAATCTTTGGCAAACGGCGTTGCAAAGGCTGTTGCCCACCTTCAAAACCTCTTTTTTGTTTAGAGCCTGTTCTTGCAGTCTGTCCCTTGCCACCTCTTGTAGAAGTCTTTCCCATACCGCTACCCTGTCCGCGCCCTACTCTTTTAATTTTTTTCACACTACCTTTAGCAGGTGCTAAATTTTCTAATGCCATACAATCTCCTTACACTTTTACCTTAGAAAGGGCATCAATAGTTGCACGCACAACATTATAAGGATTATTTGAACCCAAAGATTTTGTCAAAATATCCTTAATCCCTGCCTTTTCCAACACTGGACGCACTGAACCACCCGCAATAACACCCGTTCCTTCGCTTGCTGGTTTAAGCAAAACAATACTTGAGTTATATTTTTCTTGCACATCATGAGCGATTGTAGTCCCCTTAATATTGACTTTAATAATATTCTTAAACGCATCATCAATGGCTTTTTTAATTGCATCAGGAACTTCTTTTGCCTTGCCTAATCCAAAGCCAACCAAGCCTGCCTTATTCCCGACAACCACTAAAGCATTAAAGCGAAATCTTCGCCCACCTTTAACAACCTTTGTAACACGCCCAATATTTACAACATATTCTTCAAATTCTTCTCTATTAATTTCCATAATTACCCCTACAGATTGATTCCGTTTTCACGAAGAGAATCAGCAAAACTTGCAACAACGCCGTGATACAAATATCCATTTCTATCAAAAAGAACCTCAGAGACATTTGCCTTTTTAAGGCTATCTGCCAATGCAACGGCAATTTTTTTTGCATCTTCTTTATTATTTTTTAAGCCCATTTTTTTACCATCAACACTGACTAGAGTTGCACCCTTTGTGTCATCAATCACTTGTGCATAAAAATATCTGTTTGAGCGAAAAATACTTAATCTAGGAGTTGTAGCACACCCAAAAACTTTAGCACGCACCCGAAGCTTTCTTTTAAGCCTTAAACTTCTTTTCTTTCTAATAATTTTACTTGTCATTATTAATCCTTATTTCTTAGAAGTTTTACCCGCTTTGCGAATAATGCGCTCATCAGAATATTTCACACCTTTACCTTTATAAGGCTCAGGTGGTCTAAACTCTCTAATCTCAGCTGCAATTTGCCCAATTTGTTGTTTATCAGAACCTTTGATAATCACAATATTCTTATCAACGCTAATTTCAACACCTTCTGGAATGTCATAGTTAATAGGATGAGAAAATCCAAGTGCAAGCTCTAAAACTTTACCCTTGATGGCTGCTTTATAACCCACACCATTAATTTCTAATTGCTTACTAAAACCCTCTGTTAAGCCAACAACAATATTATTTGCTAAGGCTCTATAAGTTCCCCAATACGCCCTAGCTTGCGCATTATCACCATTTAAAGAGAAACTTAACTCTCCCTCTTTAAAAGCGATTCCAACACGCCCATAAGTTTCTAACTCTTTTGTTAGCTTACCACCCTTAAAAACTATTTTGCTTCCTTCAATGCTCACTTGAACACTACTTGGAATGCTAATAGGTTTCTTTCCAACTCTTGACATTACACTCTCCTACCAAATACTGCAAAGGGCTTCACCACCCACATTTGCCTTATAAGCATCTTCATTAGCAATGACACCCTTACTTGTGCTCACGACAATCGTTCCATAACCATTTTTAAAGCGTTTAAGTTCATTTCTTCCCTTATAAACGCGTCTTCCGGGCTTTGAAATTCTAGTGATTTCATTAATCACAGAATACCCTTTTTCATCATACTTTAACACAACATTAATGGATTGTTTTTTGTCTTGCTCAATAACCTTAAAACCCTCAATAAAGCCTTTTGCCTGAAAGACTTCTAAAATAGACACAACAATCTTTGCATAATACAAATTTGTCGTATCCAAACGACGCATACTTGCATTTCTAATTCTTGTCAATGAATCTGCAATAATATCATTTACCATTTGACTCTCCCTTACCAACTTGCTTTTCTAAGTCCAGGTATCAAGCCCTCATTTCCCATTTTACGCAGGCAAACACGACAAATACCAAAATCTCTATAAACAGAATGCGGTCTTCCACAAATAGAACATCTTGTGTATGCTCTCACTTTAAATTTAGGCTTTCTTGCCGCCTTTGCAATCATAGATTTTTTAGCCATTATTTCTTCCTTTTGCAAAAGGCAAGCCAAAGAGTTCAAGTAATTTAAAAGCTTCTTTATCATTTGTAGTTGAAGTTACAAATGTGATATTCATTCCGTGGCTTACCATAATATCATCATACACTACTTCTGGGAAAATTAATTGTTCATCAATACCGAAACTATAATTTCCTCTTCCATCAAACCCATTGCGCGAAATCCCACGAAAATCTTTCACTCTTGGAAGCGCAATGACAATTAACTTTTCTAAAAAGTTATACATTTGATTACCCCTTAGTGTAACCTTCACACCCATTGGCATTCCCTCACGCATTTTAAATCCCGCAACAGATTTCTTTGCAAGCGTAATCACTGCTTTTTGCCCAGCAATTAGCGAAATAGTATCCGCAATATTTTGCATAATTTTTGTGTCTTTTGCGTGCATACCAGCACCCACGCTAATGACGATTTTTTCAAGCTTGGGTAAAAGCATAGGATTTTTGATTCCTAATTCTTCTGTTAGCTTTGCTCTAATTTCATTTTTATAAGCAGTTTTGAGTGCAAACATTAATTAATCCTCCGCTTTCTTAACATTTGAAATGTGCATTGGCATTTCTTTATCCACAAAACCACCTTTTGGATTCTTATCACTTGGCTTTACGGCTTTTTTTGCCACTTTGCAACCCTCCACAATCACTTGTGAAGTTTTAGGCAATACACGCAAAATTTTTGCTTTTTTGCCTTTATCATCTCCAGTGATTACTTCTACTAAATCACCTTTCTTAATTTTAAATTTTGCCATTATAATACCTCCGGCGCCAATGATACGATTTTCATAAAATTAGCATAACGAATCTCTCTACCAACTGGTCCAAAAATACGCGTTCCAATAGGTTCTCTTTTGCTATCTAAAATCACAGCTGCATTGTCATCAAAGCGGATTAATGCACCATCTTCACGATGCAATTCTTTCTTTGTCCTCACTACAACCGCCTTAACAACTTGCCCTTTTTTGACTTTTCCATTAGGCAAAGCTTTCTTCACAGAAGCAACAATCACATCTCCAATTGTTGCATAGCGTCTTTTACTTCCACCTAAAACCTTAATGCACATCACTTCTTTTGCGCCACTATTATCAGCAACATTTAATCTTGTAAAACTTTGAATCATAATTCAACTCCTACAGACACAACTTTATGGAGTGTAAAAGCTTTTCTTTTTGAAAGCGGCTTACATTCAATTGCCTCAATCACATCGCCAACCTTTACGCTATTATTTTCATCATGCACAATATAGCGTTTAAATCTTTTAACAATTTTTCTATATTTCAAATGTGTAACGCGCCTTTCAACAAGAATTGTTACACTTTTATCGCCCGTCTTTGTAACTACTTTACCGGCAATCACTCTTTTATGTGGTTGTGCATTGCTCATTTACGCCCTCCTTTTTGCATTCAGAGCTGTCTTAATCCTAGCAATATCTTTTCTTGCAACTCTTATTTCACTAGAATTTGTCAATTGCATTGTTTTTAATTTTAAGCGCAACTCAAACAAAAATGTTTCTTTTTCTTTTAATAAAGCATTTAATTCTTCAAATGTTTTTGTGCTAATCTCAGTATATTTCATTCTCACCCTCTCTTGTTACAATTTTTGTCTTAAAAGGGAGCTTACTTTGCGCAAGAGCTAATGCGCTTCTTGCAAGCGTTTCATCCACACTTCCCATTTCATAAATGATTCTACCGGGCTTAATATTCATTACCCATTTATCAACAGCACCTTTACCCTTACCCATTCTTGTTTCAAGAGGTTTTGCAGTTAAAGGCTTATCTGGGAAAACACGAATCCACACCATACCTGTTCTTTTTGTCGCACGCGTCATAGCAATACGCGCTGCTTCAATTTGACGAGAATCAATCCTTCCGTGCTCAACTGCTTTAATTCCAAACTCACCAAATGCCAATGAAGTTCCACGGAATGCTTTGCCACGATTCCTTCCTTTCATCTGCTTTCTGTATTTTGTTTTTTTTGGCATTAACATAATTATTGCCCCCTTCTCTTTCTAGCTGGACGGCTTGATTTCTCTTCGCCCTCTTCGTTTTGCTTTTCAGTTTGGATTCCTTTTTGTAAAACTTCGCCTTTAAAAATCCAAACTTTTACACCAATATTTCCATAAGTTGTTAAAGCTTCTGCAAATCCATAATCAATCTTTGCTCTTAAAGTGTGCAATGGGATTCTCCCCTCCATATACCATTCTGTTCTTGCCATTTCAGCACCTGCTAAACGACCAGAAACACGCACTTTAATTCCTTTTGCACCGGATTTAATAGCACCTTGCATCACTTTTTTCATTGCGCGCCTAAAAGCTACACGGCGTTCAAGTTGTGTTGCTACGCTTTCCGCTGCAAGCTGAGCATTACTTTGTGGTTTTTTAACTTCCTTAATATTGATAAAAATATCTTTATCTACGATTTTTTTCAAAGATTCCTTTAGCTTTTCAACATCTGCACCCTTTTTGCCAATAATGATTCCCGGACGCGCCGCAACAACTGTAACACGCACCTTTTTAGCCGTGCGTTCAATCAAAATATCACTCACGCTAGCGTAATAAAGTTCCTTTTTTAAGAATTTTCTAATTTTATAATCTTCAGCAATATTTTGCGGCGTGCTATTAAACGCAGGAAACCATCTTGATTCCCAATTTCTGTTGATTCCAAGTCTTAGACCAATCGGATTAACTTTTTGACCCATTACTTATCCTTACTTTGTTGTGATACTTCCACAAAAATATGTGAAGTTGGTTTTCTAATTGGAGTTGCCCTCCCCCTTGCTCGTGGCGTAAAGCGTCTAAGCACAGGACCAGCATCCACTCTACAAGAAGAAACAATAACATTCTCAGCTTCATAACCGCCATTTGCAACCGCTGATGCAATCACTTTTGAAATGATTCTTGCTGCTTTGTTTGGCATAAATTCTAAAGATGCAATTGCAAGCTCCGCATTCATTCCTTGCACTTCTTTAGCAATTAATCTAGCTTTTGTTGGAGATAAACGCATATATCTTAATAATGCTCTGCTCATCAATCACCCCTTACTTACCAATTTTCTTTTGGACACTGCCTTTGTGCCCTTTGAAAGTTCTTGTAGGCGCAAATTCACCCAATTTATAGCCCACGTGATTTTCTGTAACATACACAGGCACGAAAGCTCTACCATTATGCACATTAAATGTTAAACCAATCATATCAGGAATAACCGTGCTTCTACGCGACCATGTTTTAATAGGTTTATTATCTTTTGCTTCTTTTGCCTTGATGACTTTTTTCATTAAATGCTCATCAACAAAAGGACCTTTTTTTATTGATCTAGCCATTGATGTTCCTTATTTTTTTCTTCTTGAAATAATTAGCTTATCGCTTGCTTTTTTTCTGCGCGTCTTATAACCCTTGGCTGGCATTCCCCAAGGGGAAACAGGATGTCCACTTGAACCAGTTTTACCTTCACCACCTCCGTGTGGGTGATCCACTGGGTTCATCGCTGCCCCTCTAGTTTGCGGGCGCACACCTAAATGGCGATTACGACCTGCTTTACCAATAGAAATGTTTGCAAAATCTTCATTTCCCACTATTCCAATTGTAGCCATACACTCACTTAAAATATAGCGCATTTCACCACTTGGCATTCTAAGAATTGTATATTTACCTTCTCTACCCATAAGCTGCGCACTAGCCCCTGCACTTCTTGCAAGCTGACCACCACGCCCTGGATACATTTCAATATTATGAATCACCGTTCCAATGGGAATGTTTTTAAGCTTCATCGCATAACCTAAACGAATATCCAAACCACCTTCTGCTGCAATGACTTTATCACCAACACCTAATCCACTTGGCTGAATAATATAACGCTTCTCGCCATCTGTGTAAGTTACTAAAGCGATTCTACAATTTCTATAAGGGTCATACTCAATCGCACTCACTTTACCCTCAACATTAAACTTATTGCGTTTAAAATCAATGATTCTATAAAGTTTTTTTGCTCCACCTTCTTTGTGGCGGCTTGTGATTCTACCATTATTATTACGCCCTGCGTGAACGGGAAGTTTCACTAATAATTTTCTTACACTTGCTTTAGCAGTAATATTTTCTGAGCTAAGATTACTCATAAATCTCCTGCTAGGAGTGTAGGGTTTATATGTTTTAACTGCCATTTTTTTTCCTTACCTTATACTGCTAACGATTCAATTTTCGCGCCTTCTGGAAGCTTCACATAAAACTTCTTAAAAGCATTTCTCTGACCGATAACACCGCGGAATCTTTTTACTTTTCCTTCCTGTTTTAAAGAATTAATAGATAATGGTGTGACACCAAAATACTCTTTAAACACCTCTTTCAGTTGCGTTTTGCTTAGTTTTGGAGAAGTTTGCACCACAAGCACACTTTGTTCTTGAAGCTTTAAAGACTTCTCTGTATACATAATGGATTTAATATCTGTAATACTTGCCATTCTTAACCCTCTTTAGTGATAGATTCAAAAAGCGATTTTTCAATCACCACAGATCTAAAAGTTGCCGCTAAGTAAGCATTTAATTCAACGCCATCAATCAAATAGCAATCCTTAATATTTCTAAATGCTAAAAATGTTTTTTCATCAAAAAGCTCCGCAACAAATAATGTATTTCTTTGCTCCAAAGCTTTAAACATCGCATAAGCATCTTTTGTTTTGCCACTTTCAATTTGAACTTTATCCACAATAAACAAGCTACCATTATTTGCTTTTTCTAATAAAGCATATTGCAAGGCAAGCTTTTTTTGCTTTTTGTTCACTTTTAGATTGTAGTTTTTATTATTGCTAGGACCATGTGCAACACCCCCGCCTACAAACACAGGTGAAGTAATGCTTCCCGCTCTTGCCCTGCCACCGCCTTTTTGACTCCAAGGTTTTTTACCACCACCACTTACTCTGCCGCGTGTTTTTGCCATCGCATTATTCGCACGCATTGATGCCAAAAAGGATTTAATATAAAGATAAAGATTGTGCGCATTAATATCTTTATAGCCCTCTGGTAATTGTATTTCTCCAGATTTCTTTAAATTTTTATCTAAAATAATTGCTGCACTCATTCCATAACCCTTTAACCTACAATTTTCAACTTACCAAATGCGCCATTAAAGCCCGGAACAGATCCCTTCAAAACTAACACTCCGTGTTCTTTATCAAAAGAAACAATTGCATTTTGAACGGTAACTTTTTCATTCCCATAATGTCCTGCCATTTTTTTACCCGGCTGAACGCGACCTGGCCACTCACGATTTCCAATAGAACCAGGCGCCCTATGGAATCTACTTCCGTGTGCTGCTGGACCACCTTGAAAATTCCAACGCTTCATAACGCCACTAAACCCACGCCCTTTTGTATTAAAAGAAACTTTCGCCCTTTTGGCACTCTCTAAAGACGATAAATCCAAATCCCCAACTTCCGCATTACCCACTGCAAGCGTTACAAATTTATTATATTCTTTGTCAAGATTATATTTTTTTTGTTGTCCTGCAATGGATTTATTAATGCTCTTACCTTGATGATACGCTACTAAAGCTTTGCCGCCTTCTAAAATTGCACACACTTTAGCGGTTTTTACCTTGAGTAAAGTTACAGGAATACTTGGCTTGCCAATCGTTCGGCTCATTCCAATTTTTTCTACTAAAAATTCCATTTATACCCCCTTACTTGCCCATTGAGCGGACTTCTACATCCACTTCAGGTGCCATATCTAATTTTGTCAAGCTATCCACCGTTTCAGGAGTTGCTGAAACAATATCAATGATTCTTGTATGCACTCTAATTTCAAACTGCTCTCTTGAATCTTTATTCATATGGGGAGATTTTAAGACTGTGTATCGTCTTTTTTTCGTTGGAAGTGGAATAGGACCACGGATTTCTGCACCAGTTCTCTTTACAGCCTCTACAATAGAAATCACTGAACGATCAAGAACGCGATGATCATACGCCTTTAACTTAAGTCTAATTTTTTCCATTTTACTTTATCCTTCAAAGAACTCATTAACATTTGTCAATGCAATATTTCGGAAGCGGTAATTATACAAACAATGATTTCTTTTGGCAATACTTATGCACAATTTTTAATATGTTTTTTTATAAATTATTTCCTTAATAAAAGGAAAAAAATACTAAACAATGTTTAAAAATTCTTGGTAACATTCCATTAATCCAAAAAAATAGGACATTTCTTTGTGATTAAATAAGCAAATTTGTGATGACTCTCTTTAAAATCCGAGGATAGATATAGGCAATTTTATCTTCCTTATCTAGCTCATACATCTCCTTATATGCTAAAAGCTATCTCCGCCACAATGTGGAATTACAACTCCACATTTTTTTAAAAAAGATCATCGTAGCAGCCCCCGCAGAAGCACCTTTATGTAACCAAATAAATTTATAATTTTTTTAAGGGTAAATTTAATTGCCAAGCAAGCTCTACTGGAATTTGATGATAATCAGCTTGCTTTTGTAAGTTTCTATAAATTGCCCTAAAGTTAGCCATTACGCAATATTTTCAAAATTTATTACAAAAAATTTCAAATTCCCTTGAGCAAGGCTTTTAATCTGTGGATAATCGCTTGAAGCTCCAAAAGGCTATTAATTTCATCATCATTAAGGACAATACGCCCCCCCCCCATAAGCTATCAAGCCCTAAATTCCAATGCTCAATGAGTTGCTTCCTATTAAAAACTTGCTTCATAATCCGCCTTCCTTATAAAACTGATTATAAAATTTCTTGAAAAGCTTTTTTAATCGTTTTGGATTCCATATTTTGTAAGGCTGGATTTTTGAAAAATTCCAATGCTTTTTCAAACTTTTCCTTTGGCATAAAGCCTGTATAAACGAACAATTCCTTGCCCAAGGGGCTTAAAAACACAAGCGTTGGCGTAGGCACGATATTATATTGCTTAACCAAATCTGAAGTTTGCACGCTTTTGTCTAAAAACTCCACAAAATGCGTCTTGGAATAACTAATATTAATGTAATAAGGCGCGTAATGCTCCTTTAAGATTTCCTTAATATCCGCATTGTCTTTGACCACATCTTTTAAGCGGTCGCAATACACACAACCATTTGCGCCAAAAACCATTAAATACGGCTTCCCGTCGCTTGTAATCGTGCCTGTTTCCCTAAACACATCCGCCACTTCTTTATAAGAATTAATATCCACATTTTCCATCGCCTTTTGTTGCTCTTTAGTGTAGTTTGCACCGCTTGTTATCGCGCTTGCATCCGCATCACCACAACCATAAAAACCAAAGGCTACCACCAACATTATGAAAAAATTTCGCATTTTCTATCCTTTTTAAAAGCGCAATCCTAGCAAATTAAATGTTAGGAAAATCTTATTTTAATTATGTTAAAGTTTCAAAAAGGATTTAAAATGTTTCACATCGTTTTTAATATTAATGAAAATTACGCCAAGTTTTGCGCTGTTGTCATCACAAGCATTATCAATGCTACAAAAATGTGGGGGGGGGCAAAATAGACAAGAAGGCAAGTATATTTTCCATATTTTATCCGATAATATTACAAGCAAAAATCAAAAAAGATTCCAAACTTTAGCCAAAGAACTTAGCAAAACCTACCCTTGCGAGATTTTCACCTATTTAGTGAGTGACAAAGAGTTTCAAGGCTATCCCAAACTTCACAATTCCTATACAACTTATTTGCGCTTAAAGTCCGCTTCCATCCTGCCTAGCGACATTACAACCTGCTTGTATTTAGACACTGATATTCTTGTGCTATGCGACTTAAGAGAACTCTTTAAGACTGACTTAAAGGGTAATCTCTTAGCAGCTGTGGGGGATTTCAACACGGATAAAACCCTTCCCTCTCGCACTTCTTTAAGCCCTTATGCCTTTGATAAAAATGCGCCCTATTACAATGCTGGCGTAATGCTGCTCAATCTTAGAAAATGGCGCGATGAAAATATGGAATCCAAAGCCCTAAATTTCCTTAAAACCTATGAAGTCCATTACCACGACCAAGACACAATTAATGCCATTGCTAAAAATCAAATTCTTACATTAAACCCTAAATGGAATCTTGGCGCATTTTATGCTCTAGCATTAGAAAAAAATCTAGCAATCAACCTAAATTGTGGAGAATATTTTCTGCCCTACACACAAGAAACCTTTAAAGAAGCCCTTAAAAATCCAGCGATTCTCCACTATCTTGGCAACATTACTCCTAAACCTTGGGAATCCATCTACTCTAAAATCAATCCTCCCCTAAACTCTTACACGCCCTTTTATCATCACAGCATTCAAAAATGGTGGGAAATTGCCCTAAATACGCCAGAGTTTAGCAAGGATTTAATCGCTTTAAAACTCCAAATAGAACGCGAAGATTTACAACAATATTCTAATACTTTATCAAAAGCATTACAAGAAAGAGATAATTTTTTCTTACAAAAAATACAAGAAATTGAAAATGTATTATACAATCATTCTCACAATTAAAAGTTAAAACTTTTTCTTAGACACATCTTCTAATATTTCTTTAGCTACACTGCCAACATCTTCTGTAATAGAATGTGTTCCATTTGCAATAGAAACATTTTCTTGCGTGATCACTTCTAATTGTGCAACAGCCTGATTAATTTGCATAATCCCATCTGTTTGTTCTTTTATAGACTCACTCATACCATTCACGCCTTGCACTAGGATATTAACATTTGCTTCAATTTCTGTTAGGGATTTTCCTGTTCTCTCTGCTAGTTTTCTTACTTCATCAGCAACAACAGCAAATCCTCTTCCGTGTTCTCCTGCTCTTGCTGCTTCAATAG